>NZ_KB897848.1:0-64744 GCF_000377185.1 Rhizobium sp. 42MFCr.1
AGCACTGGACAGCTCTGAAGGACATGGCCGCTGAGGGCCAAACCGACAATTCGGATTGCGCCGCGTTGCCTTCCTTCAACCCGGTGAGGATACCGCATGCTCAACCCCTCTTGACGGATGGAATGCGATTATACAACGGAGCGCTACTTCAATGAGAAGTTCGCCGAATACGACCTCACCGCCAACATTGCCTTCAGCTGCGATGACACCTATGCGCTGGTGTCACTGGTCTCTGCCGGGCTTGGCATCGGCTTTGCACCGGAATGGACGCTTGATCTTCCCAATCGCGGCTTTGAACTGAAGAAGGTAAGCGGGATCGACTTCCGGATCGGGCTTGGGATCGCCTGGAGCAAGGAAGATCCAACCGCTGGCCGCGACGACATCGTCGACATCGCAAGGTCGCTGGCAAGGGCAGGGCGGTAAGGCAACCTTCCTGGACGTCGACGACTGTGTTCTTGCAGCTCTAGAGCTGTCGCGGACATGTCCGATTGGTCTGTTAGGACTGGAAGGTTAGTTGCGGTATCAGCGCCCGCCTTAATGTGGACGTTCTCAAAGATGAGACTGGCTGGAAGGTGCGGCCGAGGGAGTCTGACCGCACTGCGCGCGATCTCGTCGTCAATGGCTTCAGCTCCATGACGTCGCAGAAAGTGCACTGCGAAGAAAGCCTTTGGCTAGTCAAGGAGGGTGCAATGCAGCGAAACGGCGAGCTCGATTTCAGAACGATGTCCAAAGCCGTTCGGGCGTGGTTTCTTTACTACGAGGAGAGCCCTGATGAGAGGGCGTCGAACGTGCTATCCAGCGCGGCGATAGAATTTTACAACGACGGCTATCGTAGTGCTGAGGACATCGCAGCAATGCTGATCGGTACCTACGTCGGACTGTTTTCGACGAGAGTTAACGCTCCAACCTCGCTGGCCATCCACTAGGTAATTTGGGCACTCGAAGCCGACATCGCGCGGTTTGCCAACTTCGACTGGATTGCCTCAAGTGATTTGACGCTGAGCGAAAATTGCCGGCAGAGCATCTCCTGAGTCCTGTCGTCAGGGGGCAACTTGCCCGCCAGCGCCACAAATATCTTTCCCGTCCGCCACGCGTCGAGCGAGCTCGAATGGACTGTTTTCCGCCTTAGGCCGTCTGGCATTTCTCGGTCGATGCCTAGCCATGCACTCAGACTTGTGACGCCCGGCGTCACGGGCTGCCGCGCGGGAAGGGCGCACTTTGCCATACGGTAGGTGCAAATTATCCGTGCTGGGAATTCGATAATCGATGGGTCACCTTCGCCGAGCATAAGCAAGTCGCCAGTCATATCGTGGGCGACAACGACCCGGCCAGAAAGTTTGCAATCTCCTCTTTGACTTCCGTGAATTTCGGGGCAGATCGCACCTTTCGGTCTCCAATCCCGTGCTTCACTCTCGCGAAATAGCTAATCGGGCGCTCGGGATTGATCAGCCAATGGTGCTCTCGCACGAACGCACCGTGACTAAACTCGCAAACGGAAATCTCTACGGGCCGCTGGTTTTTGTTACCGTCACCTTCAATATCCAAAGCTAGGAAATCACCTTTGGCTAGCTCGGAGAGGCGAAGCATTCTGTATCCTGGGAAACATTTCGAGGGCTGCCATACTTACAGAAAAAGTCTGCGAAGACCAACTGCCCTGACAGGCGGCCATGCGTCAGACAGCTCCGAGCATGTTTTTGCCGTTAGTGGAGCGAAGCTTCTAATGGCCAAGCGCATTCAGCTATTTGAACCGTTTCTTGTCGGGCGTCGCCATAGGGTGCCGTAAGGTCAAGATTCCACTGCGGGCCTTCGACAAGTGGCGCCGGAGAAGCGTCGACAGAGGCAGCGCCTTACGGATATGACGACACTCATTACGACATATGACGCCGCCGCCACTCGCGAGCTTCCTGGCGGTGATTGTCTAGTCCGCAGCCGAGGACTAAGCGGGCCTTCACGTTTCGGTGTTTTCACCATCATGTGTGTAACAAGGTCGGGCTTTCTCACGTAGTTCCGGTAAGTAGTATATTCAGTGGAATATATTGCTCCAAGCAAGCGGACCTAGTGTGTCACGTTAGGTTAGGAGAAGCGAATATGTTTACCAGACGTCTGTTGTTTCTTAGTGTGGGGCTCTCTGTCGTGGCATCGCGCTTTGGCTGCGATGACGGAGAAGCAGTCGCGGCGCAATTCTTCCCTGTCTCACATTCCGATGCAGAGTGGAGAAAGATTCTCACGGCCGACCAGTACTCTGTGCTGAGGCAGGAGGGGACCGAGTATCCCTTCACCAGCCCACTGTTGAACGAACACCGCAAGGGCAATTTCGCCTGTGCGGGCTGCGATCAGAATGCCTTCTCTTCGACCACGAAGTTCGAAAGCGGCACCGGCTGGCCAAGCTTCTGGGCACCGCTCAAGGGGGCGGTATCGACTAGCCAGGACAGTTCAGGGCGCATTGTGCGTACCGAAGTTCACTGCAGCCGTTGTGGCGGCCATCTCGGCCACGTCTTCGACGACGGTCCAAAGCCGACGGGGCTGCGATACTGCATGAACGGCGTTGCCATGACTTTTCACCCGGCCTGATGCTTGCGAGATAGACTTATGCTCCTTTTCATCCTTGCCTATCTCGGCGTTGCGCTGACGATTGTCAGTCCCTGTATATTGCCGGTATTGCCTTTCGTTTTCGCGCGCGTAGGCCAGCCCTTCCTTCGCAGCATGCTTCCAGTGCTCGTTGGTATGGCAGCGACCTTTGCGGCCGTAGCACACTTGCTGCGGTTGGTGGCGGTTGGGCGGTACGGGCCAATGAGTACGGCCGCCTTACTACCGCGGCTGAATGAATGGGGCCTGACTGGAAATTGGACCGTCGGTGCAGAAGACTGGGCTGAACGATATGAACGGCAGCATCTATTACCGCTTCCACGCCCGAGACCTGCATCTGGTGCTCCGGCCGGGAGCGGACGGAAAACCGAGGTGATGATCGACGGCAAGCGTCCGGGTGACAGCCATGGTGTCGATATCGACTCGGAAGGAAACGGTACGGTGACAGGTCAGCGGCTCTATCGACCCGTGCGCGAGGCCGGATCGGTCGCGGACCACACGTTTGAAATTCGGTTCTTGGATCCAGGTGTCCAAGCTTATGCGTTTACATTTGGCTAGAGGAGATCGCTACGATGCACATTTCTGACAAGAAAGCAGGAAGTTCTTTGCGTCTCATTATTCTCGGCGCGGCGGTGTTTTCGAGTGTCGGCGCCTGTTTGGTGCTGCCGGCGTCGGCCACGGAGGAGGCAACGGTGATCCCGGCGCCGGTCGAGGACGAGCCGGTCAGCGCCGCGTCCGAAACCGCCGTTCTCGCCGCAGGCTGCTTCTGGGGCGTCCAAGGCGTTTTCCAGCATGTGAAAGGGGTCGTGAGCGCGACCTCGGGCTACGCCGGTGGCCCGCAGTCCTCGGCACAGTACGAGACGGTCAGCACGGGCTCGACGGGGCATGCTGAATCCGTGGAGGTTGTCTTTGATCCAAGTAAGGTCACCTACGGCCATCTGCTACAGATCTACTTTTCGGTAGCGCACGACCCAACGCAACTCAATCGCCAGGGGCCGGATACGGGCACCCAGTATCGCTCGGCGATCTTCCCGCAGACCGACGCGCAGACCAAGGTCGCCAAAGCCTACATCGACCAGTTGAACCATGCCCGCGTCTATGATGCTGCGATCGTCACCAAGATCGAGCCAGGCAAGAGCTTCTATCCGGCAGAGGCCTATCATCAGAATTTTCTGACGAACAATCCGACCTACCCGTATATCGTGATCAACGATCTTCCAAAGATCGAGAACCTCAAGCGGCTATTTCATGAGGACTTCCGGCGCGATCCGGTTCTGGTCGCAGCCGGTGGCAATTGACGGCGCGGGTTAGCCGAGCTTTACGGAGCGCGGATGCCGGAGGCAGTCAGCAATGGCAAAACGGCATCCACCATGAATTTCAAGGCCGCAGCGTCTCTCGCGTCGTCCAGTGATGCCTCGAACTCCGCGAGTTCTATCCCCGCGATCTGTTGTGCCGGAATCCTTTCAAAGATGCCACGCAACGGAAGAAGAAAACGTAGCTTCGTTCAGTTCGTGCGAAATATTCGACGCTTATAGGCGGCCACTGTTAGGCTGCGAGGCCGCGCGCTGAGCATCCGTGTGAATTCGACACATGAAAAGTATGCCGCCGAACGCAGTGCTCGATGCCCGGATGAAACTGGTTGCGAGGCTCCCGGCGACAGCCAAGCCGACGAACACGAAGTTTTGTAGCATTTCCTAGGGCGTAGCCTTGATGTAGATTTGTCCGCACAATCCAGAACCTCGACAAATCCCGCGACAGTTTCCATAGAGGCAATCTACAGGCGAGCGGGCGACAGCGGGGAAAGAGCCTAGTTCAAGGTGGGACATGATTGTCGCTCGTCGACCTATCACGCGACGATGGCCGCATTTGATCGCAGTCGCTTTGGCGTTCTTTCTTGATTGCGGATTGCCAAAGGTTGCGGTCGCAGATCCTGTTACTGACGATGGTCGCGCTTTGATGGCGGCCATCGGGAAGAATGATTTTCTTGTCGCTCGCACGATCTTACGTCGCGGAAACGTTGACGGAAATGGATATGCTGACGGGCGGTTCAAGCGGAGCTTTTTAAAGGAAGCTTTGCTGACGCAGGCTGATGATCGTTTGATTGACCTGCTGATGGAGAATGGCGCGAACCAAGAGGGATGGGACTATTTCGCCGGTCGTTCCTCGGGTGCCTATGCTGTCGCCGTCGGTGGCGTCAAAAGACGCGGTGCAGAATCTACGCTTCGGATCATAAGGGCGCTCAGGAGCAAAAAGTTCGAACATATCCGTGGGGTGAAGGAGAACATAAGCCTCCTTTCAGTCAATGGGCTTTCACGCCCAGATTTTCTGTCCATCGTTGACGAGTTGGCTGCCGATGGAATTGACCTTAAGGGAGAGTTTCGCAACGGGACGCTCAAGATGGTTCGAGTTTTCGATACGGGCTTGGAGGCCACCTGGCCGGATCTTCTCAAGATAGTTGATGTGAATGAGGCCGATGCATCAGGCAATACCGTTGCGAGCGTATACGCCGGGGCCAATTGCACGGTGGAGAGTTGGCAAGAAGACAATCCAAACTGGTTTTGCAACGAGGATCCCGCCAGGTTGAGGAAGATTGAAACCGCCGTCCTTTCGCCAGCGTTTAAGGGAGACACCCTTCTCCAAAAGGCCGGAGGCTGGACCACGTTTGACCATCTGGGCTTCACATCCGGTCAAATTGGGAGGAATTGCTTCAGCATTCCACGCGACGTCAGTCCTGTTCAGGATGACATTCAGGACTTCCTGAAAGCCACCTTTTCTACAGAACTATCGCAGTGGACACCTGTGAAAGACCCGTCATGTTCGGTGCGCGGTTCGACCCTCATTTGCAAGTGCCCGCGGCCGTGAACCATGCAAAGGACGCTCACCACGAGAGATGCCTCACCGCCAACCGGGCACCTTGTGCCAATATTTTCAGCGCATGGGGCCAGTAACCTGGCCAGGCCTCTAGCCTACTCGGCGACCAGCCACCATTCTGAACGGTGAAGCGCCGGACTCCGACGAGGAAATGCCACCACTTCGGTAAACTTCAGCACCCACTATGTGGTCGCGAAGGGAAAGCTGCATGTCGGCAATGTCTTCATGCTTGCCTACGATCTCTATTTCGATGGGCACGCAATCCGCAGCTAGAACTCATCGCACGGCACCATAGCCTGCAAACTCTTTTTGGGGCACTGCACTGTGACTGACGGGAAGGGCAGTAACTGAAGCCAGCGCAGCGGCCAGAAGAAACATGCGCTTCATCGGTGTCGCCCCAAATTGCTGAAGACTTCAGGATACAAGCGCGATGTGAAGAGCTCAAAGTGCAAGATCCCGGCGCCCCGGGACACATCTGAAATGGAAAAGGCCCGGCACATCACGCGCCGAGCCTTTCATTGGGCTGGTCACTAGTTGGGACTGGATTCCAGCTTGCGCTGACCGGCTGAATGGCTGAATGGTCATCGCATTCCCAGAACTGCTGAGCGTGCTTTAGGTTCCCTGCGATGAGAAAGCGAAAGCCCGGCAGGGAGGGGGTCCCGCCGGGCCTACTGTGGACCAGCATTTGGGCGATGCATTGGTCCTTGCAGCGTGTTGGGATCGCTACGGTTGGAGAACTGATGGCGGCGAGAAAAGTTCCAGTTAGCTGCGAAAAGCTCGGTGAGCGTCATGATAATTCGATAATCTCAAGCGACGAACGTAAAAGAACGCAATTAAGTCAATTGGATGTCGCGGATATATGAGAGCCGCGATTGCGGCCATCGCCACAAGCATTCAGAGTGTTGGACGCCGGCCCCCCTAGTTGAGGGCCACAGAATTGAATCTTGACCAGACGTGATCAGGGATCGGCTCCTTGATCCCCGCCACCAAGCCCTTGATACGTTGGGCATCGGTGGTTCCAAGCAAAGCGGAAGCGACTGATGAATTCGCAAGAGGAAATTGCAAGGCGGCGCTTGCCAAGTTGACGCCTGACTCCCGGGCGATTTCCTGCGCTGTCTTCGCAAAAGGCGCTAGAGGATCCGAGACGTCACGCTCTTCATTGTCCTCAAGAAGCGTTCCCCCGTTCAGAATCCCTGCAACGATCAGGGGCGTTTGTGTTCGCTGGCACAGTCCCAAGAGACGAGTTCCGGCGGTCCGATCGATCAACGTGTAGCGGCCCGTGAGCATGATGCAGTCGAGCTTGGCCCGCTGCATTACGTCAAGGCATACGCCGACATCGTTCACGCCGATGCCGAAGGCGGCAATGTCTCCATTCGCCTTTAGTTCGTCCAGCGCCTTGACACCACTTTCAAGGAACTTGGCAAGGTGCCGTCGATAGTCCGCGCGACCAAGGGTAGGGGCCTCGAGATCATCAGCCAGTAGAATGTCGATTGATGACAATCCCAACCTGGCCATGCTGAACTCGAAGGAGCGCATCACGCCTTCATAGGAGTAGTCGTACGCGATGTCGAAAGGCATCACATTCGAGGGACGCCCACCGACCGGCGTCAGGATCTTGCCGACCTTGGTGGACAGGACGTAGGACGACCGTTCCTGCGTTCTGAGGAAGTCGCCGAGCCGCCGTTCGGAAAGCCCCAGCCCGTATCCGGGAGCTGTGTCAAAATAGCGGATCCCGCAATCCCAGACCGCTTCCAGAACAGCCTCGCAATCCAGAACACTGCCGAGGTCGCCAATGCGGCTGGCGCCATACCCGATTTCTGACAGTCTGAGCGGCGAGGCGCCAAGTTGACGAAATTTCATTGACGATTGATTCGAGGAGCTGGTTGACCACCTTGGTCCCAGACTTTGGAATGTTGAAGCGGGTGTAGAGCCCGAAATAGTAGCCGTCAAGGAACAGGCGATCATCAACCCGGAAAGGCGTATTGGACGTCGTCCACTTCATTTCTGGAAGCAGACAGTGGATGCAGTGGCGAAGACCGTCCTTGTCCAGGCGAGATCGTACAATGCGTTCAAAGGGGTGTCTTTACGTGCCGTCCGCCGCATCCGGCGACGCATGGCGGCGATGGCCTGTAGGTCGAGGGCCATGACGACAGACAACGACCGCTTTTCGGCGAGCTGATGGCCGTATCAAGCGCGTTGAACCCACACACGCCGGGAGGCTACCTCCATCGAAGGTAGCTGCTCGTCGACCATGTTGCTTCCGGGCGCTGACCGTTGTGATAATGTCGCACCGGAGGCGCCGATGGACCAGGATTTCATCGCATCGATCTACGAAGCAGCAGTCATTCCCGAACTGTGGAAGGGTGGCGGACTGCTCGATCAACTGGCACGTCGCAGCCATGCCCACGACGGTGTTCTGATGGGCGTCTCGCCGGACGGTGATTTTCGTTGGATCGGGAACGACTCCGCCGTTCCGAAGATGAAGGTCTACATCGCAGAGAACTGGGGCTCAAAGAATCCATATCTCCTGAGCAAGGAGCGAACCCGCAGATTCTCTGAACCGCGATTCCTGATGGATACGGACATCATGACCTACGAGGAAATGATGGCGAGCGAGTACTATCAGGGCTTCATGCGACCGCATGGATGCTTCTGGCATGCCGGAACGGGCATAACTTCACCTTCCGGAGATATCATCAAGCTCTCGATCCATCGCAGTTTCGAGGAAGGCCCGCTCCCGAGCACGGTCACCGCATCGCTGACGGAGATAAGGCCACACCTCGCTCGCGCCGCTCTCCTGGCGTCGCGGCTGAAGTTCGAGCAGATCAAGTCGACGATCGACGCAATGGAAGCGCTTGGCATTTGGGCTGGCGCCCTCAAGAACGGTCGGCTGGTCGTAGCCAATCAGAGTTTCCAACGCCTGATCCCGAATACCATGCGCGACTGTCGACATCGGCTGGTCATCGACCAGAAGACAGCCGACTTCCGCTGGGAGTCGCTGCTCGAAGCGGGCGTCACCAAATACGGCGGCTCCTTCCCGATCGCCGCACAGGAGGATCAGCTTGCAATGGTCGTCCACGCGCTTCCAATAGCCGGAGCCGCAAACGACATCTTCAATGCAGCCGATCTGCTGCTGGCCATCACGCCCCTGTCGAAGGAGGCAACGGTCGACGAAGGCATTCTTGCTGGCCTCTACGACCTCACCCCTGCGGAAGCGTCCGTCGCCCGCGAGATCGGCCTCGGGAAGAGCGTCGACGAAGTGGCGAAGACCCGCGAAGTCTCCGTGGGGACGATACGAACCCAGCTTCACGCGGTCTTCGACAAGACGGGTTCGAAGCGGCAGGCTGAGCTCGCTCGGCTGATTTTCGGTCTCGCCAAGTTCGGCGACTGAAACGTTCGTCTATCAAATGATATATGCGCGCCAACCCACCTTTTGATAGCCTGCACTGTGGTGGCCGGAGGGTGCCCTTGCGGCGTTGACGAGGGATTTCGTCGGAAAGTGTCCGGCCACCGATTTGGACAGGAATGCCCGAGCTGGGCCGTTCGAGCTGTGGCCGTTGCGCGCGCATTGTGGCGCCGTTTGTCGGTCCAGGTCGAACGCGGTTTTGATTCTGCTGACAACTGGAGGTTATCATGAGACCGATCATTGCCTTGGCAGTGCTTGCTGCCGTCCCCACCATGGCTCTCGCTCAGGCCGCGCCCAAAGGCGCCGCGCCAATTCCGGCGGCCGAGATCAAGGAAATGCTCTCCGGGAAGACATATAATTTCACCGAGAAAGGCCACAAGGGCGAGAAAGAACCGATCTCCTGGTACCTTGGCGCCGACGGCAAGATGCTGGGTTATACGGGAAACGGACCATCCCATGCCGCAGGCACTTGGTCGACAGCGGACGGGAAGCTTTGTGTCTCGGATCAGTGGGCCGGAGCATGGGGAACGAACCATTCCGACGAATGCCAGCTTTGGGCGCGCGATACCGCGAAGCCGAAGGTTCTATACCGCGCGGAGCCGAGCAAGGGCGGAAGCTGGACGAAGTTCACGCCGAAGCTGTCCAGCGGCGACACGATCACCCCGAAGATCGAGGCCTTGAAGGTAAAGCTGGCGAAGCAATAGCAAGCCGGACCTTCGCTCCCTGTCTTTTTCAGGCGCGCGCCGGACTCCCCGAAAACAAGGGAGTCTGGCGAATGTCCTAGGTCTCCTCATTTCGCTACTTGAGTGAGTAACGCAGCTTCCCGGAACTGATTGAATCCTCATGAGCTTCCTTGTGACGGAAACAGGAGGATCACACCATGGTAGCCACACCCGGAGGCCCCCGTCAGCCTTCTCTTGAGTTGTAGGGGAGCGATTCCGCAGGGTTCTCATAATTGATGTAGAACCAATCGCGGCTCGGGACCGGACACGTTGGTCGGCGTCAAGCTCCTTATCATTTTCGTCAGGCGCAACGACGAGTGACATGCCAAAGTTCTCGAGGAGATCGATCGTCCCCGTTCAGATTCTCGTCCGGGTGGTTTTCTGCGCCAAGGGAGCTAGAGGTAAGCTTCTCCCAGGTCCGATGATGCACTCGGCAGCATAGTCTGTCTTGCGACCCATCTGGCGTTCGCTACCACCGAGGGCTTAAATGCTTTAGGTTTCGATGATTGCCGCCATGACTGCTTCGCGCCGCCAGAAGCGGACATCGTGGCGTCGTAAAATTTCTCTATTTCTTCCGACAATTTAATCATGGCCGTCAGGGTATCGCCAATGGGATGGGAAGCACTCGGAGAATGGGGTGAAGACGCGGTTCGCATCGAACGACTCACGGGTGGAGTTGCCAACGACGTGTGGAGCGTTCGGGTCCACGGGCAGATCGCAGTCGCTCGCCTCGGCCCCAGGACCGACGCCGATCTTGCATGGGAAACCGTACTAATCCAATACCTCGACAGTGAAGGCATGCACGTTCCAGTGCCGATCCCGACAACTGACGGTCGGCTGTTCGTGGACGGTCTGGTGGTGATGAAATACATGGAGGGCGGACCGCCCGAGAAAGAGTCCGACTGGCGTCGAGTGGCCGACACGCTCCGCGATCTGCATCGGTTGACACAGGGCTGGCCGCAGCGCCCAGGCTGGCGATCGTCGACCGACCTCCTTCACGCTGAAACTGGAACGAGGATCAACCTTGCCGCGATGCCTCCCGAGGGCGTTATTCGATGTCGAGCAGCGTGGGCGCGGCTCATCGAACGTCAGACATGCGTTGTCCACGGCAACCCCAACAACCCTGGCAACGTCCGCATGACCGCCGATCGGGTCGCGTTGATCGACTGGGACGAGTCACATGTCGACGTTCCCGACCTCGACCTGGTGCTGCCCGGCAACGCTGCCGGTCTCGACGACGACGCGCACGACATCGCCACGCAAGCGTCAGCCGCATGGGAAGCCGCCGTCTGCTGGCAGGACGAGTACGCCGTCAAGCGGCTCGCCGAAGTTCGAGCGGTCTGAGCAGTTTCGGCGGATCGATGGGAATTGACCATCGCGCATGGCCGAAGGCTCTCCGACACGATCTGCGCCTTAACGCGTCTGGCCAATGCCGGTGCACCTCACGTCCAGACTTCCTGGTCGTGAGCTCATCCATGAAGGCGATCACAGATCAGGGTGACGAGGACAACGGGGGGCTTGAACTCCGGTTACGCTTAATCAAGGACTCCACCCCGGGTCCATATGCGCGCTTGTGCCGGCTATTGCGGGAAGGCTAGACCTGCTTAGTCTGCGTTGGGTCACCTACTGGTCGTGATCACCATCCGGAAGCGTGCCGCTCCGCTCATCATCCGCTCATAAGCCTCTGCGGCCCGCTCCAGCGGCATCGTTTCGATCATCGGACGAACGTTGGCGAGAGCGCTAAATGCCAGGGTGTCTTCCGAGTCGCTCGACGTCCCGGATGGCCATCCCTGAATTCCGCGACGTCCGCCAATTAACAGGAATGGCGAGACTTCGATTGGCTCGGATGACGCGCCAAGCACGATCATCTTGCCATTGACCGCCAGCCCACCAAGCACCTCGCTCATCGCCTTCGAATTGGTGACGGTCGACAGGATCACGCGGGCTCCACCCAGCTTTCCCAATTCGGCCGAGACGTCTTGGGTGGTGCTGTCGAGATAGAGATGAGCACCGAGCTCACGCGCCAATGGCTCCTTGTCGGCTCCCCGCGCGATAGCGACCGTGCGGCAACCCATTTTCGCGGCGAATTGTACGCCGAGATGACCGAGCCCGCCGATGCCGAGCACGGCAACCGTGTCGCCTGCCCGAACGCCGCTGTTGCGCAGCGAGTTGTAGGTCGTGATCCCGGCGCATAGCAGTGGAGCGGCCTCGGCTGCATCGAGCTCATCAGGGATTGCGGCTAGAGCTTCAAATGGTGCGACCATATACTCTGCATAGCCGCCGTCGTAACTGATGCCGGGAATTTGTGCGTTCTGGCAGGTTACGAAATCGCCGCGCCGACAGGACGGGCAATGCCCACAATGACCTCCGTGCCAACCAACACCCACCCGTTGACCGGGCTTCCAGTTGGGCACGCGCTCACCGACCTTATCGATCACGCCAACCACCTCGTGACCCGGCACGCGTGGGTAGGCGATACCGGGAAACGCTCCCATCATGGTGAAACTGTCACTGTGGCATACTCCGCATGCCTGGACCCTGATCAAGACCTGCCCAGCGGTCGGGGTCGGAATCTCGCGTTCGACCATTTGCAATGATTGATTTGCGGCTTTTACTTCAACACAGCGCATGCTCGGCATTGAACCCTCCTCAGATTTCGTTGTGCCAGGTTCCACGTGTCGCGACGTCGCCACAGCAACAGGCCTTGGTCCGCGTAGCGGCATCTAGCGCGATCGACAGCCTCTTCAATCTGGTGACTGGCGCAAAGTATAAGGACGAGGGAGCAACGAGGTGACGGTGACCAATGAACGCTGTCGTTCCTGGGCCGAGACAATGCAACTATTGCAGGTCAGCGATACGTGCCTGTCCAGGACCAATCAACGCTACCTTCACCTGCGCCCTCGGCCAAAGGAACCTGTTTCGTCAAACATCACTTGCAGGGTATCTTGCTTGTAAGCATAAGAGTTTTCATCGTAATTTTCTCGAGACATAATGAAGATGGACGCTCCTGCCGATGTGCCATCATCCCGCAGCAAACCGGCTGCCTTCACTGGTGGGGCGGTAATCGGCGCACTTGGCGGTCTAATTGGACTCGGAGGGGCGGAGTTCAGGCTTCCTCTTCTGATCGGAGTTTTCAACTTCGCGGCCCTGGAGGCCGTCATCCTCAATAAGGCGATGAGCCTGGTTGTCGTGGCGTCGGCGCTTCCATTCCGCGCGGCGACGGTGCCGTTCAGCGAAATCGGCTCCCACTGGCCGATCCTGGTAAATCTGCTGGCCGGAAGCTTGGCGGGCGCATGGTTCGGGGCCGGATGGGCGACGCGTCTCAAGTCCGAGACCCTCTACAAGATCATCGCCGCGCTTCTGGTCGCCATCGCTCTGGTCCTGATCGTCGGTCACAATGCCACTGCAGGCGAGCCGCTTCTAACGAGTGGTGCCCAGCTAGCCGCGGGCGTTGTTGCAGGCTTCGTGATCGGTCTCGTGGCGTCCCTTCTCGGAGTAGCGGGCGGCGAACTGCTGATCCCGACGCTCGTGCTTTTGTTCGGTGCGGACATCAAGCTGGCCGGATCGCTGTCGCTCACCGTCAGCCTGCCGACAATGCTCGTTGGCTTCACGCGATACAGCCGTGATCAGAGCTTTTCGGTACTGGGACGCAACAAAATGTTCGTGATTGTCATGGCGGCGGGATCGATCGTCGGCACGTTCATCGGCGGCTTGCTGCTGGGGATCGTTCCGAATGCGGTTCTTCTGCCCGCGCTCGCTGTGATCCTGCTTCTCTCCGCCGTCAAGGTCTGGCGGCACAGGTAGCCTTCAGACCGACTTCAACTGCACTCTCTGTTCGAGCTTGGCAGCGTCTTCCTTCCGCTCGCTGTAGCGGTCCGTGAGGTAGGACGAGGCGTCGCGGGTGAGCAAGGTGAACTTTACCAGTTCCTCGCAGACATCGACAACACGGTCGTAGTAGGACGACGGCTTCATCCGTCCGTCGGCGTCAAACTCCTGATAGGCCTTGGCGACAGAAGACTGATTGGGGACCGTGATCATCCGCATCCAGCGGCCGAGGATGCGAAGCTGGCCGACGGCATTGAACGACTGCGAGCCGCCAGATACCTGCATTACCGCGAGCGCCTTTCCCTGCGTCGGCCGTACTGAGCCGACGGCAAGGGGAATCCAGTCGATCTGGGACTTCATGACGCCAGTCATCGCGCCATGGCGCTCGGGGCTGACCCATACCTGGCCTTCGGACCATTCGGAAAGTTCACGAAGTTCCTGCACCTTGGGATGGCTGACGGGAGCTTCATCTGGCAGGGGGAGGCCCTTGGGATCGAACACCCGAACCTCGCATCCCAGTCGCTCGAGCAGACGGCGCGCCTCGAGAGCGAGAAACCTGCTGTAGGAAACCTCCCTAAGCGAGCCATAGAGGATCAGGATGCGCGGCTTGTGTGTCGAGAACCGCGGGCGGAGCGCTTCGAGGTCAGGCTGGCGCAGATGCCGCTCCTCGAGAGCCGGGAATTCCTCAGACAACGCGTTTTCCCTTCTCGTCGAGAACCTTCTCGCCGTCTTCCTTGGTGAAGGCACCTTTGTGGGTGTCCGGCAGGATATCGAGCACAGCTTCAGACGGCCGGCTCAACCTCGTGCCGAGCGGCGTGACGACGAACGGACGGTTGATCAGGATCGGGTCCTTGAGCATGGCGTCGAGCAATTGGTCGTCTGTGAGTGCCGGATTGTCGAGGCCAAATTCTTCGTAGGGCGTTCCTTTCTCGCGGATCGCCTGACGCACGGTGAGGCCCGCATCTGCGATCATTTTCACCAGTTCGGCTCGTGACGGCGGCGTCTTGAGGTATTCGATTACACGCGGCTCGATGCCCGCATTGCGGATCATCTCAAGCGTGTTCCGCGACGTCCCGCATGCGGGATTGTGGTAGATCGTGACGTCCATGGTCATGTCCTTTCTGTGATGGTGTTTCGGGATACGGCGGGTGCGGCCTCGTACCAGCCCTTGGTGCGGTTCACGATCCAGACCACCGACAACATAACGGGAACCTCGATGAGGACCCCGACAACAGTCGCGAGTGCGGCTCCGGACTGGAAGCCGAACAGGCTGATGGCGGCCGCGACCGCAAGCTCGAAGAAATTGCTGGCTCCGATGAGCGCGGACGGACCGGCGACGCAATGCTGTTCGCCCGATATCCGGTTCAGCAGGTAGGCCAGTCCGGAGTTGAAGTAGACCTGGATCAGAATCGGCACCGCGAGCAAGCCGATGACGGCGGGCTGCGCGATGATTTGCTCGCCCTGGAACCCGAAGAGCAGGATCAAGGTGGCAAGGAGGGAGAGAAGAGAAAGGGGCTGCAGCCTTGCCAGCAAACTGTCCAGGGATCGCGTCGTGCCATCAGCAGTCAGGCGCTTACGAACGATCTGGGAGATGGCGACCGGGATGAGGATATAGAGGACCACCGATATCGCCAGAGTATCCCATGGGACCGTGATCGCCGAGAGGCCCAATAGCAATCCGACGATCGGTGCGAAAGCGACGATCATGATGGCGTCATTGAGGGCTACCTGTGACAAGGTAAAGTGGGGCTCGCCCTTCGTGAGGTTCGACCACACGAACACCATGGCGGTGCACGGCGCGGCCGCCAGAATGATCAGACCAGCAATGTATGAGTCAATCTGGTCGGCCGGGAGCAGTGGGCGGAAAAGCCATCCGACGAAAAGCCAGCCGAGAAGTGCCATCGAGAATGGCTTGACGGCCCAGTTGACGAAGAGGGTGACGCCGATCCCGCGCCAATAGCTGCCGACCTTCGCCAGAGAATCGAAATCGATCTTCAGCAGCATCGGGATGACCATCAGCCAGATCAGCACGGCGACCGGGATGTTCACCTTGGCGACTTCGGCCGCGCCGATCGCGTGGAAAACGCCAGGCATGACATGGCCGAGCGAAATGCCCACCACGATGCAGAGGAAGACCCAGACAGTGAGGTATCGCTCGAACGTGGACATATATCACTCGGCCTTTGCGGATATGACGGACGCGCCTTCAAGCGAACCGATCTGGCGGACGTGCTGTTCGAGCGCCATGCGGTCGATGGAAGCCAAAGGCAGGTTGATGAAGGCAGTAATGCGGTTCTTGAGGAAGCGAGCCGCCTGCGCGAAGGCGCGCTGGATGTCGACCTCACTTCCCACCACGGCGGCAGGGTCTTCGACTCCCCAGTGCGCCGTCATCGGGTGACCAATCCAGACCGGGCAGGCTTCACCAGCGGCGCTGTCGCAGACGGTGAAGATGAAGTTCATTTCGGGCGCTCCGGGTTTAGCGAAGACAACCCAGCTTTTTGACGAAAAGCCTGTCGACGGATAGCCGAGGGCGTCCAGCTCCTTGAGCGCGTGCGGGTTCACTTTGTCCTTTGGTTGGCTGCCTGCGGAGAAAGCCCTGAAGCGACCAGCGCCTTCCTTGTTGAGGATGGACTCAGCGAGGATTGAGCGTGCGGAATTGCCCGTGCACAGGAAGAGCACGTTGTAAGTCTTGTCGGTCATGGTCGTATTCCGTGGTTAGGTCGCAGGCCGCCTGGTCAGTTTCATGATCGTCGCCGACGCGGGACAGAGCCCCGAGAGCTGGCGGGTGGAAAGGATCGCGTGGGGAACTTGATCGCGGTCAACAGCCGCAAAGCCGAGGTGCTCGAAAAACCGTGCAGCGTTGGTGGTCGCGAGATAGACGGCGGAACCGTTTGGCGTTCGCGCGATCGTCATTACCGTGAGGCGGCGGCCATATCCCTGTGACCTGAATGCCGGTAGGATTACCATAGACCGCAGGAGAACAGCATCGTGCGAGGCCGCTTCGATCCCGGAGTAGCCAATGATCTGGTTCTCGGTGTCAGCGAGCCGGAAGTATGATCGCCCCGGTTCGCCGATGTCGTCGATCGGTAGCCCAGCTGCCGCAAGACCGGTCGTCAGCTCGTCAGAAACACTGATCGGATGCAGTTTCAGTTCACGCACGGCCCGGTCTCCGGCGAACAGCAGGGTGTGAGATCGGCGATCAGCGGAGCGCACAGCTCTGCATTTCCGCCGCAGCAGTCCTTGAGCAGAAAGAGCGTGAGTTCGCGGAAACCTTCCAGATCCGCCCGGTAGATGATCGACCTGCTGCGTCGCTCGCTCTTGACGATGCCCGCCCTCGAAAGGGTCGCAAGATGGGCGGACATGGTGTTCTGGGGGACATCCAGCATTCGCGCCAGTTCCCCGGCCGGAATGCCGTCCGGCTCGGACTTCACAAGCAAGCGGAAGGTTTCTAGCCTTGTGGTCTGCGCCAGGGCGGCAAGCGCCGCAATTGCCACTTTCGATTCCATATATCCAGAATAACGGATGTATTTCTAGTGTCAACTGCTACCTGCGGACACGCGGCGTACCGATACGTTCATCGACGAAATGGCTCGCAACAAGTGTCTCGCCAAGCGTGATCTGCCGAGCTCTGCCGCCGAGTTTTAGGGCCTTTAAAGCGCCTTGGTCATTGACGGGTTAGGCGATCAGCACTATGCGGTCCAGGCGTCACCCTCCGGTGAATAGCGCGGCGCCGGCAACGGCAACGCCCAACTCTCCAGTCCGCACGTCAATGGGCAACCGCGCCCCGACGGCACATTCCTTTCAATACTCGTTCATCAGGCAGAAGAGGAAAGAATGTTATCGCATAACCCGCTCGAAACCCAATCCTTTGACGCGTTCCTGTTCGACATGGACGGAACGATCCTCGATTCCAGCGCTGCGTCGGAGCGCGTCTGGGGAGGCTGGGCAAGGGACAACGGAATTCCGACGCCGCCCTATCATGGTCGACGGGTGGAGGACACGATGGCTGACCTGAGGGCTTCGGGAATTGATCCGGAAAGGGCTGCCGCTGAAATCACAGAACGCGAGCTCGCGGATCTCGACGGTGTTGTTCCAATCCCCGGAGCGCTCGAGTTCCTGACATCGCTTCCAAGTGGGAAATGGGCGGTGGTGACCTCTGCTCCAAAGGAGCTCGCATTGAGGCGTATTGCAACCGCCGGCTTGCCGCAACCGAAGGCCATCATTGCCGCTGAGAATGTAAGTCGAGGAAAACCGAAGCCCGACCCGTTTCTTGCCGGCGCCGAACTTCTTTCCGTTTCTCCCACGCGATGCCTGGTGTTCGAGGATGCTGACGCGGGGATACATGCCGCGGAGGCTGCTGGTGCCTCTGTTGTTGTTATTACCCACACCAACAGTGCGACGCTGCAGAACAGGCCGGCAGTGCCTGACTACTTGAGTCTGCGCGCCCTGGTTGTGGGGGCGTCACTGGCAGTTGAGCGGACCCAGCGCTGAGTGCAATCACGGCGGGGGACCGAGGGACCATAGGCTGTTATCGGAGGCGGGCGATCGCTTAGACAGACGTTGGCTCGGGGTCTGGGTGGATCTCAAGGCGTGTCGGTCCTCGGTGGATTAACCTTCGGCCCATTGGAATCCGAAACGCGTTGATCGCAGATTGTTTAGCCATCAAATATGATATTGGCTACGGTGAAGATTTCGAACGGCAGCATATGCCGTGAGACGATTGGCGTGCGGTGCGTGTCCAGCGCCTCCGCCGTGGCCTTCACAAGGGTGTCCGCAAGCAACCGGGCAGGGTGGGAAAGGACAACCTTGATAATCCCCTCTGCCAGCCCGGCACGCGTCTCATTGGTCAGTTCGTGCGCGACAACCACGAGCCGTTTCGAGGCAGGACCTCCGTCTTCCCGAAGCGCCCGCATTACCCCCGTTACCCCGCCGCAGGCCAGTTAGAGACCAACCCAATTTTCTCCGGATTTCATCTGGGTGATCGGGACTTGCGGCATCTCGGACGTTGGTCCTGCGTCCCTGGGACTGAAGTCCGGGGGTGGAACAGTGGCCTTTGTTGGCGGTTGATCCCCAGCGGGATTGTCCGCTGTCAAAGGAGGAAAACGTCATGGATCTCAAAATGGTAGGAACTGCAGCCGCGGTGCTCGTGGCCTCGAGCGGAGCCTTTGCGCAGTCGGTAGTGGCACCGGAGAAGGTGATCACCTTCGTACAGAAGGCTCCGGCTCCGACAACGCGGGTCGTCGTCGAAGAAAAGATCGTGGTTGGCCAGCCCCTTCCGGAAACCGTCGTGGTAACGCCGATTCCGGACGACCCGGATTACGCCTATGCGATTGTCAACGACGAGCGCGTGATCGTTGAACCTACGTCGCGCAAAGTCATCCAGCTCATTCAGTAACGGCCTCATCGTCTGAATAGCAGACGGCGACCGCCTTCCTCAAACAAAGGGCACACATGCGCCGCGTCGAAGACGCGGAATGCCATGTAGTGCCCAAGAGGGTGGAAAACACCATGAAACACAATCATCTTGCCGTGCTCCTGGCGGCCCTTTCCCTCAGCGTCTCGCCGCTTGCGACCATACCTGCGGCGGCCCAGAACAGCACTAAAACCCGAGGGGGATCGCAATCCGAAACACAGACGGGCACCAGCTCGACCGACACCAAATCAGGCGCCGAGGTCGACCAGTCGCAGTCTGGCACCAGCGCCACCGGGGACTGCACCCCCGATGCTTCGGGCGCATGTCCACAAGGTAAGGGCCAGTCTTCGCAGCAAAAGAGCGGCGAAGGTTCCGACATGCAGAAGAGCACGACGCAGCAAACAAACGACAATTCCTCCACCAGTGGAAAGGCATCCGGTAAATCTTCGACTGAAACGAAGTCCAAGACCGGTGAGAAAAACGCCTCCGGCGGCACCGCCGCCGAGCAGAAGGCCAAGCCTGGCAGCAGCGACGCTGCGGCAGGCACGGGGAACGCAACGCAGGATTCCAAGACGTCCGGCACGAGTGGCGATGCCGCCAAGCAGTCCACCGATCAGAACAGACCAACGACCAACAAGAAATCGACCGAGACCAACGTCAACAACAACACGACGACGAACAGCGACACGACCAGCACCGAGACCAACGTGAACGTCACGGTCGAGCAGAAGACCGAGATCCGCCAGGTGATCAAGGAAGTTCATGTCGCGCCGGTGACGGAGGTCGACTTCATGGTGTCGGTCGGAACCAGAATTCCCAGGAAGGTCCATCTCCAACGGCTGCCGCCGCGAATTGTGAAGATCGTACCGGCGTACCAAGGCTATCGCTTTTTCATCCTTGCGGATGGCCGGATCGTCATCGTCGATCCAGATGCGCTCACGATCGTCTACGTCATCGAGGTCTAGCAGGCGGTTCCCGGCGGCGTTTTTTCGCGTCGTCGGGCCACTGGAGGATTATGAATGATTTACAACGAAGACAAACCTTCCGGAATTGCATTTCCCTTGATCATCATACTCATCGCGATGGCCGCAATCGTCGGAGGTCTCGTGATGACGGAGCAGCACACAATGTCGGCGCGAGTGTTCGTGCCGCCAGCTGCAGCAGGATCGTGACGCCCGGTGAAAATCTCATGTCATGCTTGAAGATCAGCTGCGCATATTAGGCTCAGGGTCTCTTATTGCGTCGACAGGCCCTTCACGCACCGTGCCCGGAGGACGGGCTGCGGATCGATCATAGTGATCTGGGGTTTCGCATCCTCTTGCTCACGGACGAAAATGACAAACGGCATGTTAGGCGAATGAATTGTTGGAGTGCGGGGCCGCCGTCATAACAACAGGCGCGGGCGTGACGCGGCGACGACCTTTAGCCTGTCAAGAACAGCATCGACCTTTGCAGTCAGTCCGTTGCCGCCTAATCCGATTTTTACGTCACGAATAGCCTCGCTGCTGTTCAGTCTTTCAAAGGCACCATGTCCCGAAACGTCGACGTAGCATTGGCATCATATGCCACCTCAACGGTCTCGGCGTGGGTAGCGCAGGCGCGAGCCTTCGTTGGCGGGACGGAGTTTGGCTGTACGCGTATTCTGAGTTGGCGAAGGTCCAGGTGTGCGCGAACAGCCGAACGTGGCCGATTTCGTGCTCGAGTTGCCGGGGGTGTCAGGCCGGCATCGCCGGAGGCCATTAGCCGATGTAATCTATGGACGTGCCTCGCGAGGCGCCCCAGTCAACTCGTTCTACAGCAGGATCCAACATTCTCCGTCACAGCAAAGATAAGGCACGTCGTCGAATTCGAGGATTTCGCACCCCTGGCGAGTCATTGCACTCGACTTTGCCATTCGTCTTGTGGGCGCGGACGCTTTGACCTGAGCGAATAGCTGCATGAAAAGAACCGCCTGGGCATTATCTTTGTCGGGTTCAGCGAGCGTAATCTTTGCAAGTGGATGCTGGTGATCTTTGCATTTCACATTGCGGATATGTGATACGGACGAGATCAAGGAAACGGGAATTGATATCCATTGCTCGCACGAGCGCGCAGGTGAAAAATACAAAACAGAGCTGTCCTTTTCATCGACTTTGACGAGCCCATAAAGCGTTAAGTCAAATGGCTCAACGAGCTCGTTGGCAGCCAACTGCGAAATAAACTCAGATGGTTCGTACGTACGCATACAAATAACCCTCCAGTTCGATGTTGCTCGAGTTGATTGCGGGCCGGTATCTGCTCACGGCCAAGCTATTTCGAGAGAGCCGAGGCAGTCGCGTTGCAGCGACCTGGCTATAGTCGGCACAATGGTCTCGTCGGCCGCATTTGGGCCGTGCTCATAAGAGCACAACCGGCCATAGATGACACGTACGCCAATAGCGGTACGTGCTGCCATCGCTGATTGAAAGTCGGAGAAGTCAATGGATCGCGCGAAGTTCTTCGCCGCGCTGCGCCCTCGCACGTCTGGCGTTTTCTGCCCGTCGCTCAGTCAGGCGCAGGTAGCCGGCATCACGGCAGGCGCCATGACTGAGCGCGCACGCGGATCAAGACCGAGGCCATGCAGATCTACGTCAACGCGCAGGCGCAAGTCCCAACTGGCCGCGGCTGGTGGTTTCCGCTGCTGTTCCAGGTTCCTGCTGGTCGAGGCTGCCTCTACCTCAGACGTGGCCGTAGCGGCGCTCCCACCTCCACTCGATGGCTGGATGGGGCATCGTCGATTCCCTCTTCATCGGCTGGTGACCGGATCATGGCGAAATGGCGCAAGTAGCAAGGGTCCGACCTTCACAGGTGGCCGGACCCTCCAATTGCCGCCTCGGGGCATATGAGCACGGCGGCAGCGAGATAGTCGATCGGAGGCCTCCGGTCAATTCATGAAACCAGTGCATGCGCATTTAGAAAGGGCATTCGGGGCGGCGATAGAGACCAGTGATGGATGGGCAGATCGGGAAAACGCCGACGAGCTGACAACGGTGTGGTCGTCTAATTTACACCCGCCCAATGACGGGGTAGGGTGCCTGCCGACAACAGACGCGGTCGGGGAACCGCCGAATATGGGCGATGTTTCAGGCGATGCCGCCACATCTCGCGATTTTGCCTCTCTGGTGATCGGCGCGACAGCCGCCCAGATCATCGGCGGACTCGTCCCTCAAATGTCGCCATTTGTTGTCGCTGGATTGATCGACGGTCTCTCGCTGTCGGAGCGCGATGCGGGTTTCGTTGCGTCCGTCGAATTGCTGTCTCTCGCGACTGCGGCGATCTTGATCGCACCGTTCTTGTCGCGGTTTTCCTATAGACGGACCAGCCTATTCGCGGTTGTTTTAACGCTGTCTGCGCAAGGCGCATCGATCTTCGCCGCCGGATGGAGCTGGCTCTTGCTTTTGCGTGGATTGGCGGGCATCGGGGAGGGGGTTCTCTACGCGATTTCGCTCAGTATCGTAGCTTCTCACTCCCGGAACCCCGAAAAGATTTTCGGCTACTTCCAACTCGTCTGGGCGATAGGAAGCGCTGCGCTCTTCAGCGTCGGAGGTGAAGTCACCGCCGCGTTCGCACACCGTGGCATTTTCACTCTCCTTGCGGCAACTTCCCTTGCATTCGCACCGCCACTTTTGCTCGTCCCCGGCGTCCGCGCAGTGAAGGACGGCAGTACCAGTGTTGCCGCAACCAAGCCTCTGCTCGGAGTTTTGCTTTTTGCCGCAATCGTTCTGTACGTGGCCGTTTCCGCCGGGCTGTTCGCTTTTAGCGGACCACTGGGCGAACGGGTCGGCCTTGATACCAGCGCGGTCGGATACATACTGACTGCGTCCACACTCGTTGGGCTGGTGGGAGCAGGTGCGGCCACGGTGCTTCACGTCCGCTGGGGCAGGGCAATTCCCATCACGGGATCCTGCGTTGGTTACATCCTCGTCGTTTTGGCGCTCTGCCTCTGGCCTGACCCGGTGGCCTACAGTATCGCGGTCATTGTATCGGCCGTCCTTTACTACTTCTCGCTGCCCTATCTATTCGGCCTGGCTGCCGCGCTCGATCCCAGCGGACGGTGGGCGGCAACGGCAGGTTCTGCAAATCTCCTCGGATTTGCAGCAGGTCCTGTTGTTGCGGGTGTCGTGATCGGGGCTTCCGGCTATGCGGGCTTGGCGGCGGTTTCCAGTGCAATGATCGCTGCCGCCTGGGTGCTGGCCATGTACACAATAGGACGCGGCTACAACGGTCGGAACCTTCCCGAGCACCTGCCGAGCTCGGTGGCATTAGACCTGTCTAGTCGAACACCGCGATCGGCAAAGTGAACGCGACAGTCGCGCCCACCGTCTCGTTGTTTTTTACCCAAAGACGGCCCCCGTGGGATTCCACCATTGAGCGGCAAATCGGGAGTCCCATCCCCATCCCCGTGCTCTTCGTCGTGAAGAACGGCTCGAAAACGCGGTCAGGATCGCTGAATCCGCTCCCGGAATCCTCAACGGAGATGACAACGGCCTTGGGACCATCTCGATCTGTTTTTATCATCAACGTCCTCAAGGGGTTCGTGCTGTCCATCGCCTGAATTCCATTCCGGATCAGGTCGACTAAAACCTGCAGAAGCGTTGGATCGAGTTCAGTATCGATACGGGTTGTTGTGGCGGCAATTTCGTCCGACATGAGACTCAAAACCTCGTCGATCAGATGGTTCAAATCCTCGACTGTTCGCGTTTGGGGCCTGTGCTCGAACAGGGCGCGGATTCGACCGACGACATCCGTGACCGCGCCAACGTCCGCGGTGATACGTTCCGCAGCACGCCTGCCCCTCTCCACGTTCGGTGGGTCGATCGACAGCCATCGCCAGCAGGCCTCGCAGTCAGCGGCGATCGCTGCAAGCGGCTGATTGATTTCGTGGGCGATAGACGCCGAAAGCTGTGACAGGTTGGCAGCTTGCGTTGCCTGCGCCAGCTTTTCCGCTGATCGGCGCAGCGCCGCCGTCGCCTGTACCTGATCCTCGATGTCGTGGCATAGGCCGAACCATTGGACTATATTGCCGTCCTGATCCCGCAAGGGTTCCGCTCGACCCGACATCCATCGATAAGCGCCGTCCGCACGAAGTAGACGATACCTCATTGAGAATCTGTCCCCGGATGCCAGGCAGCGGGTAAGCTCGGTACCAACGGCCTCGACGTCATCCGGATGGAAAATTGTGTCCATAACGGACTCGAGAGAACTTACGTTGGATAAATCAAGGCCGAGAAAATCGGCCATGCGCTTGTTGACCAGGGTCGTCGTTCCGTCAGGCGTCAACCGCCACAAATGGCTTGGAACCATATCGACGAGTAAGGATAGCTCGAGCGTACGCGCCTTCAGCTCCGCCTTTTGATCCTCGATGTCTACGTTCTGACCGTGCCACGCCGTTACCCGGTGGTATGTGTCCCTCGATGGCCGTCCCTCGGTACGAAACCATCGATATTCACCGTCTGCGCCCCGCAAACGATGCTCGCTCTCGAAAATGTCACCAGTATGCAGCGAATGTCGCCACTTGGCGGCCGCGGCCTCGCGGTCGTCCGGATGGACCCGAGACAGCCAGTCAAACTCTTCGTTCGAAGACCCGACCGCGAAGTACTCTTGCATACTGGGGTTGCTATAGGTGAACTGGCCAGCCGAACCCGTTGACCACACATGGCCAGGCAACGCTTCCACAAGGTCACGCAGCTGCGCAAAATCGCGCTCCCTTCCGGATAAATCAACCCTCGACAGCGCCTTGCCTTCAGACATTGGCTCCTCCGGTCAAAAAAACACTAAAGCCCACCTTTCGCTCGGTTTGGCGATCAGGCGGCTTGTTGAAGGGATGGCGTATTATACGCTGAAGGAACGCTTCTTCAATCCGCCAGCCGTGCCGCATGAAAAAGCGTCCCTATGGTGTGCCGCTACCAAACCTCGGAAGGAGAATACCCCAACTTCAGTTTACTTGTTGAGGCCGCGCCCCCGCCGTACGAAGGATATCACAGTCGCTCGATGCGGCGCGATATGGAGGTTCCTGAAAGAGGTTATGGAGATGGACAACAATCCCGCCAACTCGGCTTCCCTGATCTCTTCTTTACCCGGCATCGAACCGGGGGAGTGCGAGGTCGCCGAACTTCTCACGGAAATCGCGCTGGAGGTCGAAACGATGATGGGTCCAGATATCATGCTGGATATCGTTGCACGCTCAGCCATTCCCCGCGTGAGTTGCTCGCGCGACCGACTTCGCGACGCCGTTATCCAACTACTAGCGAACGCCCGCGAAGCATTGCCAGCGGGCGGAACGATTTCAATCGAAGCTTCGAATAACCATCGTTCCGAGGCAAAAGCCGTGGAACTTCGCATTGTCGACAACGGCATTGGCATGGAACGCGAGACCCTCCGGCGTGCTGTCGAGCCGTTTTTCACTACGAAAGCTACTGGACTTGGGGGCCTCGGCCTGACGATCGTCGGTCATTTTGCCGATGAAATCGGAGGACGGTTTCATCTTCACAGCGAGCTGGGCATCGGTACGCGCGCAACACTGTTCCTGCCTCTGTCGGGCGGGCCAGCGAGATAGTGTTCTAAGCGATGGCCCAATTCCCGGAAATGAGAAGGAGATGTCATGAAACCGTCTAAGAAGACCGTCAACTTCGGAGTTCCGTGGGAATCGGCCTATGGCTACTGCCAAGCGATCCAAGTCAATGATATCGTTTATCTTTCCGGGCAGCTCAGCCACGACAGCGACGGGAACCTCGTCGCTCCTGCCAAACCCGATGCATCCGGTCGTCCTTTGAATTTTTCAAATATGGAATCTCAGATGCGGCAAACCTACGCCAACGCCGCTGTACTCCTCGAAAAATTCGGAGCTACGCTTGACGATGTGGTCGAGGAAACGCTGTTCGTTCTGGACGTCGATGCCGCCTTCGCGGTTGCCGGAAAGGTCCGGAAAGAAGTGTACGCGACAGAGCAGCCGCAGTGCGCCAGCAACTTGATCGGAATTTCACGGCTCGCCTTCCCCGAGCAGCTCATCGAAATCACGTTTCGTGCAGTTTTGGCCTCTGGCTGACTTATTTCGGCCGAGGCGTCTCAGTGTGCTCCACCACCCGCGGAAAGCTGGCCTGGCTTCTTCAGCAGGAGCGACGCTAGCAATGCAGCGACGAGCGCCGCTCCCACAGAAAAAACGTATCGCTGAACGTCATGATGGTTGCCTGCTGCGGGACCTTGAGGGCGATGGTCACGATAGCCTTGTGCGTCGCAGCGGCTTGGTCGCTGACGCCGTGGTTCATGTAGTAGGCCGCCAGCTTGGCAATATGGCTACGCAATGTCTCGTCGAAAGCGCTTATGGAGTTCGTCAGGATGTTGGAGCCGCCGTCGGTCACGGTCTTACGCGCCCGGCGGCCGGATTTATCTGAGTCAGGCCGCGGCTTGTGAGCGTTGCGCGTGCTGCGTCCTGAAGTTCGAGCGTTCCGAGCTTGGCGATGTCTCACGGCACCAGTGCCCGGTCATCGACAAGTGTGCCGAAGTACCGCGCCTGAGGATCGACAAGAACCTTCCGACTATCACCGATGGAAGCGAGATATTCGATCACGAAGTCACTCATCGGTTTTTTCTCGGGTCCGGCTATTTCTAACGTTCGGTTCTCGGCGGTAGCGGTCGCCGCTTCCGCAACGAAGCCTGCAACCTCGTCGGCGGCTATCGGTTGGAACGCGCCATGAGACACGTGGACGGCTCCGTCGACCGTAGCGCTATCAGCGATGCCTCCCAGAAATTCGCGAAACTGCGTCGACCGCACGGTCGTATAGGGAGCGCCATCCTTCCTTATAAGCGCTTCCTGTGCGAGTTTCGCCCTGAAGTAGCCGTTCTCCGGAGATCGCTCGATCCCGACGATGGAGAGCGCGACATGGTGGCGAACTCCGGCGGCACGCTCCGCCTTGAGCAGATTGGTCGTTGATGTCTCGAAGAACGAAAGCACGGCGCTCGGTTCCCAGGAGGGGGAGTTTGTGACGTCTATTACGACGTTTGCGCCAGCGAGCGCGCCGTCGAGACCTTCGCCCGTGGGAGTGTTGACACCAGTAGACGGAGAGGACCGAACTACCTCGTGCCCGCGTTTCGCAGGCGCTCGGCAACTTTCGTCCCGATCGGCCGGAGCCTCCGACGATGACGATTTTCATGGGTCCATACCTTGTTTTGGGGGCGGCACATCAAAGTTCGGATGTGGCCGCCCACGATCAGAGAAGAGTCACGCTCGTAACCCTAATCGGTAGCGCCGTCGGGTATTGTAAGTTTCGTTTCGCCAGTGTCGACAACGAAGACAGCGAGAATTTTGGCAGGCTTCGTATCGCTGGCATTGGCGCTGACCTGGTGGTGGTCGCCGGGGACTTCGATCCAATTTTCGCCGGTCTTGTAGATTGTCACCTTACCGTCGTTGAGCTGGCTCTTGATCTCGCCCTCGATGACGGTGGCGTAGATGAATGCGCTCTTGGCATGGGTATGCGACGGGTTATGCCCACCCGGCCCATATTCGACGAGCACGCCGCGCATGCTCTTGCCGGGCACGTTGGGGAGGGGGTGGTCGAAGACCACGGAGACTTTGGCGTTGTGAGGTTTGTCTGCCGCGACGGCCGGTACTGCAATCAGGGCCGAGCAAAACAAAAAGGTCGCGAGCTTTCGCATCATGCTTCTCCTTCGCTTTTGATCCTGCCTATGACCGGCAGGGATCGTATGCGACCTACGACGAGGAAGAATAGATATACCAAGGTTGGTAACCGCGGTCGGGAAAAGGACAGTCGATAACGCTTGCCTTTGATCACGCGGGACGAAGGCTTTGGCGGCCAGTGGGTTCTGTAGGAAAGCATGGTCACTGAGGCCGTGGCGCTCGGTCGCCCCAAATGAGCCCCCAAACCTAAGCATACCTCGACCACATCTCGTTCCCGATCTAGGGTTCCGATCGCGACCTATGACCGACAGCTCTCAACAACCCAATCAGGAGCCTATCATGTCGACGGTAGACGCAAGACCGACCACCACATCGATCCCCGGTGCAATGCTCGGTAACCCGCGGGACGAGCTGGTCCCCTCGCGCTATGCAGTGCGCGTCGGCGACATCGACGTACTTGTGATCAGCGACGGCGTGCTGACGCCGCCGGCCGAGTCAATGGCCACCAACGCCGACCCAGCGACCCGTTCGGCTTGGCTGGACGACATGTTCTTGTCGAAAGAGGCTTTCGACTGGGCTTTGAATGCTGTTGTCGTGCGCAGTGGCAGCCAGACGATACTGATAGACACCGGTCTGGGGGAGGAATATCCGGACTTCCCGCGGGCGGGCTTGTTCGTCCAGCGGCTGGAGGCGGCTGGAATCGATCTTGCGGCCGTGACCGACGTCGTCCTCACCCACATGCACTTCGACCACGTTGGCGGATTGCTCGCTGAAGGCGTGAAGGAACGGCTGCGCACGGACCTGAGGGTTCACGTGTCGTCCGCAGAAGCCGAATTCTGGAAGTCACCCGACTTCTCTCGTACGGCGATGCCGCCGCCACTTGTGGAACTGGCACGGCGTGCGTCTCTCGAATTCTTGGGTGAATACAGCAGTCACCTTCGAACATTTATCGACGAGGCCGAGGTAGCACCGGGCGTCGTCGTCACTCGCACGGGTGGCCATACTCCAGGACACAGCGTTGTCCGCCTGACGTCAGGTGGCGAACGACTGATGTTCGCGGGCGACGCCATATTCCCGGTTTCGTTCGAACACCCGGAATGGCATAACGGCTTCGAACACGATCCAGAGGAAGCAACCCGCGTTCGGCTTCGCCTTATGCGCGAGCTTGCGACGAACGGCTCGTGGCTTGTCTCCACGCATTTGCCATTCCCGTCTGTTGGCCGAGTGGCGGCGGCTAACGATCTATTTCGCTGGGTTCCGGTGTGGTGGGATTTCTGACGGCTGAAGCGCATTAACTCGATAACTGCCGTGTTTGATTCCGCTTTCGTGGCTCGATCCCGGCTCGTTGTAACGCCCGCTTGATCTGCGGCTAAAGCGGGCGTTGTTCGGAGCAAGGGCGGCACTCGTGGGGCATGATTGATTTGCGCTTGACCTCAACGACAATCAACCTCGCGCTCAACTTTCCGATTTCTGACATACTACGACACGGGGACGACGTTGATCGATACCTATGTCGGGCTGGCTGCGACGTGCGTCAACGCGCCATCTTCCGCCACCGGTGCACCGACGCATCCGCCCGCGCTATGAGTGACGAGTAGCTGTAGTTGCACTTTTCGATCTCTCATGCCTAAGACGCGCACACACGATCCCATAAATCTTTAATGCCGGTGTCGGATAGCTCGACTCTTGTTCGTCCTTGGTGAGAAAGAGGAGGATCCAGAATGAACGATGAAAAAGCCCCCACCAGCGACGATGAAGCAATTGCCGCGATGTTGATGATGCGCGCGACCGCGATCAGGGAAAGAAACGCCAAGGATGCATTGTCCTATGACGCTGAGGATTCTGTCGAGTTCTCGCTGGCGCCGCCGCTCGTTCATCACGGAAAGGATAAGGCTGGTCTCCAAGCGTGGTTCGACACCTGGGATGGTCCGATCGGCGGCGAGGTCGAGGATGCAAAGCTGACAATCGGCGTCGACGTAGCCTTTTGGAGCGGGCTGGTCCATATGACGGGTACGAAGACGGAGGGGACAAACGTTGATCTCTGGTTCCGGCAGACGCTCGGGCTCGTGAAGCGCAATGGCCGTTGGTTGGTTGCCCACCAGCATGAGTCTGTTCCGTTCGCAATGGATGGCAGCGGTCGCGCTTTGCTGGATCTGAAGCCCTGACGGAGCCAGAAGGAGCTCCTCCACAAGCGGGTTTTCCGAGGGAGTCAATCCGCGCTTGTATTGTAGCGAGCTATCATTGCTGCCTCCATTGAATGATCTGGTCGATACTGTCGGAATAGCGAGTAGTGGCTGAACACGAAGTCCCTTGATCGGCCGGAATTACGGCGTCGATCTCAGGCGATGACTTATAGAGATATGTCAGACGCGCAATCATCGTTTCGTCCGGAAATGGGAGGGTGCCGTCGCGGAAAGCCTTCACCGCGATGACGGTGCCAAGGACTGCGAGGATGTCGTTATTCTTTCCGGCTTCACGGGCCACCGTGATCAGATTCCAATCGCGGTATCCTTGGAGAGAGCGGGGCCGTTGAGGAGATCGGACGTTTCGACGCTAGGAAACAGCGGGAAGGAACCCGCCATAACACCGGAATTGGGGAATGTTCCAGTCGCGCGGGACAAAAATAAGTGCCCCCGCAGGAGTGCTGACAAGCGGGGCAACTAGGCAGTTTACAGTTTTGAAAAATGGAACAGCGGAGACCGGAATATCTTGCCGTTCCATCCGCCGAAACGAATCACGCGGTTATTGGTTCCAGAGGCCGAGAATGCGCAGGGCCGGAATGCAATCGCAGCCTCTCGGGACGGGACGCATTCGTAAGGTGTCTCAACAAGGTGATGCGCGCTCGCTAGGGTACACCGGTCGTCGCCTGGCGCTCTGCGCCTTACTTGTTCTTAAGTAGCCAGACCTTCCCGGCCATCGTGATCCCGTAGACGTCTTTCGAGGCGTCATCGTCGAGATGCCGCCGCTCTAGGAAGCCATGTCCATTTAGCTCATCCAAAGTTTTAGCTGTTACGGACTTCACTTTCTGGGGCCGTTCCTTCCAGCGGTCAGACTTCGCGTAAGTCACCGTTGCATTCTGGTGCGTCCATTTACTCGACGGTTGCGGATATAGATCTCCGTCCTTGGCGAGTTTTAATGCGGCAATCTGCGATGGGGTAAGCTCAATCATGTTTAGGGAACCTTTGTCGTTTGAAGACGTCGTCCTAACACAATCCATTGGCTTTGCACGCCCAGTGCACAGTCGAAAGCATGGGCGTCCTGCGTGCGACGGATTACCTGAAAAATCGCTCCAACCGCACCCGCGAGCCAGCACCATTCTAAACTGGTGCCCGAGATAGAAGGTGCCGAAAACACCGATGATAGTGACAACCTCCCAGTGCGCCTCCCAAACCTGAAAAATGCACATAGGACGTTGTCATCAATTTGCAGCTTGACGGTGTATTTCCGTGTCGCTTCGATGATGGGTGTCTGCTTTCCGCTGTTAGCTTGCCGCATCATCCTTGCTGCGCATCGCGTTCTCAATTGGCCGTTTAAAGCTGCGAACCTTTCCACTGTCGCAACTATTGGCGTCATCCGCAGGGTCATCGACCGCAAGCGGCTCGTCTGCGCCATTGGATCATGACCACCTAACGAAGCTATGCCCTGCCAAGATGCTTCGGCCAGAATTCCTGATGTACTTTTGCGGCTTCGTCTTGAAGGTTCGTCGGACCAACCACGGTGACGACGCGCGCGCCGGTTTGCAAAATCGACCGGCTCGGCACGTTCAACCCGATCCCAGCGATCTCGCCAAGCCGCGTTTCCGAGACGCAAACACCATGCGCCCGATACCCGACCAGTAAATTGCCCCCGAGCACATCGCGCAAGGCTCCGTGCTGGTGTAAATCGTGCAGTGATCGAGAAAAGCAGGATCGTAGTGCTTCGCCGCCAGCTTAACCAGATTCATCTCGGCGTGGTTGGTCATGTCGTGGCCGCTATAGACACTGTTTTCAGCGCGCAGGATTATGTCGCCCTCCTTGACCAGCAGCGACCCAAACGGTTCGTCGCCGTGTTCCACCGCGGATTTCGAAAGTGCAATTGCCTCGTGCAAAAATGGCTCGTGGTTCTCCATCGAAACCTCCCCAAACACTAGAGCGGCTTGAATTTGCCTTGAATCGAAGGGATTTCCAAGGTGCTGCTAATGATCCTGGCGGATAATTTGGCCTCCCGCGCTTCGAGATCGGCGACACCGTGGGCGGGTAACGAGTGCCGATACCCACCATGCTCTCCTTGAGAGGTTGCCGAGGCCGCATGTTGTCGATGATTTTGGTCTCCGCTCCCCCCGAGAGTAAAAGACATGCCGACGTGATGCCCCATCACGTCAAGCTCTCTTTAACCGCGTATTCCTTTGCCCATTGTCATATCGGGTTGAATTGTTCTTGAGCTTTCACTTTAATCGCCTGATGGCAAAGTCACCGCCATTAAGGCCACTCCTGGCAGACGAAAATGACGACGGTTTAATTGAAGTGAAGGTCGAGCAAACTGCCACGATGGTTCCAAGCGGCCATTCCATCGTCGCGGCCTTACGGCTGGGTACCGGTTGACGGATTTGCCGGAGCGGCGGCCGGCGGGCTTGCGGGAATCACTGGCTTCGGAATGGATCGAGAAATCGGGGGCGTTGTGGATGCCGTTGAAGTTGGGTCGTTTGCCGTGCCACCCCACTGGATCCATACAAATGCGGCTACCAGAATGATGGAGGCGAGAGCAATCCAAGGACCCCAGGCTCCACCACGACGTTCAAGTGGCGTCGTGCGAAGATCGAGGCCTTTCTCAGAATTAGGATCATAGGGCATTGCATTTCCTCCATTGATGGAAGGTAAATGGCGTTACACGTCGTTTGTTCCTACAGGCACGCACGATCACGCGCGTGTGACTACTGATTAAGAACAGTCAGCAAATTTAGTCCGCAGCTGAGCCCATGTATCGACTGTGTCCCGATGCTTTTTTTAATCTACGTTTTGCCCATGCCGACCGATGGATAAAAAGCAACATGGCTCGAGAACACGTTCATCAAACGGCGGTGGGGCAATGATTGGCACCTTTTCAGGTGACCGGCGCAGTTCGGGTTGTTGCGCTCGATGGCCTGCCGGTACCCACCGTGGACAGCCTGGTTGCTGAGTTGAATGAGCGGGACGCAAGGGGTTGGCCGCTTCTCAGGCGCTTCCTCGACCAGCATTGTCACGTTGGCGCAAGTCGCGACGACTGTCACTGCAATAAGCATACCGTCAACGGCTTCACGGCGATGCCAACTCTTCGGTTTTCCGCCAAGCGATCACGTCTATGCGGATATCGCACAAGCGTGGCAGAGTCCGATCTTCGAAAGTGGTTCTCCGAGGTGTCGTGCCGGCAGCTACCCATCCTTCCCAAACGGCATTCATTTCGTCAAAACCCATGAGATCCCGAAGCCAGATATTTGCTTGAATCAGTTCGTCCCTATCGGTGCCCGCCTCTTTGAGAAGGGCATCAATGCGATGAAGAATTTCGGTCGTCTGCGCACTTACGCTGTCCCCCGCGGCGGAGCTGGCGATCTGGCCGATAATATGGACTGTTTGGAGTGGCGCCTCCTCGTCCACGGACGAGTGCTCGATAGCCATCGGCCGGTATCCTTGTTTCACTTGGCATGCCGGTAGATTGCAGCCATCGCGCCAGTTGAACAGGCTGTTTTATTTTTCACGGCTATAACGGGTCGTTATTGGCGGTCCGCCATGGCGGTGTGTCGTGACACGAACTCGACAAGATAACGGACGCCCTCGGATGCCTCGGACTGGGCATAGAATCCAATCTCGATCCGCACTGCGCCAGGTAGGTCGGCGGCCTTGTCCAGCGCACGACATCCCTCGGGGATAGTGGCTTCAAGCATAGGACCGACACCAATGCCGACCCTTACCGCCGTTGCCATGGCGACCAACGTGGACGCAACGCATGCCGTCTTCCATTTTATGTTCCGCTGCGACAACGTCGCGATGGTGCGCACATTCCAGGGGCAGCTCTCATCAAACATGATCACCGGGAGCGGCCTGCTTGCGTCGACCACGAAATCCGATCTGACAACCCAGGAGAGATACTCGGTCCAGATCAGGATGGGTTTCCGATTGAGGACGGTGATATCGCAAACAACGATATCGAGTTTCCCTTCTTCAAACATCTCTGCCAGACGCCGGTTGGGCTCGACGATTATGTCGATGTCGACCTTGGGGTTCTGAGCCCTGAAGTCACGAAGGATATTTATCAGTCGACTGGCGGCGAAGTCCTCGACGACTCCGAGACGGATGCGCCCTAGAAGTATCTTTCCGGTGAGCCTACGGCCGACCTCGTCGGAAAGGACCACGATCTCTCGGGCGTAGGCCACCATGATCTGGCCGTGAGCGGTGAGCTCAAGTCCCTTGGACGACCGGGAAAAGAGCGTTACTCCGACGAGCTCCTCGAGCTTGCGGATCTGCATGCTCACTGCCGCTTGAGTTCGGTGCAATTTGGCAGCAGCGCCATTGACCGTGCCGATTTCGGCGACCGTCAAGAACGCCCGCAACAAGTATGAATCGAGATCAAGCATTAGGCGGGTTCTTCGTCTGCGTTAAACCAGCCGTGCGACGGTCTCCGTCTTCGGCTAAGCTGGACATTGTACGATCTGAAGTTCATGCGCAACGGCCAGAAGCTTTGCCGTCGTGGTAATGTCATAATCGCCCCCCACGCCCAGCCCTATAAGGTTTTCTGAACGGACCCGCTGCTGAATGCTGCAATGGGAGCGACTTGAGTATCAGAAATCGTTATAGGCCCTCACGAAATATCAAGGTTGTAAAGCCTTTTGGCTCGGCGAATGATGGCATCTCGGATCAAACGGGGGAGCTTATCTTGACGATTGACCAGGATTTTCTGGAGGACCTACGCCGTCGCTTCGGCAATGCCGCCGGCGGTGAAATGCAGGACCCACACTTTCGCGAAGTTGCGGCAAGCGTCTTCAAGGATGGCGACAGCCGCAAATGGCCGTTTGCCGATCCGGCGACCTTCCTTGGCGCGTCCTTCATCGAGAACGGCATCAGGCCGGAGGTTTTGGAGGCCCTTGATGTAGCTCTTATCGGCGTGCCAATGGACCTTGGCGTAACCAATCGAGCCGGATCACGGTTGGGTCCGAGGGCTGTCCGGGCGATCGAACGTGTCGGACCCTACGAGCATGTTCTTCGGGTCGCGCCGATGGGCAAGCTCAAGGTCGCTGATGTCGGTGACGTTCCGATGAGAAGCCGCTTTGATCTCGCCGGTTGCCACGCCGACATCGAGGCCTGCTACCGCATGGTCGCAAATACCGGAGTGATCCCCTTGTCCGTGGGGGGAGACCATTCCATTTCCGGCGCGATCCTCAAGGGATTTGCAAGCCGTACTCCCGTTGGAATGATCCACATCGATGCCCATTGTGATACGGCCGGGCCATATGAGGGATCCAAGTTCCATCACGGCGCACCGTTCCGGGAAGCTGTCCTCGCCGGTGTCCTCGACCCCAAGAGAACGATCCAGATCGGCATTCGAGGCGGAGCCGAATACCTCTGGGAATTCTCTTTCGCTTCAGGCATGACGGTTATACACGCCGAGGAAGTCGCTGAGATGGGGATCAAGGCCGTCATCGCGCGCGCCCTCGAGGTTGTCGGTTCCGGCCCGACATATATCAGTTTTGATGTCGACAGCCTGGATCCCGCCTTTGCGCCGGGAACCGGAACACCGGAGGTTGGTGGATTGCTTCCGAGAGAAGTTCTCGCCATGCTGCGCGGTTTCCGAGGTGTTAATCTCGTCGGCGGCGACGTGGTGGAGGTTGCTCCGCAGTATGACGCGACTACCAATACTGCCCAGATAGCAGCACAGGTGCTGTTCGAATTGCTTTGCCTTGCCATGCTCAGTCCGTCCGCACGCAAGCGGGCCGCTTGAAACAGTCGGACCTGTCGTCAAAATCCAGAACCAAGAAAAAGGGAACATAAAATGAATATGAGCAAACTAGGAAGAGCCATCGCCGCTGCTGCCGCATTCACTCTGGTCGGGCTGTCGGCACATGCCGACGACCTCGCCGACATCAAGGCCGCCGGCCAAATCAGTGTCGGCATTTTCTCTGATTTCCCTCCATTCTCGTCGGCCAGCGCCGACATGAGCCTCAAGGGATATGATGTCGATGTCGCCCAGAGCATTGCCGACAGTCTTGGTGTGAAGCTCAACCTCGTAAGCGTAACCGGACAAAACCGAATTGCCTATCTGAACGACAAGCGCGTCGATATTCTGATGAGCGTCGGCTTTTCCAAGGAGCGTGCTGAGGTCATCGATTTTGCTGCTGCCTACGCCCCGTACTACATCGCGGTCATAGGCCCGGCAGCTGTCTCGATCAAAGGCAAGGATGACCTTGCCGACAAGACGATTGCGGTTAACCGCGGCACGCTCGAAGACACCTCGTTGACGGCTGCAGCACCGGCATCGGCAACGATCCAGCGCTTCGAAAACTACAATTCGGTCATACAGGCCTTCATTTCTGGTCAGACCGAGTTGATGGTGGTCGGAAACGATGTTGGAGCGCAGGTCCTTGCACGCCAGGACGCGTTGAAACCCGAGCAAAAGTTCCAGCTCTTGACGTCGCCTTCGCACATCGCCCTCCGCAAGGGCGAGGAGGGTCTCAAGAGCACCGTCAATGACGTAGTTGCCAAGATGATCTCCGAGGGGAAACTCGACGCAAGCTCGAAGGCCTGGTTGAAGACGCCACTCAACCCTGAAAATCTCAAGGATTGATCGAAATGAGTGCTCCTCGCCGTGAAAGGATTGGCGATGTCCTATAGCCTTGGCTTCGACTGGCTCTGGGGCGGTGCAGGAGCGCTCGCATATGGTGCGGGCATGACGCTTTTCCTGATTGCCTGCACCACCGTCTTCGGGACGGTGCTAAGTGTCTTCGGTGCTGCTGCGCGAAGAGGTCGGTTCGGCTGGTTGCGCCGGGCAGTTGGCATCTATGTTGAAGTGATCCGAAACACGCCGTTTCTCGTCCAGCTGTTCTTCATCTTCTTTGGCCTTCCAAGCATTGGAATCCATCTCGATCCTGTAACAGCGGCAATCCTCGCCATGACCCTCAACATGGCGGCCTACACGACCGAGGTCATCGGCGCCGGCCTGGATGCGATCCCGAAAGGTCAAAGCGAAGCTGCCCTCGCGCTGGGGCTGAAGCCGAGACACGTGTTTTTTAAAGTCGTCTTGCCCCAGGCGCTAAAGGTTATCTTCCCGGCCCTGACAAGCCAGATCGTCATCATGATGCTGGAATCAGCCGTGGTCTCACAGATTTCCGTCCGAGAACTGGCGCAGGAGGCCGACCTTTTGCAGGCCCGCACTTTTCGTTCATTTGAGACTTATCTGGTCGTAACGATGATCTATCTTGCCATGTCGGCGAGCCTCAGGCGGTTTCTGATCGCTGGCGGTCGTCGGTTTCTTGGAGCGGGAATATCATGATCGAGTTCACGTTCTGGGATATATTGCGCAATCTTGCCTTCGCGACGCGTTGGACAGTTCTCTTGTCGATCGCCGCATTTGTCGGCGGGGCAACTGTCGGCATAGCAATCCTCTTTGCTCGGATATCGCAATCCTTTTGGCCACGGCGGCTTGCGTCAGGCTACATAGCGCTTTTCCAGGGAACTCCTCTGCTCATGCAGCTATTCCTGATGTTCTTCGGATTGCCCATGTTGGGCTTCCGGATTGAGCCGTGGACTGCGGCGGTGTGCGGGCTGACGCTTTATGCCAGTGCCTATCTGGCCGAGATTTGGCGGAGCGGCGTCGAGGCACTTCCACGTGGCCAGTGGGACGCGGGCGCAAGCCTTGGTCTGCACCGCCTGCAGGAACTTCGGCTTATCATCCTACCACAGGCGTTCCGGATAACTCGCGCGCCGACCGTCGGGTTTCTGGTGCAGCTGATCAAGAGCACCGCCCTGACGTCCATTCTCGGCTTTGAGGAACTGATGAGGACAGCAAATGCGATCAACAACGCCACGTTCGAGCCCTTCAAGGTTTACGGCCTCGTTGCTGCAATCTTCTTTGCCCTGTGCTATCCGTTGACTGAGTACGCGCGAAAGCTCGAGAGAGGCGCCCCAATTCGTTGATAACGGGTTAGGGAGAGATCTTACGGATTTCCTGCATCGCACCAGCCATAGATTGAGACCATCCGTTAGCTGGGCTTCCTGCCGGGCCTCTACTTTGCCGGCCTTGACTTTGCCTCCACGCTCAATTCAGGCATCATCTTGGCGATCGCCGAGGAAGCTCCTCGCCTTATCGAACCTATCGCAAGGCATTTATGACGGGCGAAGGCGTCGCCGTCAGCCAATTCCTGGTGCAGGGGCCATTTGTGTCCGTTTCATCCCCTTGGCGACATTGCCGTTGAGCGACGCAAAGGGCTCCAGTGACGGCAGCCGCGACCGTTGGATCACCTTCATCTCTTCCGATTTCAGGTAACTGTCAGCAACTCTCTCCAAAACGGGTGTTCTGCATCGGAGAGGTAAAATTGACGAACATGCCTGCACATGTGAGCTCGCTGCGGCCGAGGATTGGAAGCATCCCGCTCTGCGTACTGACAAGCTGCTACATCCTACTATTCTGCAACAACACGTTCTGGAGGAAGGCAACTGACTATCTCGGAAGCGGAAGCGGTTCGCTATGGGCGTTGTACCTCGCGTTGTCGGCGCTGTTCATTGCTGTAATTACTCCATTTTCGACCAAGTACCTCATCAAGCCGTTTTTGATCTTCTTGATCGTCGTCGCCGCCGTGGCGTCCTATTTCACAGACACGTTTGGGGCGGTTATCGACAGTGACATGATCCGCAACGCGATGGAGACAACGCCTGCGGAAGCGCAACACCTGATCACGTTCGAATTCATTGTTCACGTTGCGATCTTCGGGATCGTGCCATCTCTTGTGATCGGCTGGGCAAAGATTGATCACCGCCCGTTCCTGAGAAAGGTTATCTGGAACCTGACAGCAATCACCGCCTCACTCGCGATCTTCGGAATCTGTGGCGTGACCTATTCGAGGGAGTATACCGCTACCGTCAGAGAACGGCGGGACATCACAAAGAGCTTCAATCCCGTCACGCCGATTGTCAGCACGGTTCGTTACTTCTTGAACGCAGGGAAAGAGGCATCGATTGTGGTTCAGCCAGTCGGTGCCGACGCTACGGTCAGGCCTCCCGAACCGCCTATCAACAAGCCGCGGGTTACGATAATTGTCGCCGGCGAGACTGCGCGCGCGGAGAATTTTTCGCTTGGTGGATATCCGCGCGAAACCAATCCGCGCCTCAAGGCCGCGAACGTCATCTATTTTCCAAATACAACCAGCTGCGGCACGGCTACCGCGACCTCCATTCCCTGCATGTTTTCGCGGTTCACTCGTGCGGATTTCACCCACGCAAAGGCTATGGCGAATGAATCACTTTTAGACGTGCTGGCTCATGCAGGAATTGGCGTTGCCTGGTTCGACAACAATACGGGCAGTAAGGGCGTTGCTGATCGTGTCCAATACCTCGACTTGGCGAATTCGAAAGATCCGCAATTCTGCCAGGGAGGCGAGTGCCTGGACGGCATCTTCCTGGACAAGCTTGATGGCTGGTTGGATCATGTCAAAGGCGATAGCGTTCTGGTACTCCATCAGCTGGGCAGCCACGGACCCGCTTACTATCTACGATATCCCGAACATCAAGGTAGGTTCGTTCCCGACTGCCGTACCCCGTTGCTTGGCAAGTGTTCGACCGGAGAGATCGTCAATGCCTATGACAATTCGATCCTCTATACGGACGACTTCATCGCGACCGTCATCGACCGCCTCAAGTCCCGTTCGGGCAAGATGGCGACGGGCCTGATCTACATGTCCGATCATGGGGAGTCCCTCGGCGAGAAGGGGCTCTACCTTCATGGAACACCGTATATGTTTGCTCCCTCGCAGCAGACACATGTGCCGTTCCTAACGTGGTTTGACAACGACTTCAGTAAGTCGATGGATCTGGACACGGCTTGCCTCCGAAGAGATGCACTTGCCGCGACGTCTCACGACAACCTGTTCCACAGCGTGCTCGGTATGATGAACGTGGAGACGTCGGTTTACGACAAGCGGCTCGACGTATTCGCAAAGTGCAGGAGTCGAAATTCGTGAACATCGCTTCCACGCGACAGCAACACAACAGATAGGAGCGCGATCCTGTGAACGTGCTTGTCGTCGAGGACAACATCAACATCGGAGACGCGATATCGGCCCATGTGGTGGCCGATGGGCATCGCGTTGATTGGTGTGTGAACCTCAAGGACGCTGCCTGTCGGCTCACATCGAAGAAGTATGACCTGGTGCTTCTCGACCTGCGCCTGCCGGACGGCAATGGCCTGTCTCTTCTGCGGGACATTCGTAGGGGAGATGACAAGACCCCGGTTATCATTATGACGGCACAGGACCAATACAGCGATCGACTGGCGGGAATTGAGGGAGGGGCGGACGATTTCCTCGTCAAACCTTTCGACCTTGACGAGCTTTCGGTACGGATGAGGCTGGTCAAGCAATGAGGCGCGCGATCGGCAATGCGCGTGCGCGATTGAGCTCGAAAATTGCCTATAGGGCTATACCCTTCGCGTTACTCCTATTGGCTCTCGCGGTTCTCTTCTACTTCTCGGTCGAGGTAGGTGAGGGCGATACGCTGGCTTGGGATCAGGCGTTCCTGCTTGCGTTGAGGCACGCTGACGATGTTGCCCTGCCGCTCGGACCTGCGTGGATAACAACGACGATGGTGAACTTCACGAGCCTCGGTGGCGTTGCCGTTCTTCTGTTCATCACGCTGGCCACTATCGGTCTCCTGCTGGTTTCACGCCGGCCCGTCGAAGCGCTGTTCCTTTGTGTTGCGCTTGCGGGCGGCTGGCTTTCCAGCAATACTCTGAAGCTATGGGCGGCGCGGCCCCGCCCAGACGTCGTCACCCATTTGGCGGCGGTCGGCGATGCCAGTTTTCCAAGCGGTCACGCGATGGTTTCGGCGGCAACCTATCTGGCACTGGCAATTGTCGCCTCCCGATTTCTGTCTGCGCCAGCCCAGAAAGCATATATATTCATGGTCGCTGGCACACTTATCTGCACGATAGGCGTCAGCCGAATTTACCTCGGCGTACATTATCCAACTGATGTCCTCTTCGGGTGGTGCGCGGGCTCCCTTTGGACGTTCGCGTGCTGGCTCACTTTCAGGCGGTTTTTCCGCCATCGATCTGACGGAGACGCTTTCAGGTAGCCGTCAGATTACTGTGACCAAATCGTGGCGCGCCGGGTGTGCTTTGGGGAAGAAAGCGCGCCCATATAACATTGATATACATGTGGAGCGGATATGACCGACCCGTCTAACCGTCTTGTCTTGCATACGAATTCGCGCGACGAGGTGTTTGCCGACGAACGCGATTCAGTTGCGGACTTCTCGTTCAATTCCACCGTCGCGAACGTATTCGATGACATGGTCAGCCGCTCGGTCCCGTTCTACGGGGAAATGCAGCGGATGGTTTGCGAGTTGGCCCGGGATTTTGCTCAGCCTCAGTCCAACCTCTACGACATTGGTTGCTCGACGGCCACGACGCTCCTCGCACTCGACCACGTCGTCGACAACCACGTGGACTTCGTCGGTATCGACAACGCCCCGGAGATGCTCAAAAAAGCTGCCGAGAAGATCGAGGACTCGGGAACAAACCGATCTATCGAGCTCGTCACAGGCGACCTTCACCGCGGCTTCTCCGTGGAAAACGCCAGCGTCGTGACGATGTTGTTAACTTTGCAATTTGTACGGCCGCTCTTTCGCGAGCGGGTCATGAAAACGATCTACGACGGTCTTAACGAACACGGATGCTTGCTGCTGATCGAGAAGTTGACCAGCGAGGACACGACCTTCAACAGGCTCTTCATCGACCATTATTACGACTTCAAGCGGCGTAACGGGTATTCCTCGATCGAAATATCAAAGAAGCGGGAGGCGTTGGAAAACGTTCTCATCCCTTACCGCCTCGAGGAGAACACCCAATTGCTCAAAGAGGTGGGCTTCAAGAGCACCGAAGTGTTCTTCCGTTGGTATAATTTCTGCGGCATCGTCGCGGTCAAGTGAGACAAGAAGCCATGAAGGATCTCATGCTGTCGATCGGGAATTTCTTTTTCAAGTATCGAAACCAGGCGTTTCCGCTCATCATCGTCGTATTGTTTGTTGCTGTACCGCCGGCCGCGACGGTTCTGGGCAGTGCGACGCTCCAACAGTGGAAAGATGCCGCCGCACTGCTCATCGTATCCGCGGGTTTGATACTGCGCGCAACCGTGATCGGTTATGCCTATATCAAGCGTGGCGGCCTGAATAAGCGGGTCTATGCCAAGGACCTGGTCACGGAAGGCATGTTCGGTGTTTGCCGCAACCCGTTGTACGTTGGGAACATGCTCATTTACTCCGGGCTCTTCCTGTTCCACGGCAATCCAGTGGTCGTTGCCGTCGGATGCTTGTTGTTCGGGTTTATCTACCAGTGCATCATTTACGCCGAAGAAGAGTTCTTGGCTGACAAGTTCGGGGAGGCCTACAGCGCGTACTGCCGGGACGTCCCCAGGTGGGGGCTCAAGCTGAGTGCATTCTCGGCATCCACGGAAGGAATGGCATTCAATTTCAGGCGCGTTATTGCCAAGGACTACTCGACGATGTCGTCTACGCTGATCGCGCTGTTGGCTACCGAGTTCTACAGGGTGGCGGCAGATTCCATATCGGATCAGGAGCTCTCTTATGCGATGGTGCTTGTCGGGCTTTTCATTGCGGTGATTGTACTTACTGGTCTGGTGAGCTCGATGAAGAAAATGGGTGTCTTTGACGAGCTGAAAGCGGCACGCTGAAATCTCTTTCGCGCGAGTTTCCTCGGGCCGAACTGCAGGGCTGGCTAAGGTTCTGGAGTTCGGTTTTGAGTTTTTGGGGGGCGCGGGAGAGTGTCCTCGCACTGGGCGATCTTGAAGATCGTATCGACTGGCCTGCTGCCGGTTTTCACCGACGAGCCGACGACGCCGAGGATTGTCTGCCTGCCGGGCGTTCTGTCGTGAACGGCTTCCACATATGGTAACCCCCTGGGTGACGGTAACTGAGCGCTTCGGGGCAGCCAGAATGCGGAGGAACGTATAAGTGCCCAGTGTGGTGCTACTAGCCTGATAGCTTGAACAACCCGCGTGCACGATTGACCAGCTTGGGCCCCGCGGAGCGTCTCGGCATTTCAAAAATGATGTTTAAGAGGCGGCGGTAGCTGTCGTCGGGAAAGGTAAGTGCTGTAGCTCCGTGCCAGGCCGACGACGTGTTCTTGAAGAGAAAGCTGTGGTTGTCGGTGATGCAAGCTGCAGCCCTGGTCTCGAAATCCGCGAAATCGGGACGGGCGAGGCTTCGGCTGATTGACTGGTGGATCAGCATATGCAGCATCGACTCCAGCGCGCGAACCTCGCCCTGACGGCCCTGCAGTAGACGAGGTGAAGGTTGTTGCGGACATTCTTCAAATTCGGCTACGATCGCGATTTCGCTCGGCCCGTTGTCCGGAATGGACGGCCTAGGCGGAGAGTCCAAAGTCACTATATGCGGCGACCTGGCCTGCCCCTTGGCGGCCGCCAAGTAGAATGAACGATCATGGCGCGTCGCTTCTGGTGTGATGCCGTTCTATGCGGTCGGCGTATCTTCTGCGTGCAGTTCGAAATGTCGGCCATTTCCCGGAAAGTGACGTTCCTGAAACGGTTATATGGGTCAGGCGGTTGGTGGGCGTCATCTCGATGCGAACCGGAGTCCCTCTGAAGCGATGGCGGGTGCCACGACAGGCGACCATGTTTCGGCCGGCCAAAACCCTTTGAGCTTCTAGTCCTAAGAGATCGCCACCGCCGGGGCAGAGTTCGCCGATCTTCGAGGACGGCACCCGTCGCACTGTGCAAGACGGATGGATTGGCGAGTCGGCCGAAAAATCCAGCCTAACCCCTTAGCCCGAAGTGAACTTCCAGATTTTCCCAGCTCTTATCCATGGCATATGCTGCCGAAAGACGAGGGATACCCACATGGCCAAAATAGTAAGATAGCTGCCGCTCGGCGGCTTCTTCGTCGCGCCCAGCTATCCGACTGACGTACAGTGCTGAAGCAAGTCCCGTACGATCTGCACCTGCCTGGCAGTGAATCAGGATAGGCTTCGGAAGGCTTGCCATGAGTGCCACAAGACGGTCGGCCTGCTCAGGTGTGAGAACCTGGGAGGCCGACATCGGGTAGTCAACATGCTCGACGCCAAGTTTGCCCGCGGTCGCGAGTTCCGCGGAATACCATGTTCCCTTGTCGCCACTCGCACGCAAATTGATGATCGATTTGATATCGTGGCTGGAGACATACCTCTCAAGTTGCCGGGGAGTTGGTTGAGCCGAGCGATACCATTGCCCTTCAACCACTGTGTGGAAATTGCCGGAAAGTTGAAGATAAAGCGGATAGCAACCCACCGCCGTTCCCACAGCAATCAGGCAAGCGAAAATCACCGAAGTACGTTTTGACATCAATGTTCCGCAGGTTTTGACAACTCACGGCCAAATGCCAGCCGAAGCTGACGGAGGCCTGAAGGACAGGGACTAGAGTGCTGGAAGCTGCACCGAAATCTTCACGCCAGGACTATTATCCTCAATCTCGATCCGCGCCCCGTGCAGATCGGCTATCGCCTTCACAAGGCTTAGTCCGAGACCGCTTCCCGGCCTCGTCCGGCTTTTGTCGAGGCGGTAGAGCCGTCGGAATACCTTGTCGCGCTCGGGGGCGGGTATACCGGGACCAGTGTCGGCTACCGTGATGACCGCGATCGGGCCATCGCGCCGCAGGGAAACGTTGATAACGGTGTCCGGAGGGCAATGCGCAATGGCGTTCTCAACCAGATTTACGACCATTTGAACCAGCAGTTCGCGGTCTCCATTGATGTATGTCTCTCGGCACGGCTCGACGATCAGCCGTTGGCGATTGTCCTGCGCGACATCGGTGTAGACATCCTCCACGAGATCAAGGAGTTCGCCGAGCCCTACCAAGCTGAAGCTCAGGCGGCGCGCGCCTGCTTCAATCTGTGAAATGCGCAACAGCGCTTCAAACGTCGCGTTTATCTGATCGCACTCGTCATGCGCCTCGTCGAGAAACCTCGCGACGTCATCTTGTTCGCCGTGTGCTTGGCGTGCCTCCTCCAGGGTCAGACGCAGGCGGTTGAGTGGTGTCTTCAGTTCGTGTGCGATGTCCGCGCTAACCTGGCGCATACCTTCGACCAGTCCTGCAAGCCGAACGAGTGCGTCATTGATCTGCTTGAAGACGTGGTCGAGATCATCATCCGCGTTTCGCAGCGGTATCCGGCTTTCCAGCTGCCCATTTGACACTTCCAGCATCGTCCGGGCAACGCCATCCAGGCGCTTTTGCGCCCGGCTCGCAAGGAATATGCCTCCGCCGACCGCCGCAAGGACAGCGAGGACCGCAGCCCAGATCAGGCTGACGAGCACCGTCCTCAGCATGGAGTCCATCTGCGCGAAGCTCCTGCCGACAACGAGCGTATTCTGGCCCAGTTTGGCTCCCTGCAGCCGGTAGACGGTGCTACCCTTCAAGCCGAGATCGGCCGATGTTACGGTAAAGACGCCCTCCGGAAGTATCGGCGCCTTGAAATTGCCAGCCAGTTTCTTCCCGGACGCATCAATCAAGGAGTAGACGCCGTCGTCAGCCGGTTTGAGATTAGCATAGCTATCGAGGGTGGTGACCAAGTCCTCAATGTCGTCAGGCGCATAGGTCGAAGAAATGACCTGGAACGTGTCGTTCAGCGCGGTGTCGAGCTGCGCGTTGAGGCCGTTGCGGAGCAGGTGATACATGATGCCACCAGTTGCTACGACCGTCAGGATGAACAGCAGCGCGAACGATAGCGCCAGGCGAAACGGCGTGCTTCGTCTGAGGTTAGTTAGGCGCATGCAGGCTATATCCGGTATGACGGACCGTGTGCAGCAACTGCGCTTGAAACGGCTTGTCAATTTTGGCGCGAAGGCGGCTGATGTGCGTTTCAACGACGCTGGTTTTGGGATCGAAGTGGAAATCCCAGACCTTCTCGAGCAGCATGGTCTTCGTAAGCACGCGACCTTCTCCTCGCATCAGGACTTCGAGCAGTGTGAATTCCCTTGGTTGAAGCTCGATTGCCTGTCCAGCGCGCCTTGCCTGCCGTCGGATCAGGTCGAGTTCAAGGTCGGCCACCTTTAGGACCGTCTTTTGCTCTTGCACGGGAGGGCGTCGCAAGAGCGCATTGACCCTTGCGAGCAACTCCGAGAAGGCGAACGGCTTCACCAGGTAGTCGTCGCCGCCCGCGTCGAGCCCTTCGACCCGATCATCCACGCCGCCGACCGACGTGAGAAACAGGGCAGGGGTGCTGACCCTGGCAGCGCGCAGTGACCGGACGATCGACAAACCGTCCAATCCCGGAAGCATGCGGTCGACGATGACGACATCGTACTCTTCCCGTTGTGCTTGGAAGAGGCCGTCTCGCCCATCCTTCATGACATCGCAAACATGTCCCGCCTCTCCGAAGCCCTTGGCAAGGAAGTCAGCTGTCTTGCGATCGTCTTCGATAACTAAAATCCGCATCAGATTCGCGTGCCATAGTTTCCTGACCGTTATCTGAACCACTGGCTTTTCGCCGATCTTTCGGAAAGCACACGGATCCGAAACGTGACCGATTTCGCGACCTTACGAAACCGTATGGTTGTGGCAAGGCGCCTGTATACGACGACGCATAGTGTCCCGCTACTGCCGCTCTGGGCAGCGGAGAAATCCTCAAAGGACACTCATCATGAAAACGATTGTTGCCGCCGCTGTTCTTAACGGGGTCGCTGCGCTTGGCTTCCTCGCTCTCTCCATTCCTGCGCATTCGGCTGTTCCCTGTGAAGAAATGCTGAAGGACATGCGCGCTGCCAAGGCCGGGGCGAAGCTCAGTGACGCAGACGTGCAAAAGGTCAACGACCTCGAAACGAAAGCCGTTGAACGCTGCAATGCCGACGATGACACCCGCTCGGACAAGTTCCTTGCCGAAGCAATGAAGATCATGGGCAAGTAAAGGAGCGGGCAGATGAAAGCGCTGGCACAGACCGCCCCGATAAACAGGGTCCCCGAGGTCACCATTGATTTCTGGTTGATCAAACTCATGGCTGTGACGATGGGCGAAACGGCAGCGGACTATCTCGCAGTCAACCTCGGTCTAGGCCTGACGGTGACGTCGGTCATCATGACAGCGGTTCTCGTCGCGGTCGTGGCAATTCAATTCGCACAGAGACGCTATGTGCCTGCAAGTTACTGGGCGGCGGTTGTGCTGATCAGTGTTGTCGGTACACTCATCACGGACAATCTGGTTGATAATTTCGGGGTTCCGCTCGAGGCAACCACAATTGGATTTTCAATCGCACTCGCTGTGACGTTCGCCGTCTGGTTTGCGTTCGAACGCACACTGTCGATCCACACGATCTATACGACGCGACGCGAGGCGTTCTATTGGCTGGCTATCCTCTTCACATTTGCACTGGGCACGGCAGCGGGGGACCTGATCGCGGAAACGTTTGACTTCGGCTACCTGACGACAGCCCTCCTCTTTATGGTGGTTATCTGTGTTATTGCTGCGGCCTATGCCCTCGCGGGCCTTAATTCAATCGTGGCGTTCTGGCTTGCCTACATATTTACCCGCCCGTTGGGTGCCTCTTTGGGTGATCTGCTGTCACAACCACTTGAGTACGGCGGGTTGGGCTTCGGAACGACCTACACGAGCTTGCTCTTCCTCGGGCTGATCGTCGCTATCGTGATCTATATGACGCTGTCCCAAAGCTCGAGCGAGCCGACAGAAGCAACCCGTTAACTGTCGCAAAAGCTCATCGTCAGTCCGATTACCGGTTCAGGTGTTTGTCAGGCTATGATGAATATGGAACAGCCTCAGGCTTCATTCGTTGAGATTTTCTTATGGCGCACGTGAGCCAGTCGTCCTATACGCCAGCCCCTTCGGCCACGGCAGTACTCGCATTGATCGTTGCATGGTTCGCCTTGCTAGCCGCGTTCTATCTCCATCCTTCCCTCGACGTCGAGGTGTCCTCGTTCTTCTTCGCCGGCCCACTATGTGAGGCAGCTCTTCCCGATTTTGTCTGCGGGTACTTCCCACTTCGTCGACTGCAGGTCGTCGAACACGTAAGGCAGATACTGTACGTGCTTCCATACGCAGCGGCAGCGCTGATTGTCGTGGTCGGCGCGAGTGGCGTTCTTTCAACGGAAATCCGCAAGCGTATTCCGATGGGCAGGCTGGTGGTTGCGATCGTAAGCCTTTGCTTGGGGCCGGGATTAATTGTAAACGGGTTTCTGAAAGCCTATTCGGGTAGACCTCGGCCCGTACAGACAAGTCTTTTCGGCGGCCCCTTCGATTTTGAAGCAGCCGGGACGTTCGTTGGTGAGTGTGCGAAAAACTGTTCCTTTGTCTCGGGCGAAGCCTCCGGGGCAGGGTGGCTGCTCTGTCTTCTCTTCCTGCTGCCGTCCCGTATTCGCCTGTGGGTTGGACCGCCATTGGTCGCAGGCTCGTTGACGATGGCAGGTTTACGTGTCGCAGTGGGTTCGCACTACGCGTCTGATGCCTTGCTTGGCTGGCTCTTGGCGATCATTCTCTTCATGGCATTGCTGATTGTCGAAGCCCGGATTGCCGACAAGCTGAAAGTCGGCTGGCCGCGGTGAACGCCCGGCCTATACGGCGCGGCGTGTTAATCCGGGAGTTCTGGCGGGTTCGCTCGAAAGCCTGTCGTAACCGCTGCCGACAATCGATGGTCATATCGAGCTATCTCGCACACATGGCGTTTGTATTGAGGCTCTCTCGCATTCAACAAACGGCTCGCATGTGCTAGGGACAGACTATGAAAATCCTGATCGTTGAAGACAATAAGGAACTTGCCGATTGGCTCGGTAAGGCGCTTCGGCAAGCCCAGTATGCAGTGGACATCGCCTTCGACGGCGAAGATGCCGAGTTGATGCTCAAGGTGGCGAGCTATTCGGTCGTCATTCTTGACCTCTCCCTTCCCAAGATCGATGGCATGACGCTGTTGAAACGCATCCGCCAAAATGGCGAGAAGGTGCCCGTGATTATTCTGACGGCCAATGCCAGCCTTGACGGTCGGGTAGCCGGGCTTGATGGCGGCGCGGACGACTACCTCGCGAAGCCCTTCGAAATCGCCGAACTGGAAGCCAGGATCAGAGCGGTCGTGCGACGCGGGCAAGACAGGGCCGCGCCCGAAATCATGGTGGGCGATCTGAGATTTGCTGGCTCAACGCGTCAGTTCTTCATCGGCGGTGAACCGCTAGCCCTTACTCCGCGCGAACACGCGGTGCTGGAATACTTGGTTATGAAGGTGGGGACCACGGTGTCAAAGGCCACGCTGTCCGAAAGCGTATTCGGTTTCGATGACGAGGCCGACCCGACTGCAATCGAGATTTATGTTCACCGTCTGCGCAAGAAGCTTGAGAGAAGCTCAGCGCAGATCGCGACGTTGCGTGGTCTAGGCTATCTGCTCCGAGATGCACAGTGATATGCGGCTGGCGTGGTACAACTATCCGCGGTCGGTTTTCGGGCGGCTTCGCGAAAGTCTGCGAGCGCAACTGCTTGCGTGGGTGATTCTGACGCTCTTCGGCGCGATCTGTTTCAATCTTTACGACAGCTTCCGAACCGCAGACGCCGCTTCGAAGCTTGTAACAGACCATACCTTGCTTGCCTCGGCCCGCGTCATCGCGGAAGCGGTTCGCGTTGACGCAGGAGGTACCGTTGAGATTGATGTCCCGCCTGCGGCAATCGAAATGTTCGATACCGGATACGGTGACCAGGTCTTCTACCAAGTCATCACGGCCTGGGGAAATCTAGTCGCGGGATATCCCGAACTGCCATTGCCGACTATTGAACGGGTAGGGCAGGATCGCGCCTTTCGTAACGCCGGGGTACGAGCGCTGACGTTGAATCACCCGGTTGTTGGCCTCCCAAAAGACGGCGAAATCGCCGTGACGGTTGCGGTCACCCACAACGCTCAGTATGCGTTGCGGCGCCGTCTATGGTTCTCGGATTTCACGAAGCAGGTTGTCCTCGTGCTCCTCGCGGGCGTTGTCACGATTATTGGTCTCCAGCGAGGCCTCGCTCCCGTGCTTAGATTGCGCGATGCGGTTCGTGAGAGAGGTCGAGATCGGCTCGACCCTTTGTCACCGTCGATGGTGCAATCCGAGCTGCGCCCATTGGTTCTCGCGCTCAACGACCATATGGAGCGGGTCCAAAACCAAATGGCCGCTCAACGGCGATTTGTCTCGAACGCAGCACATCAACTCCGCACACCCCTTGCGCTCATTTCAACGCAGGCGAGCGTTGCGGCAAGGGAGAAAAATACAGAGCGCCGCGGTGAGGCCCTACAGGCGCTTCGCAACAGCACGCACCAGATATCGCGGCTTGCCAGTCAGCTCCTGACCCTGTCCCGCGCAGAGCCTGGAAGCAGACGGCCACGGACAGACGTTGTCGATCTCGTCACCGTTGCAAGAGAGGTACTCGGCACGCAAGCCGAGGAAGCTCTGCGCCGTGGCATCGACATCGGGCTGGAGGAAAATGGTTCCGTCGACGTTGAGGGCGACGGCACCATGTTGCGGGAGATGCTGGTAAACCTCGTTGACAACGCCATCCGCTACACGCCTGCGCCTGGCCGGGTCACTGTGGCTGTAACGCGACAAAATGGGACAGCCGTGCTTCGTGTCGAGGACAACGGGCCGGGAATTCACCCAATGGAGCGCGAGCACGTCCTCGAGCGCTTCTATCGCATTATCGGCACCGAAGGGGAGGGAAGCGGCTTGGGGCTAGCCATCGTTCTTGAGGTTGCGACGGGTGCCGGTGGAACCGTTCGGCTGGATGACGCCAAGGGTGGCGGACTGGTGGTAACCGTTCGGCTGCCTGCAAGAGCCAAACACTGAGCGTGTCAGCAGGCCCCAACATGCTCAGCCTCGCAGGAGACCAGGCTGACAGGGCAAGGTCGTCAAGTTGAAGGCGTTTCAGCCACCCGGAGGCCGGACTGTCGCAACAGATGGTTGGCTAGCACCAAAAAAATAGGGCCATCGATAGTCGAGGCCCAAGGTGTGGAGGTTTGAAGACCTCCAGAGGGGAACGGTCGGTGCATGGGATGGGAGGTATTACCCACGTTAATCACCGACTGCACAACATATACGGGCATCTTGTCGATAAAGCAATGGACCGGATCCATCTTTGGGCAACTCTGCGCAGCCGACTAACACGCATAGGTAAGCATCGGACCATCCTGGTTTTCAATGCTGGCGCTGCATTGACGATAAGCGACGACACACTGCGGTTGTCTACGTCAGCAGCTGGCCCTTGGCAGGGTTGCATCAGAAAGGGTCTTACAAGGGGCTGGCTGCCCGCGACGAAAAGATGCTGCCCCAGTTGCTGCGCTGGATCAGTAGGCGGGTCGGAGACCTCGTAGCTTTGGTTCTTCAGACATGCCGTCGCCGAGCGCCGAATTTGAACGACGGCTCTCTGCGAAAGAGGAATTGCTGGGCGTTTACAGGTGTCTGATGATGGCCATCTATTGCTTTAAATCAATAGGTTATTGCGGTTTACGCAAGAAATATATGAGGCCGGGCCCGTACGAACCCAGCCCCATGGTCCTTGGGAGGACTAGCTGCTTATTGCGTGTCGATATGCTGTTGCGGACGCCATTTGGCGAGCCTGTTTTCAATCAACGTCATGATGAATTCGGCGAAAAGCGTAACGACCATCACAAGCAGGATCGCGGCATACATTCCAGCAGCATCGAATGTTCCTTTTGCGATTGAAATCAGCTGGCCGATGCCGAACCGCGCACCGACGAACTCGCCGACAATCGCACCGATAATCGCAAAGCCGAAGGATACGTGCAGGCTGGCGAAGATCCAGCTCATGGCGGAAGGAATCACAACTGTTCGCGTTACTTGCCAGTCAGATGCTCCCAGGATGCGAGCGTTGGCAATCATGTTGCGGTCCGCCTCGCGGACGCCCTGGAAGGCGTTGGCGAACACCACGAAGAACACCATGATGAAGGCGAGAGCGACCTTGGACGGCAGCCCAAGGCCCATGATCATGATGAAGATCGGCGCGAGGACCACACGCGGGATCGAGTTGATGGCCTTGATATAGACCGAGAAAATGTCCGACAGGAACTTGTTGCGGCCAAGGCCGATGCCGACGAACACGCCGGTGATCGATCCCGCGAAAAACCCGATCAGGGCTTCTTCCATTGTGACCCAAAGATTGTACCAGAGCGAGCCTTCGGTGGTCCCTTGGGTCGCCCATTCGTAGAGCCGCTGCATCACCTCGCTGGGGCTCGAATAGAAGAACGGATCTATCCAGTGCATGTTGGAGGAGAGCTCCCACATGCCGACGACCGCTACCAGGATGAATACCTGCCAGAAGAGAACGAGGTTCTTCCGGCGCTTTATGGCTTTCAGCGCAGTAGCTTCAATTTCGGCATCAGAGGTGCCGGCGGAGAAGATTGGCGCGGTTCGGGCCTCGAAAGTCGTGTATGCCATGTCTGATTTCCTCCCTTAGGCTGCTTCGCTTGCGCGCCTATAGCTGGTCTCGACCTCTTGCCGCAGGTCGTCCCAGATCGTCTTGCAGTAGTCGATGAAGGTCTGGTCATAACGGATCTCAGACACAACGCGCGGGCGGGGCAGGTCGATCGTGTAAACCGACTTCACGGTCGCCGGACCTGCGGTCAGCACGTAAACCTTGTCGGCGAGCGCGACGGCCTCCTCGAGGTCGTGAGTGACGAAAATGACTGATGCTTTCCGATCCGCCCAAAGCTTCAGGAGTTCTTCGTGCATTACAGTGCGGGTCTGGACGTCCAAGGCCGAGAACGGCTCGTCCATCAGCAGGATTTCAGGTTCGTTGATGAACGTCTGCGCGAGCGAAACGCGCTTGCGCATTCCACCGGACAACTGGTGGGGATAGTGATGGATGAACTTGGATAGCCCGACGCGTGCGAGCCAATCCTTTGCGCCTTTCTCGGCTTCAGCCCGCGACTTGCCACGGAAGAGCGGGCCGGACATGACGTTGTCGAGGACATTTTTCCAGGGGAAGAGAGCGTCGGTCTGGAACACGAAGCCAACACGAGGGTCTATGCCGTTGATTGGGCCGCCCATCAAGCGAACCTCACCTGCACTAGGCTTCGCAAGACCTGTGACCAGATTGAGAGTGGTCGACTTGCCGCAACCCGTTGGGCCGACGACCGCGACGAACTCTCCGCGGCCAACCGTCATGTTGAAATCGCGCAGTGCCGTCAATGACTTTCCGGTCGGGGAAACAAAGCGACGGCTAACATTGATCAGCTCGATCGCGGGGATCTGCTTGTTGTCCTGATTCATGATGATACCTGTGCGTGGTTTTGAGGGCGCACACGCGATGCCCAGGGTGGGAGCCACTTCCGACTGGACGGAAGTGGCGCAACGTGACTTACTTTACGTTCTTTACGAACTCAGTCGTGTAAGTCTTTGACAAGTCGATCTGCTTGCCTTTGACGTTCTTCGAGAATTCCGAAAGGACCGCCAGGACTGTCTTGGGACCGTCTTCCGGCATCACGCCGTCCGGCGTGAACATTCCCTTGCCCTGGTCGAGTGCCTTGACGTACCCGTCCTTGTCGCCGACGTAGAAGTCCTTAGGCATCTTGTCAGCGATTTCGGCCGCCGAGTGCGTGTTGATGTAGCGGAGCGTCTTCACGAACGCATTGGCCAGCTTCTGGGCCTCGTCCTTGTGAGCATCTGCCCAGGAGGTTTCGACGTAGAACGATGCCGCCGGATAGGTGCCGCCAAGCGCCTGTCGCGTCGCCTCGACGGTTCGCATGTCGACGAGGACAGTTGCTTCTCCTGTCTTCAACATGCGCGAGATCGTCGGCTCGGTCGTCATCCCACCCTGGATCTGATCCTGCTGCATGGCGGCGATGAACGTCGCGCCTGCGCCTACGGGGATGGTGACGACGTCGCCGGGCTGCAACCCAGCCTTCGAGGCCATGTAGAGGGTCAAGAAATTGGTGGACGAGCCAAGGCCCGTTACGCCAAGGCTCTTACCTTTGAAGTCTGCCGGCGACTTGATGTCCGGTTGCTTCGTGGAGACGAGCTCAACTTCACCTGGTGCCTGGCTGAACTGGACGATGGACTCGACGAACTTGCCCTTGGCCTGAAGGTCGACACAGTGGTCATAGAAACCAACAACGCCCTGGACGGCTCCGGCGAGCAATTGGTTCTCGGCGTCGACGCCTGCGGCTTCATTCAGAAGCTCGACGTCCAGGCCTTCATCCTTGAAGTATCCGAGGGACTCGGCGAGCTTTGCGGGCAGGTAGATTTGCTTCTCGTAACCGCCAACCATGATGGTGATCTTGTCAGCGGCGCGGGCCGTGGATGCACCAAACGACGCGGCAGCGATCATTGCGGAAAGAGCGATGCTATTAAAAAGACTGCGTGACGAACGCATTAAGATCTCCTCCAGTATGAGTTACGCATCGCCTGTCATCACGATACAAGTGCTTCCTCCACGATGCAGCTCGTTGGTAGCCGCTCGAAGCTTTCAACTAGCTTTCAGTGGTTCGGCTAGCGCGATAGGGCCTTCGTAGAAAGGCACAATCTTACGAAAGCGTATAATCGTGGACAGAGTGCGGAGATTTTAAGGGCAGGTGTTATTTGCGATTGCCACGATCCCCGAGGCCTCGATGAGTTTCGTTCCCGCCCAGAAAGCATCACACGCCCGGCACGTGCCGGTCCAGGCCCCACACCTTTCTGATCAATCTCGATCGGTCAACGGATCGGGGAAAACGCATGGCATTTCTTCTCAGCCACATCGGACTCGCTTTCGAAAGGGTATCGGCGATAGATGGGCCAAGTTCCAGCATCCGATCGACTTCGACGAGCGCGGCCCGCGACACCGACGCAGACCAAATCCCTACGAGATTGGCTGTTTTCTCGGCCACGTCGAGTTGGTAATCGGCCCGTTTTCAACGGACCTCCACAGTAGAATTCACGCGGCCATTTCCGTTTCTTTGCGGGCTTGACGCCGCCGATGCCCATACTGGGCCGTTCGTTGTTGTAGGTCCATGGCCGCTGCGTCGCAAATTTCGGTGCCCGCTCAATGCCTTCTCGATTTCAGTGGGACAACCGTGGGCGCTTTGGTCGCCTTCTAGCGACGGCCACATCAACGCCTTTAGGACTGCGTTGTCTCGCGGTGATATCGAGCCTCGTCGGCTGTAAGCGGCTGCCCCCGGTTTGACGACGCTATCCCGCCCGTCGCCTTTGGCAACACTATCTCGAAGATCGCTCCCCGACCTTGATGGTTCTGGCCAGAAAGCTCCCCTCCAGCGCGTTCTACGATACGGCGAGAAAGAGAAAGGCCCAAACCCATACCCGAAACTTTAGTCGTCGAAAATGGGACAAAGAGGGTCTGTAGCATATTCTCCTCGATACCAGGTCCCCGATCCCGTACTCGTATAGAAATACGATCGTCAGTGCGCCGAGCGCTGATCGCGACAATCCGGTCTTTGGCGTCAAGATGCTCGCCCACCTCCAACGCATTGCGAACGAGATTGTAAACGACCTGTTCAAATTCAACTCTGCCGATTTTGCAAAGCAGCGGTCCCTCGTCGAAATCGAGTGCGATTTCGAAACCACACTCGGCGAACAGAGCTTCCATGAGGGTGACAACCTCACGTATCGCCGCAATGATGTCGGTGCAGGCTGTGTCTGTTGGCTTCGGGCTTACGAAGCTTCGAACATTCCTGATGATTTCGCTCGCTCTCTGCGCGTCTTTCACGTTCGAGGAAAGAATACTCGTCACGTTCGCCTGGGGTGTCGACATGGCATCCATCAACTTCACACCAGTTTGGCTGTTGATGAGAATGGCTGTCAGTGGCTGAATCAGCTCGTGAGCAATTGCCGCTGCCATTTCCCCAATCGCGTAGACACGCGACGCATGTTCATGCCGCTTTTCCAGTTCAAGGCGGTTAATGTTCGCTTTCGCGAGGCGCTCGGCCTCTCGCAGGCGCTGCGTTACCTGCCCTTGGTGGAGAGCATAGGAAGACAGGCCCGCTATGAGTATGGAGAATGTGGAGAACACGTACGGCATGCTGTTGTCGAAAATCGCGTCCAAGGCGATTGATTTTTCAACATTGATGCTCGTTTTCAGGAAATTGTCGTTTGGTTTTTGATATACATCGCCGATAAAAACCTCAATTCGGCGTTCTATCGTTGAAAGTATAAGAGAATTGTTCTTTTTTGTGGATACATTGGAGAATAAAGTCAATTCCCCCGACGTCCAGGTAACCTTTGGGCAATTATCTACTAAAGATGGCTTGAGCATTTCTCGAGAATCGATCGTTATTATGATGGAGAAATGATTTTTGTAGTTACGGACGTGCTCGATAATGTAGTATTTGTTCTGTAATTTACTATCAACAACAACTTGCACTTGACCATGGTGGCCCGCTAAAGCCTCAAACAACTTTGCAGACTTCAGTATCGGGCTCTCGCCTTCGGTAGGCACTTGCACGATAGGTTTCAGTCGCACCTTCTCGTCCGGCTCCATTTCATACCACGCTATGCCAGATATTTGCGGGTACCGGGCGTGGAGGTTCTCCGCGAGATTCGTAAAGGACGCGATAGAACGGCTACGTGGAGCGTCCGCTACCATCGTAAGTGATTGCATGAAGCCAAAGTTCTGGCTGTTCCGACTAACTGCCAGACGCTCAAGGCTTTGGGCGTAGGAAGTAATGGTGTTCTCAACTTTGTCTATATGGAAAAGTATCAATACTACTGTAGATAGAATTTGAAGAGCAACCCAAATCAAGACGGCGGGCACTGCCGAATTAACTGCGGTTCTCAATCGCTGGGAAGCAAACAAGCTAGCAATCTCTGAAGTTAGAATAAAGTTACACGTCGTCGTGAGCGAAGGTGGCGCTGACGACGAATGCCCGCATCGGTATATTTACTTAGATGCAGCCTCTAACAATTGCTGACTTAAGAATTTATCCTCGATGCGGCAGATGACGGTGGAATGAAATGGCTCGGCGAAATCGTCGATCGTGAAGGGTCGCGGAAGGAGACAGTCCTTCATTGGTTTTTAGAAGGTCGAGCAGGATACAGCCGGGCTTCAAAGGTCAATCCGTCGACCTGCATACTCTGTAGTATCGCATCCCTCACCGATTCATCGTCGTCATTGAGATGCAGCAGATTTCGGCGGCGTCTCGGTGTCTTTCTTCCTCCAAGTCAGCTGCCTATACGGATGCTAACATCTGAATATGGACGAACTCAGCAACGGACCGTGTACCCAGTTTGGTGGAAATGTTGGCGCGATGTGCATCGACGGTTCGGGTGGAAATAGCAAGCACCTTCGCAATCTCTTTGGTGCCGAATCCGCGACACAACAAGTCGAATACCTCCCGCTCTCTCAGCGTGAGCTGATGCACCAGAAGGCTTGCTTCGTCGCGTTCCAGGAGTGTTTCCAGTTGTGCGAACGCTGGCTTGAGCGCTTCCCGTAGCTCATCGCTACCAATGGGCTTGCAGAGGAAATCGACCGCGCCGGCGCGAAATGCCGCTCGGCAACTCTCAAGATCTCTGGTTCCGGTGACGACAATGATGGGCCAATAAATACACGCCTTGGTCAACTCCGTTTGCAGTTCCAACCCACCCTTCGTTGGCATATGCAGGTCAAGCAAGATACAGCCAGGCTTCAAATTCGGCAGACTGGACAGAAAAGCGTTGCAGTCGGGAAAACCCATCGCGATCAACCCGTCGACGTGCAAATTCAGCAGTATCGCATCCCTGATCGATTCATCATCATCGATGAGATAGACCGGATTTCGCTGAACCATTTACGAATACCATCACAACTGCATTAAAAACGGAATCTCAGGAAGATACCGCGTTTCCCTCTGCAATTGGTAGAGCCCCCGGGTAGGTAAACATACCGATGCGCACGTTGCTGAGCTGCTAAAGCCGCCCATTTGGGGTGACCGATCTCGGCGCGCCCAGCGTTGCGGCGCTTGCCTCGGCGCCTGCCTTTAGTCTTCGCGCATTGCTGAAGTTGGGTGGTAGCGTTGCAAGGGGACAGCAGCGTCACAAGACTTTCTGTTTGTAAGCCTGCACAACCGCCTGAACCCTGTTGTACGCATTCAACTTGCGCATAGCCGATTTTAGGTACGCGTTAATTGTTGATCCGGACAGGGACAGGATGATCGCAGTTTCTTCACTAGTCTTACCCGCCGCCGCCCAGCGCAGGCACTCGATCTCGCGCTGAGATAGAGGCGATTTTTGTCTTGAGGCAACAGATTGCCTGAAGTAACTGTTAATTGCAGCAAGGCACTTCATAAGTACAGAATTACTATTATGGTATTGATGCGGGTTTGACGTAAATATTAATAGGTATTTACTGTCTTCAGGATCGTATATGCAGAACGCGGAAAGTCTGTTTCCCAAATTGGACGTGATGAATACTGAATCGTTGCAAGTTTCCAGTCTGGTTTCTAGCTCTATCTCCATCGGCAACGTCGAAAACTTGACAAGATCCAGGAGTTTCGTTTGAAAAACGCTTTCCTTGCATATTTGAAGAATGGCGTCCTTTGACCAATCTGTGCCAATAAGCATGTCAGAAAAATTGGCAGTGCCGGCGTCGGGAAATTTGAGGACGGCATACGATTTGAAATGCTCCTCGTCGCATATCTTTTTTAGATCTGCGCAGAGCGTAGCAGTGCAAGGGTGCTTAACGAACAGCGTCATACGGAAATGCACCTAGTTACTTGGCCGGAATCCGCACCACACCCGCCTTTCGGCTGTAGTCTGCAAAGGCGGCCCGTGTCTGAAGTAGCCCATCAAAAACCGCTTGGAAATGTTCTCTAAATTCGCATCCGAAATCTCCTTGCCGGTGGATGTGGCACAGCATTCTTACATCCCGCTTTTCCAGTTGTATGTTCGTAGCTTTACCTACGTGGATCGTCGCGGCTTAGCGCGAACCTCTGCTGCTGTCTCAGCGCTCATCGGCGCGCTTGGAGCTGCTGGCGTCTTCTCTATTGGCAGCCCCGGTGCAGTGGACTCGCCAAGACACCTCGGTTCCAGTCGATAACGCTATGCACCGAAGTCTGTTCTACCAGGCGCTTAACCCCGGTAAGGCCTTGCCGTCCGTTGCTCATCGGAGTGGCATTGAATCTCTCCTTGGTGAGCGGATGTGCGGTAGCCCATAGCAGCCGGAATGCTCTGCAAGGGTTTGTTGGAATAAGGGGTGAACAGCTCGCCGTGCTTGAGATGGAGCTTGGCATACCCGCCACGCAAGATGCCCTCGCTTCTCGACTGATGACATTCCGGGTGTCCGCGCAATTTGCGCCACAGCGCTGGAAGCACTAGTGCCGCCGCGGAGCGGGCTGTGGACTACCGCGTCAATCACTCGGTGAGACCGGCTTTGCGCAGGCCGTCCACAACGCGCTCGAAATCGGCAGGGTTCTTGTAGGGCAGCACCTTGCGCCGGTGCTCCAGGGAATAATCAGGATTGATGCGGAACACTCCCTCCCACTCCTCGCGCGCCTCCGCGACACGACCCAGGTGACCATAGCTCGCCGCTAACAACACGCGTGAGATGTCGGTGGCGGGATTGCGGACAAGCCGTCGCTTCAGGATGGAAACCGCCTCCTCGTACCTGCCCAGCTGGAACATCGCCTGCGCGTGGAAGTGCAGGAAGATGTCGGGATAATATGGATTCAGCGCGACTGCCCGCTCGAAACAGACGAGGGCCTCGTCGGACCGGCCCGCATAATGCAGAGCGTTGCCGAGGCTCTCGTGGCCCTCGGCAAGATTGGGAGCAAGCGCGATCACGCGTTCAGCCTCGCGGATGGCCACGTCAAGTCGTCGCAGGTACAAGTTGGTGACGCCCAGCGCCCAATGCGCGTAGGGATATCGATCGTCGAGCGCGACCGCCTGCGTCGCAGACTCGATCGCCTGTTCCAGTGACTTCGAGGGCGATTGGCTCCACTGGTTGACGTAGGCCAGTGCCTGCGCCACGGCGAGGAACGCGTGTGCCGGGGCGAATTTGGCGTCCAGATCGATGGCGCGCCGCAACAGTTTCTGGCCCTCGATGTTCTGCTCTCTCGTGAGCCGCCACATGTGTTCACGACCCCGCAGGAAGCAGTCATAGGCTTCCAGAATTTGTGTCTGCTCGGCCGCGAGGCGCTGCTGGTCCCCGGCCGTCAGCTTGAGTTCCAAAGCACAGACGATCTGCTGCGTGACGTCATCCTGCACCGCGAAGATATCGCTCAGGTCGCGATCGAAACGCTCAGCCCACTGATGCCCTCCAGTGGTCGCATCGATGAGCTGCGCGGTGATCCTTACCTTGTTGCCTGATTTGCGAACGCTTCCCTCCAGCACGTACCGCACGTTGAGATTGCGCCCCACCTCCTGCACGTTCACGCTCCGGCCCTTGAAAGTAAACGATGAGTTGCGAGCAATGACAAACAGCTGCGACAGCTTCGATAGCGCAGTAATGATATCTTCGGAGATGCCGTCGGCGAAGTACTCCTGCTCGGCATCGCCGCTCATGTTGACGAAGGGCAGCACGGCAATCGAAAGCTCAGGCGGCGATTTGGCCGGAGCATGAGGTCCGGCGCCTGCGGTTACTGCTGGCTTTGCCTCCGCAGCGGCACTGATCTGAAGCGAATAGACCCGGATCGGCTCGGCGATGTTCTTGAGCTGCATCACACCAAGATCGCTGACGGAGAGATCGAGCCTCGCCTTGACCTGGCGATAGGCATCCTCGGACAGGCAAATGGCGCTGGGGGTCGCGATACCCTCGAGACGGGAGGCGATGTTGACGCCATCGCCCATCAGGTCACCATCGCTTTCCTCCACTACGTCCCCCAGATGGATGCCGATCCGGAACTCGATGCGCCGATCCTGCTGAACGCCGGCATTGCGCTCGGCCATGCCATTCTGTACCTCGATGGCGCAGCGCACGGCATCGACAACGCTGCGGAATTCGACCAGCGCTCCATCTCCGGTGCGCTTGATAACGCGGCCGTTGTGCACGGCGATGGTTGGATCGATCAGGTCGCTGCGCAGTGCCCGCAACCTTGCAAGGGTGCGATCTTCGTCTTCGCTGGCGAGCCGGCTATATCCGACTACATCAGCGGCCAGAATTGCAGCCAGCTTGCGATTCTCGCTCATAGGGTCATCCCCCATCTCCACGATAGCAGGAAGACAGAGACAGGAGAACTTCCGCTCGGAGCAATCTCTTCTGAGATCAGATTCTCTGGTGGTGCATCTGCGACCTACAACCTGTTCGCCGACGATGTCTGCTTTGGAGCAACGGCAAAACTTGCAGCAACGGACGCGTCAATCGTGGCAGGAGGCCGCAATTTTTCTGGCGGCACCCTGGACAAGCCCGAGCCGTTTCAGCTCGAGGCGTGCGTCGGGAAGGGCGCGATGAGCCGGATTGACAGGTTCCGACTGGGCGATGACATCGGCGACGAAACCCGGAATATCGACATTTGCGCTATCGGCACCAAGGATGGCAGACGCCACCTCGATGAAGAGATCGTCTGATTTGCGAAGCCGCAATGCATGGCGTGGCTTTCCTCCGCCCCGAAGCAGTGCGCTGAGCCACTTCCCGTCCCAGGAGGGCGAACTTGCATAAAGCTCGTGCCCCGAAAGCTCTACCATCAATTCCCCCACGACGCGTTCGACGTCGCTTCCTTCTTTCTGCAGGCGGTCGCGCGAAATACCGTGAATCTTTTCTGCATCTGCGGACCAGTCCGTCCATCCGGACTTTGGCTTGATCAGGAATGACCGCGAGCGCCCATCCTCGAAGACCCAGGCGATCTCGACGGGGTAGCTGTGCTTGCTGAGGGAGGAGGCTTCAAAGTCGAGAAAGACAATCATCGCCAGTAGGTAGGGCGTGATGGAAATGGTCGCAATCCCGAGTCCGCGATCGGAGCCCTTTCTCTTCGATCGGCAGATGGCTCGCCCTGCTCGAAGGCGTGCACGTCACTCACGATCATAGTTGGGGCACGTTAGCTCACCAGCGGTGTTTTTCGGTTTGCTGGCAGGGATGGGCAGCATTCTTGCGCGTCGCGTCCAGTTTCCGACTGCCTATAGCCGAGTCGAAGCGGTTGGCTCCTGGCTGTCGCGGGGTTTGCCTAGCTGCTTGAGTTTGATGAGCTCGCATCGCACAATTTGAGTACAAGGCATCGATGGGTGCTTCGACCATCTCGGCGGTGCCGAAATCAAAACATCGTTTCTTCGCAACTCGCGATGCAGTTGAGGGTATTGCTGATTGCTAATAAAAGTATAAAGTGCATTAACTTCAAGTTGAATTTTCCGTTGCAAATCAATGCCCGATGAGCAACCCGTCAGACGTTATGCTCATTATATAGACGGGCCTTTTCCACTTCCTCTAGCGGCAGAATGCCAAACGTGCGATGGACGGCCGGTTCATATTGGTTGTGAACTGCATCAACGCCCGCCGTGATCGCACTCCTCCATGACGGCCCTCGACCCCACGCCTCACGCAAAGCGGCAGCCAGTTCCCGACCATAGGCAGTTTCTTGCAGTGCCTCGAAAAGCATTCCGGCCTGGCGCAAGTCTTTGTCCTTCTTTGCCCGCCCACCGGCATCATCGAGGCGACGACCAGCGACAATCAGCTTATGGACCGCGAACCGCGACGGATCGGGCACAACGACTGAGACACCGGCACCATGCAGCAGGATCGTTCGGACCGGATCACGGATCAGGAAATCCATGTATCGGAGCGGTTCCGCCGCAGCTCCGCCGAGCGCGGGCATGTTCGCGGGTTGATCAGCGTATTCCTCCGATCCCCGGTTGGTCGTCAGGAACTCGACGCGGTAGCCGCTATCATTGCGGAAAGCATTGGAGCGGGGCGATCCGGATATGTGCGGGAGCGCCCGGAATGACGGATCGATCTCTTGCAGCAGTTCCACAACTGGCGGCATGGAATCTGCCACTTCTCCCGAGATCGCGTAATCTTGGGCAATGTCGGCATCACCCGTCAGGATCGCGGCCATTGGTAGGCGCACGCCAAGGTATGCCGCATAGCATTGAACGGCGACCGTTCCCACCAAGACGCCACGAAGCCGGAAAAGACCGGCTGCAGCCAGCGCCTCGACGACCACGCCCGTGAAACGATCCGGCGCGATCATACCGGCTTCGCGCGTCAGGGCTGAGACCATTTTTCGCCGGTTCTGGTAATCGTCCTTTTCAGCCCTGAACGTTGCGACCCGAGCGGAGATTTCGGTATCGTCACCAGGTCCGACATAACGCCGCTTTTGGCCGCCCGCGCCGTCTGGTTCATCGAAATACCAGTATTTGCGATTGTCGACTGTTCCACAAATCTAGTATAGCCAACTCGTTTGGGCAAGCTGCATCGCCCAGCTGGTGGTCTATACTGTTTCCGCAAATCTAGTATAGCCACCGTTTGGCCGCTGATGGACCTCGATCGGGTGCTCAAGGATCGTGGCCAAACTCGCGGGTGCCGGCTGGTCGCCATTCCCGCGCTCGTCGGTGAACTTCTGCTTGGGGAGGCCCTGGTGGGCGTGGCGGCGGTCGCCGCGCGTGTCGCCGGCAGCCAGGCCAGTCACAATTTCACCGATGGCCGCGACAGCCAGCGCCCTCTCGGACGCCTGGGTCACCAGGACGCGGCAACACTAGAAACATTAGAGGTTGCTAATTTGCATCAATTAATTCGTGCGCCGAAGGCCGCGAACCCATTGGGATCCATAGCTCCGAGGACTTCATACCGACTATCTTGGGCTAATAAGTTGACAGAATAGGGAACCCTTAATTTCGCTGGAACGGTCAACGAATTTTTCTTGAAGTGACGGCGAATTGTCTGGGGACGCCGCCGAAAGAAGCGCTAATCCGCCGACGAACAAGAACGACAAATGTTGACACTTTGGCCAAGGGGAGAACGGCCCAGCGCCGTGATACAAATGGCGTGAGACATGGCCTGGAGAAGGCCATGAGGACTACATCGCCTTTGACACAGATCATATGAAATCAAGGCCGCTCATAAAGTGGTCCTCGGTTCAACCGACACTCGACCCACGTTGGGCTGCGTTCTCAAACGCGCAGTCTGTGGAGATTCGCGGTGATCCGGGCGGTTCCCGCATGGAGCACCGGAGGTCCTGTTTTATTCACGCAAATTCTCGACCGGTCGCTCCACGCCGATGCTTCCACCTCGAGCAGGCTTTTCTTCGATATCCAAATTATTGGCTCCTGCCAGAACCTTGGGGGCTCATGCTCGCTCTATCCTTAAATAGCGCGCCTGTGATCCGAGGAGAAAACAGTTCTTCGCGTGATTGTCAGTCGAAAAACTATGTCTTCGAAGACGCGCCTCAATGGCTTTTGAGATCGTGCCTGGCAGACAGTTCGTCATGGAACTGTCATAAAGGGCAAGAGCTGATTCGACATGACCTAGGTCACCTGCGCTCTTTTTGTCAGGACGGAACATATTGACGACAACTCCACTCCGACCGGCGCTTGGCAGCTCCCTTGAAGATACGGTCGAACAGGCAGGCGCACTGTGTGCGAATTCCGAGGCAATCCGCCCCCGCATTCCGAAATGATGCCGCCCCCCAATTCCGAGAATTAGCCGCCCCCTTGTTCCGAGATGATGCCGCCCCCGGATTGGGGCTGTTTGTCGGGATGTCCTGCTGGTGAGACGTTCGTCCTTTCAGTTGCCTGAGAGGAAGGAACGCGATGCCAGCGGAGAGACTAAAGATGCGGCGTGTCCGCGAGATTCTGAGATACAGATTTGCGGAAGGTCTTGGCCACAAGTCGATTGCGGCGCGCGTTGGTGCGGCCCCCTCGACGGTGCGCGAGACGTTGCGCCGTTTGGAGCGTGCCGGACTTTCCTGGCCTTTGGGCAACGATGTCAGCGATGCGGTGCTGGAGGCGGCTCTCTATAAGGCTGCCGGCACGAAGACCGGTCACCGTCGCAGTGCCGAGCCGGATTGGGGGCATGTTCACCGGGAGCTGAAGCGCAAGCATGTGACGCTGCAGATCCTCTGGGACGAGTATATCGGCCTTCATCCCGATGGATATCGCTACAGCCGCTACTGTGATTTGTATCGCGCTTGGGCGCTGAAGCTGCCGGTGACGATGCGCCAGGACCATGCGGCTGGG
>NZ_KB897849.1:0-60106 GCF_000377185.1 Rhizobium sp. 42MFCr.1
GGAGTGGCGCTTTGCCCGTAGCCCGGATAATCCGGCGCGACGACATGGTACCGGTCTGCAAGAAGCGGAATCAGATTCCGGAACATATGAGACGATGTGGGAAAGCCATGAAGCAGCAGCACGACCGGAGCGTCGGCCGGACCGGCTTCCCGGTAGAAGATATCGAGGCCATCGATCTTTGCAGTTCGGTAGTGGATGGGAACCGGAGCCTCGCGAACATCTGTCGTGGCCTGCGCGGGACACGCGGACACAACTGTTGCGGCAGTCATGCTGGCGGTCGCCAGCATCAGGCACATAATCAAGCTACGCATGATAGTCTCCTCATAAGTCGAGATGAAACGAAAATTGGTTCTGAATGAGGGTTGCTTTGGCCGTACTTGCCGAGCAATCGCCCGCGATAAACAACGTACCGGCGGCGACAGCCGCAGGTCGGACGTGTCAGTTGTGTGGAATTCGATGCACGTAAATCTTGGGTATGAACGCGCGGGCGGACCGGCCGTCGTCGTCGTCGTTAATTAAGCGCCTCGATGGATAGGAGTAGGCTGGTTTTCGACTGCGCTCAATTGCGATCTAGGTCACTCGCAACTAGACAATGGCATTGCCGTCCTAGACCTTCGTCTATTGATTTGTCCTTACGCAACCCGCAGAAATCCCGTAACTATTTCCGGCGGACGATTGACCATCCTTCTACATTTCCTGACAGGAAGTCGTCCCGAACTCTGAACGGAGAGGGTTGTGGAACGAGAGCCGGAAACCGATCCCATTATCGACCTGATCCCCGCCATGGTGTGGTCAGCAACCTCGGAAGGCATGCTGGATTTTGCCAACCAGCATTTTCTCGAATTTATCGGTGCGCCGCTTGAGGAAATTTCCGGAGAGGGCTTCTACAAGTTGTTTCACCCTGACGACACGGCACATCTCGCTTCTGAATGGCATGCTATCATGGCCTCGAAGACTGCCAGAGAGGTCGTGGGGAGGCTCAAGCGCGCAGATGGCCAATATCGCTGGTGCACGCTTCGGCAGAAACCTCGGCTCGACGCCGAAGGAAATGTCACAAGATGGTATGGCGTCGTCCTGGATATCGAAGACCGCAAGCAGGCCGAAAACGCATTGAAGGAAACCAAGACTGCACTTGCGGCCAGCGAAGAGAACCTCAGCCTGATCATCAATTCGCTTCCGGTTCTCGTATGGTCTGCAAGACCGGATGGCAGCGCGGATTTTGTCAATAAAAGCTGGTTGGACTACGCAGGTCGCCCCGCTGATCAAATCCTCGAATGGGGTTTTTTGGACTTATATCATCCTGACGATATCCCAAGCATGGTGGACATTTGGAAGAGAGACCTTGAGCATTCCGACCACACCGTTCTGAAGGGACGCATCCGCGGAGCCGACGGCAACTACCGCTGGTTCTACTTCGCGGGCCGCAAGCTGGTTGATGCCAACGGAATCGTGCGTTGGTTCGGCTGCAATATCGATATCGAAGACCTACAACGTGCGGAGATTGCTCTCCGGGACAGCGAAGCTGCTCTCAGGGAAAGTGAGCATAAGCTGAATCTTATCATCAACACCATACCCGCGATGGCCTGGTCCTGCACCCCGGATGGACGGCTTGAATATTTCAATCGCAACTTGATCGATTATGTCGGTATGCCTTTTGATGAAATTGTCGGCTTCGGCTTCTATCGCATGTTTCATCCTGATGACGTCGAGCCGATGCGTGCGGCATGGGACGAGATTGTTGCTTCGAAAATAAGTCGCCCGGTCGATGCTCGTATCAGACGCGCCGATGGCGAATATCGATGGTTCAACTTGCGACAAAGCCCGCTGTTGGATGCAGACGGAAATGTTGTGAGATGGTACGGCGTCGTCGTTGATATCGAGGATCGCAAGCGGGCTGAAGAGTCCCTGCGGCAGAGCCAGAGTGACCTCGCGCACGTGACGCGGATGACGGCCACAGGGGAGCTTGCCGTTTCGATTGCCCATGAAGTCAACCAGCCACTGATGGCAATCGTCACGAGTGCTGGCACATGTCTGCGCTGGCTGCAACCGGGCCACACTGATCTGGAGCAGGCGCGGATGGCCGCCGAAAGGGTTGTTCGGGACGGACATCGCGCGGGCGATATTATCACGAGTATCCGCGCAATGGCTCAGAAATCACCAGCGCGAATGGAGCAGACGGATTTACAAGGTGCCCTGCATGAGGTGTTGAGTCTTTTGACGGGCGAACTGCAAAGGCGTGAGATAGAGGTCGGCCTCGATATGGGGGAATTGCCTATCGAAGTCGTAGGAGACCGGACGCAACTGCAACAGGTTGTTCTCAACCTGGTCATGAACAGCGCTGAAGCGATGACAGCTTCGCCAAGGGCAAAGCGCATCGCCATCAGATGTGCGGTTCAGAAACAGCGTGTAATCGTGAGTATCTCGGATACAGGCCGTGGGGTACCGGTCGGTGAGTTGGATCGGATTTTCGAAGCATTCTACAGCACGAAGGCCGATGGTATCGGAATGGGCTTGTCGATTTGCCGCTCCATCGTCGAAGCGCATGGTGGCCGGATCTGGGCTTCAGAGGCGGAAAATGGGGGAGGATCAGTGTTCTCATTCACCTTGCCAAGGGCGGAGGATACAGGCGCCGTATGATGGATGATCGCAAAAGAGGCCGGCCGACCGTCATCATCATCGATGATGACGAAAGTGTCCGCGAAGCTCTGAGAGGGCTTTTTGAATCTGTCGAATTGACCGCCGAAACCCATGGTTCGGTGACAGAGTTTCTTGCTGCGGATGATCCGGATCGGGCTGGCTGCATTGTTCTGGATATTCGCCTGCCGGGTCAAAGCGGACTGGAGTTTCAAGAGGCGCTCGCGAAAAGCCGACACCCTAGGTCCGTCGTGCTGATAAGTGCTCATGTCGACGTGGCGATGGCTGTCCGCGCCATGAAGGCCGGAGCAATCGATGTCCTTACCAAGCCAGTACGCGAACAGGACCTGCTCGAAGCCGTGAACCGCGCTTTGGCGAGTGATAGCGCCCGACGGGAAGAGGCAAATCAAACGGCAGCAGTGCGCCTGAGGTATTCCAAACTCACCGATCGAGAGCGGCAGATTATGACTTTGGTTGTTGCCGGGAAGCTGAACAAGCAGATCGCCGCTGAGGTTCAACTCGCCGAGGCCACCGTGAAGCTTCATCGCGGCCACATGATGCGGAAAATGCACGCATCCTCAGTTGCAGATCTGGTTAGGATCGCGAGAATTCTGGAGGGCTGAAATTAAGCTCTAGGAAAGAACGTGGGATAGACTGAAGGGGCCGCGGTCTTTCCTCAACTGGTGGCGATTGAATGATCTCGTCGAGGACGCCGTAAGCTGCCAGTCCGCCACCGGCCCCGTGAATTCTTGGGCTCACGCTTTTTCCTGAAGTGCAGCATGTTCGCTTTCCCTGCGTCGCTATCCAGAACTAGACGGTCTGAAGTCGGCCGGCCCCTTTGCTGCCGTTCGAGTTCGACCCGAGGAACGTGTGGGATATTCTAGAATGTGGTCCGAAGGCGGAAGGCGACAGACGCACACTGCGAGGGGCGCTGTAATCGCGCGCGCGCCATGAAAGGCCGCGATGGGAGATGGCTGATGACGGCCGGGCTGGTCCTTGTCCGCCAGAAGCCGGATTCGCGAAAGGTGTCATGTTCTTGACCATCGAGGACGAGGGCGGCCGGGCGAAGGTCGTCGTACTGGCAGCTTCGAGAAGCGCCGGCGCGTAGTGCTGGGATCTTCGATGGTGGCAATCAACGGCAAGATCCGGCGGGAAGGGGATGTCGTGCATCTCGTCGCGCAGCAGCTTTTCGATTTGTCGGGAGACCTGTCCGGTCAGGCGGATCGCGACATGTTCAAGCTGCCGACGGGCAGGGGTGACGAGTTCGCCCATGGTGGCGGGTCGGATCCACGCGACAAGCCGATGCCTGCGGTTCACCCTCGCGACATCTTCATGCGGTGGCACTACCGAAGGAGGCCGTCGATCCCGAACTCGTCCCATCCGATTAACCCGGTTGCGGCTTCATCGGGTCGTTCGGTTTTTTCTTTTTTCTTCAGCGAGCGCGTCAGCTTCGCCTGATACGCGGCCCGTCTGCGATTTTCCGCTTTAGCCGCAGCGTCGTCCTCGCGCCATTCATCCACAGCGCTACGGTCGAGAAGATCTTCGACAACATGGGGGTCGAAAACGTGAAAGGTGATCTTCCTTGCGCGCCCTTGCAGCCTGACCGTTCGTGTTCCAGCGCTGGGCAGGCGGCCGTCTTCGAGCCAGCGCTTCCGCTCTGATGCCGTGATGGTCAGGATATCCTCAATCTCCCTGGGAATGATCGGAAGGTCCGCGATGTCGTCGAGCGCCTTGGAAACGGCCGATGCCGTCGCTCTGAATGCTGTCTTCGAAGTCTCTGGCATGACAAGAATGAGCCCGCCTGCCCAGCGATTTCCGGACTGGGGATGGTAGCCGGGAGCGGATTTCCTGTAGGATCCCCTTCACCCTGACACCAGATCCCAGGGTCGCCTCCACGGGAAGCGGCCACTCCCCGATCAGCTCGGGATCGTCGCTTTCCTTGTTTTTCGTCTTCGTCTTTTGCATCTCGCAGCAGATGGTGTCGAAAGGGGCGCGCGTCAACGGAACTTGGGATGATTTCCAACGTTCTCGAACGCGTCGCGATTGTCCCCACCTGCTGTCACATCTCCGGCAGGCCGGCCTTTCGGAACCCGTCGACAAAGTGGTCTCGTACGGATGCATCGCGCAGCGGCTGGGAGCTGAGCCAATGACCGATCGTGAAATGAGGGTGGGCGATCAGGAACAATTCTGCTTCTCGCCGTGCCTCCTCACTGTGGCCCAACTGCGCAAGCGCAGCAGCCAGGAATTTGCGTGAGTTGGTACGATACGTGTCTTCCCTGCGGAGTGTAGCGGTTGCCGCCTCATAGTCACGCGCGGCGTATTGCGCCTGCCCAAGATGACAAAGATACCAGCAGGTTGGGTAGGGATTGAGTCGCAAAGCTTTTTCGATCTGCGCTAGTCCGTCGGCAACCCTGCCGTCCAGCACGGACATGTCTGACATGGCGGCCCAGGTGTCGGCGTGGTTGGGGTCCAGCTCCAGGGCCTTGGCGAAGGCGGCCTCCGATTCCTCCCATCGCCGCTCATAAGCCAAAATGGTTCCCAGAACGTAACGGCAGCCGGCATCGTTGGGATCCAGGTCGACCGCCTTCTGCGCGAACGTCACCGCCATCCGACGGTTAGGATCTTCAGGCTCGCCGAAATGAGTCCAGGCAAGCCAACGGTTGTAGGCGAGCAGACCGAGCGCCTCGGCATATGATGGCTCGAGCTCAACCGCGCGTTGGAGCAGCATATAGGCCTCACGCTCAGTTTGCGGCGACTCTTCCGTCAGACGGCGGGCGCGCACACACAGATCGTAGGCCTCAAGGTTCTTCGGCCGATTGCGCTGCTTCGGGATGGTCAGCCGGCCGACGAGGGCTTCAACAATCTTGGCGTTAACTTCATCCTGTAACTCGAAAACATCTTCCACCGTCCTGTCAAACCGGTCGGCCCACAAGTGCTGGCCGCCAAGCGCATCGATCAATTGGGCCTTGATGCGGACACGGCCCCTCGCGCGTCTGGCGCTCCCCTCGAGGATGTAGCGGACGCCGAGTTCCTGGGCGACCAGCCGTACGTCAACCGGCCTGCCCTTGTAGCCGTTCACGGAATTGCGCGCGATGACGAACAGGCCAGCCGTACGGGAAAGGTCGATGATCAGGTCTTCGGTCAATCCGTCGACGAAAGGCGCGTCCGCTTCGTCCCCACTCATATTCGTGAACGGCAATACAGCGATCGAGGGACATTCGGGCAGCGGCAATATGCTCTGCGGCACATCTGGCCAATGCCACACGTGGACCGGGCGAGTGAGGTTCTTTAGGTAGCGTTCGCCTCCATCAAAGAATTGGTCGCGGATCTTGCCGACGATCTCGCCGTGAACGTTTGCTGAAATGCAGATGCCTCCCGGTGCGGCCTGCGTCTCGAGGCGCGCCGCGACATTGACGCCGTCGCCGAGGACGTCTGAACCGTCGTCAATGACATCTCCCAGATTGACGCCTACACGCAAAAGCAGGCGCCGGTCTCCGGGAGCCTCAACGGCAGTGGTGGCCCGTTGCATTTCCAACGCTGCTGCGACCGCGCCTACCGCGCTACTGAATTCGATTAAGAATCCGTCTCCCACGACCTTGAAGATGCGACCGTTGTGGCGCATCACAGCCGGCTCGATAACGCCAGAACGGAGTTCCCTGAGGTTCGCCAGCGTGGCGACTTCATCAGCCTCCATCAGGCGTGAATATCCCACCACGTCGGCAACGACGATGGCAGCAAGGCGACGCTGAAGAGATTGATCCGTCATAAGAGGACAAGCCTAACGACTGAGTTAGCAAGTTATTGTTCAACCGCGGGTGAGTCAACAAGTGCTAAGAGGTAGCGCCCTGGCGATCTCCATCTCCATCGAGCCGTCATCCTTCTTTGTACCGATGGCGCCGACGCGGACGACACGGAAATGACGATCCACGGAAAGCGGACGGTTCTTGGACGTCTGTGATCGCCGGCAAGCGGGGGGCTTCGGCGCCGGTTGAATTCGGACGCTCCGCTCAACCGAAATCGGGCAGGCTCCTGCGCTCGGGCAATAACCGCTATCGCATGCTGAATACATTGCAGATGTGGCCGGACATCCAGACCACGATGTCGGCTACTGGACGCACTATAGCAATACCGGAGAGCGCCAAGCCGCCAAGCGCTGGCAGCGGTCACGATGATGCAATTGCGATCGGCGCTACCGAATTGCGCGGGCGTTTGGCGTCGCATCATCTTCGGCGTCACCGGCGGATCAGAAGCCCAAACGGTGTTCGATCGATATCCTTGGTGTTCGGCGGTAGAATTCGCGCAATGATGCTACCTGTGGTCACCGAGCGCCATGCCGAGTTGCCCATGAGGATCTTATACTGCGCACTGGCATACGAATCGGATGCGTGATCAAATCAAGTTAAGGACCGACGGTTCGATTCCGTTCAAGACCAAATGTTCGGGCTATAACAGCTTTGCGCCCGCATCCCGCACATAGCTTGCACCCTAGCAGGCTCCCATAAGCGGACATCTCGGCGGATCAGCCAGGCGGTAGGTTTGCGCCAAAACCAGTCGTCGTGGTTGTGTCAGCTTGCTGCAACGCACACTTGACGCTGCAGGGTGCCCGACCGGCAGCGTCCCCGAGAAAGAAGGAGAGCAGCCGGTTGGCTAACCAGAGTCCGCTGGACCGGCATTTGTCGTCATTGGTTTCGGCACGGCTTTAATACCGTTCTCCCTGAACGCGGTTTGGACCGCCACCAAGGCCGCGCGCCGGATCATCGACTGCTTGCCGGGTTTTGCCGTAAACGACGCCTTGATGATCAGCGTCCCGTCCTCAACGTCGCCGATTCCTTTGCTCTTGAAAGTCTCGATGAGGTCTGGGGCAAGCTCCGGGTCGGCGGCGATGTCCTGCCCGATCTTTTTGAAGAGCCTTCGGACCAATTCGACGTCGGTGTCGAACGCAACACGAAAGCTCAGCTTTTCGATCGCCCAATCGCGACTGAAATTCTGGATCTTGCCGATCTGGCCATAGGGCACCGTCGCAATTGCACCACGCGAGTTGCGCAGCGATACGGACCGTATAGAAATCTTCTCCACGGTTCCCTTGGCACCCGACGTCTCGATGTATTCGCCGAAACGGAAGGCATCGTCGATCAGGAAGAAAAGTCCGGATACGACGTCCTTGACAAGCGTCTGCGAACCGAAACCGATCGCAAGCCCAAAGACGCTCAGGCCGGTGATGAGCGGCCAGACGTTGACGCCTTGTGACACCAGGATCGAGAGCAGCGCCAGTGCTAGAATACTCGATTTTCCGACGGCGCTGATCAGCGGGACGATCGTGCCCAGTCTCGAACGAGGTACTCCTGGCTCTCCACCGCCGAGCGTAGGACCCGCTACGAGCACGGCACGCTCTGTCACCGTCCCGACCACATTCCAGAGAAACGCCGCGACAAGCGCAATCAACGCCATCCCGAGCGCGTCGCGCGCGACGCTTCGCAATTCGAAGCCAAGTCCGAGAGCCAATGGCGTCGCCCATAGCACACCCAACATGGAAAATGCAGCAATCAGGATGGCAAAGCGGAGTGTCTGCCGCCCAGCCGCAGCAGGGATGGAAATGTCCGGGACCTCCAACTTACGCTGCGCCCAGCTTCCGAGCATCGCATCGAGATGCGGTGTTAGAAGCAGCATGAGGACAGTTACAATCACCGCTGATCCGGGGAGCGGCGCCCCCAATGTCAGAGCGGTCTGGCTGCTGACAAACGTGATGACGAGAAATCCGATGACGATCGCCGGCCAACATCGCGAAAGACGACTGCGCCAACGGCTTCGCGGGTGCGGACCGGCAACGGCAGCGGCCATCGTGCGTTTGTGTCGCCACACCATACCTGCAAGCAAAAGGTAGGCCGGGATGGCCATCAAAACCGTCCGCGTCAGATCCCTGAGGCCCGGCCCTGCATCCCAAATCTGCAATGTGGTGACAAGGGCAACCCCGACTATAGCCCAACCTATAGCGATCGACAGGTCACGGGACAGAGCCAGCACATGAAAGGACCGGCCGCGGACCTCCGGCCGTCGCGATGCTGTCAATATAAGTCTCGTCAGATATAAAACGACAAAGACAACGACAGTCGCAACCACCCATAGCCGAAGGGTTCGCAAAGGCAGGGCCGGCGGCGCAAGCATTCGAGCTGCGACAAGACCCACCGTGAGAGCAACGCCCATGGCCGCAGCACTCAATCCAAATCTACGCCAACCGGCACTCGTGGCAGTCCATTTGTTCACTTGCAGCGCTAGCACGAGGAAGGTGCCCGCCGTCAACACTACTACCAGGACGATTGCAAGGGAAAGCAAGACCGGCGAGCTCGATGCACCCACCATGGAGCTCCGCAAGTTTGCCAACTCGCCGGGCAGATCCGACAAGGCGGAGAACCGCGCCCTCAGCCCCGCCGCAAAACCGTCGGCACCCTTCTCAATGGACAATATCGCGGAATTGACGTCCAAATCGGCTACGGTCTCTTCGCTCACACTGCCTGTTCCTCTGTTGTGCTTCCACTTCGCCAACCTGTCATTGGTCCTGCAGAGTATTTGGCGGCGTTGCCATCGATGACTACATAAAGAATACCGATCTAGGCCGCGGCTCAGCACCGGCATCGGATGGTCAGCGCTGGCTTGCTATGTCTACTGCAGTGTCGCACTAATTGTGTTGGTGAGCCATGAGTTGTTGTTCGCAAAGAGGATCTGGTGCGGGATTGGCGCGCCTGAGCGTGTGCCTCTGTGACGGTGTGCGCGACGCTTCTAAAGGCTCGCGACTAAAGCCGAAACCACGGACCACGGCATGGTGAGATCACGAAGGCGAACATTGCCAGAGGCGGAACGACCCACGCACACCAGACCCTGAACCGGCCCACGATTGCGGACAGATTCTAGGCGCCTTAAAGGGAACGCCGTTCAAGCTCTGCAACTTACAGGTTTTGAGCCTAGCCGTCGCGGCTCGGGCTACTTCGTGATAGTTGGTCGAAGCAGGTGTAGACTTCACAACCTTGCGGGCGAGCTAGTCGTTTCTCCAAAAGCGGGCTGCTCTCGCTCAGCAAGTATATCGATTGTCAGGTGCATCGTTTGTCGGTTTTAGACCGACCTGCCTATACGGGAGGCGGTGCGGCGCATAGGCATGCAACACCAAACATCGACCGAATCGCGAAGGAAGGCGCGCGTTACACGAGCTGGTACCGCCAAGGCGAGCTGTACCAGATGCCGCCGTTGTTCACCCGCGTCCGCAATGCCCGGCCTTTCATTGAGCGCCTGGCATTTTTCATTCAGACTGATTTAATGTCACTGTTAATGGCATGAATTGACTCCTTTGAAAATTCATGGCACATACAATGCCACGAATTCACTGGAGACCGCGATGGCAGAGACCCGCAGCTACAACAGTCCGCTCCGCGAGGAGAAAGCCCGCGAGACGCGCGAGGCAATCCTGCGTGCGCTTTACCGGCTGATGTGCACCGACGCCGGCCCGGACGGGATCAGCATGGACGCCATCGCCACCGAGGCTGGAATCCAACGGCGCACAATATTCCGTCATTTTCCGACCAAGGACGATTTGTTGATGGCCTTCTGGCCTTGGCTGAACGAATTGATCGGAGCCTCCATCGCACCCGACACGGTCGCGGATATCGTGGCAGGTCCACAGGACGCCTTTCCGCGTTTCGATAACCACGAGGCAGCGATCCGTGCTTCGTTGCACTCGCCCACGGGGCGTGCGATGCGCTCGGGCATGGTGCCTGCCCGCCGTCTGCGCTTCGGCGAGGCGCTTGCTCCCGTTCTCGCCACCCTGCCGCCGGACGAGACCCAAAGGGTCGAGGCGTTGGCGCATCTTCTCTACTCGGCCTCCGCCTGGGAGGTCCTCAAGGATTACGGCGGTCTCACCGGCGCCCAAGCCGGTGAAGCCGCCTCTTGGGCGCTCGATACGATCCTGTCCGTGGTCGCCTCGGGCTCGTCACCGCGGACATGACTTCGAAAACCAAGGAGACAAGGAAAATGAGCATCTATGTGACAACGAATGAGGACGGCGAGGCCCGCTGGGTCATTGCCGATCGCGTCCGCTTTCTGGGCGGCATTGCGGGCGAACAGCTCGAACTGATCGAGGTGGAGATTCCACCGGGTTCCGGCACGCCGCCGCACAGCCACGCCTCGCCGGAGCTGTTCTATGTGATCGACGGGGTGATTACGATCCGCCACTTCCCGGCCGACAAACCACCGGTCGTGATTGCAGCCGCGGCAGGGACATCGGTGCGTGTCGATGGACACACACCGCATAACTATGTGAACGAAAGCGGCAGCCCGGCGCGAATGCTGGTACTGATCGAGCCATCGATGACGGCGTTCTTCCGCGAGATAGGCACCTCTGAACCCCAGGTCGCACCCGACTTTGCCCGCATCGGCGCCGCCATGCAACGCCACGGCATCGAAGCCCTTCAGATGGCGTCCTGACCGCCACCTGACACGATCGCCACATACCTGACTGTGGACAAGGAGCCGGTAAATCCGACGGGCGCTCTTCCGGCCGAAAGAGCGCTCGTTCAACGTGCCGACTTTTGTCAATAGGGCCTGAATGATGCGAAGGCGGTGACTATTTGTCCCGCGGATCGCGAGCGCGGACGAGAAATTGACACGAGCAGGATTTCGAGGTGGCGGCTTTCTGGTCGATCGCAGCCAGTGAGCTTCGGCCGCTTTGCGCCGATCTCATCGTCGCATCGCCCTTGATGAGCGCAATACGTTGGATCACCGAGTTGCGCAGAGCCCGGAGGGACAGCAGGGTCTCACTGCGCCATGCTGGGGGCCATGTCACGTTGAATCTCATGACCGGCGAATGTAAAGAGGCTCGATCGAAACCTGCGCATGAGGTGCGTTCGCGAAGTAGCGGTGCTGCCGGATTGCGCCGGGCTCGTTTCACGTCGCGCCGACGTGGTCGGTGGAAACTGCCCGAACCTGCAGGATGCGGTCGATAAGGCCCCATTCCAATGCCTCTTCCGCCGTCATGAAGCGGTCGCGATCCATCGCTTGCTCGAATTCTTCGTAGGTGCGGCCGCAATGCTCGGCGTAGAGCCTTGTCATGCGATGCTTGGTCTTCTGCATTTCCTCGGCATGGATCAGCATGTCCGATGCCTGTCCTTGGAATCCGCCTAGCGGCTGATGAATATGAATGCTGGCATTGGGAAGCGCAGTGCGTTCGCCCGGCTGGCCGGACATCAACAAGAACGAGCCCATCGAGCGGGCGGTTCCCATGCACAGCGTGTGCACCGGGGCGTGAATGTAACGCATCGTATCGTACATCGCGAGACCGCTGGTTACGACGCCACCTGGCGAATTGATGTAGAGATGGATTGGCCTTTTGGGGCTTTCGGCTTCGAGAAACAGCAATTGTGCGCAGACAAGCGCCGAGACCGTGTCGTTTACCTCCCCGTTCAGGAAGATGATCCGCTCACGAAGCAGACGGGAATAGATGTCGAAAGACCGCTCTCCTCTGCTCGATTGTTCGACGACCATAGGGACGAGTTGCATTGCTTCGCGCATCGGCGAACTCCAATCATTCGAGATTTTTCGGGGGCTTGCCGCGTCAGGCGGCGAGCATGAGGGGCGGGCTGTTGCCGTTGGCGACCGTTTTCGCCAGCCGCTCGAAGGTCGCGCCGGTCAGCTCGTGGAGGATCCGCAGGCTGGTTCCGCCCGATCCATTCGGGGCGATCGTGAAGGTGACGGTGCTTTCGAGATGGGGCGGGGTATCGTCGCGCATTTTGTAGCGGATTTCCTTGCCCGGCGTTTCGGAGAGCGACTGTGGCTCGGCAAGCGCCTCCCTCGGCAGCCACTTCTCCCGGAATTCCGCGATGCTGATCGCCCGCCAGACTTTCTCCGGAGACGCGTCCAGTTCGTATCTCTGCTCGAAACCGCTTTCCGGCACCTTCGCCTGCACCTTGGCCTTCACGTCGTTCATTGATCCATATCCTTCAGCAAGAGCTTGAGAGCGTCGATGCGAGCCGGCCAGTAGGCGCGGTATTTCGCCAGCCATTGCGCGATAAGGGCCAGCCCGTCCGGATCGACTTCATAGTTCACGAAGCGGCCCTCCTTTTGTTCACGCACCAGCCTTGCCGCTCGCAAGACCGCGAGATGTTGGGACATCGCCGGCTGGCTGATATCCATGCCCTGGCGCAGCGTAGTGGCGTTCATGCTGCCGTTCGCGAGCTTTTCGAAAATGGTGCGGCGGGTCGGATCCGCCAGAGCACGGAAAATATCATGTTCGATCATGATTACACATAAGCACACACTTATGCGATTCGCAAGCCTGCATGGAGCAGTTTGCAGTTTTATGGCAGGCCTGCCTGTCTGGTCCATGCCGAGTGACGATACTCAAACGCATGAGATTCCTGATCGGCGGGCCAAATGAACAACTGTGTAGCCGGGGGGATTCGTTATGATGGACAGGAGGAAGGGACACTCCTTCAAGTCAAACCTGTCAAATTTGGATCCGCCTGTATCATTGCGACAAGCTCCAAGCCTCGTTTGTATTTCACGGGATCTGATCCTACCACGTTGGCCTGCTGCAAATTGTCTTGGAGATCGGCGATCTTTACAGGGCAGGCGATCTTGTTTTCGACTGCTCGAATAACAAACTGATCGTCGGTTTCGTCTTTGCGGCGGGTCAGAGCGTTAACCGCATCAATGACGCCATTGCTGAAGCCCAATTGTTGAAGACGTTCGAGGTTCCACCCGTCGCACTTCTCCACGATATCGTGAAGGAACGCGACTGTCTTTTCTTTCGCACCTTCGACGCGATCAGCCACTCGCTTGCAGTGACTGATGTACGGATTGCCCGTTTTGTCCATCTGCCCCTCATGAGCTTCGGACGAAACCTGTTGCGCCAACTCGAGTTCAGATACCTCGTCTTTTGAAATCTCGCCATGTTTTGACATCGAGCACGTCCTCCGCAGCGAAAACGCAACGGCTGTCTTCGCGGTTCCGCCAGCAGGCGCCGACATCGTCGCAGTCAACAAACAGTCAGATGACAGTTTGAAGCCCGAGTTCCACTACTCTGCCACTGGGAAGGCCGAAGTAATCGGTGGCGTTGCCTGCGTTCTGCGCGAGAACGATGAACAGCCGATCCTGCCAGAAGGGCATTCCGCCCTTCTTCGAAGGAAGGATGGTCCGGCGTGACAGGAAGAACGACGTCGACATGATATCGAACTTCAGTCCGAGCTTACGCACAAGCACCAAGGCGCGCGGAATGTTCGGCGTCTCCATGTATCCGAACGTAATCACCAGTCGGCTGAACAGAGGACTGAAACTCTCGAGAAAGATCTTCTCCTCGTCAGGCACGAACGGCTCCGTCGCGGTGACGACGCTGAGGATGACATTGTGCTCATGGAGGACCTTGTAGTGCTTCAGGCTGTGCAGCAACGCCGTGGGCGCGCCTTCGACGTCGCTCGTCAGAAAGACGGCCGTTCCGTGCACAGTGGGAGGCGGCCGCTTGGCAAGCCTGTGGATGATACCCTCGAGCGGAACTTCATCGGCACGCGTGCGGGCGGCCAACAGTCGGCGTCCCGCCATCCACGTCTGCATGATAAGGCCCATGGTGCATGCCACAGTGACCGGAACCCATCCTCCCTCAGGAAACTTGGCGATATTTGCGACGAAGAACCCGGCGTCAATGAGAAAGAGCGGGACGATGACGGCTGCAGTGGTCGCGGTCGTCCATTTCCAGATGTGCTTCATCACGACGAAGAGCAGCACGCTGGTGATGAGCATCTCGCCCGTAACCGCGATACCGTATGCGGCGGAAAGTCCGCTCGAACTCCTGAAATACAGAACGAGTGCTACGACGAATACGAAAAGGAACGCGTTCACTTGCGGCATGAAGATCTGACCGGAGTGTGTTTCCGAGGTGTGCAGGATCTGGAGACGCGGTAGCACATTGAGGTGCATGGCCTGACGAACAAGAGAATATGCCCCCGAGATGACTGCTTGGCTCGCAATGACCGTGGCCGCGGTTGCCATACACACGATCGGCACCCGCGCCCATTCCGGATGCATGTCAAAAAAGGGATGTTTCGTCATATCCGGGTTTGCAAGCACGAACGCGCCCTGTCCGAAGTAGTTCAGAAGCAGGCAGGGGAAGACGAGAAAAAACCATGCCGTCACGATCGGCCGTCGGCCGAAATGGCCCAGGTCCACATAGAGCGCCTCCGCCCCTGTGACCGCAAGAAACACTGCTCCTAGGACAGCGATCGCGTGCCCGACATTGCTCGAGGCATATAGAATGCCATGAAGCGGGTTGATGGCGCTGAAGATTTCTAAGTCGTCGAGAATGTGGATGCCGCCGCTTATTCCTAGAATCAGAAACCAGACTGCCATAATGGGGCCGAACACCGATGCAACTCCGCCTGTCCCGAAGCGCTGTACGAAGAACAGCACGGCAATGATGGTGACGGTGATCGGCACGATCCATCCGGAGAGCCCGGGGGCGACGACCTGGATTCCTTCGACGGCGGACAACACGGAGATTGCAGGCGTTATGATCGCGTCGCCGAGAAACAGGGAAGCGCCTGCGACGCCCAGAACGAGGATCCATGCTGGCTTCCCAGCGAAACTCTGGCGTGCAAGCGTCATTAAGGAGAGCGTCCCGCCTTCGCCTCGATTGTCGGCCCTCAGAACGAACGTTACGTACTTCACCGTGACGACGATCGTCAGAGCCCATACAATCAGCGAAAGAATGCCGAGCACGTTCTCCCGGTGCGATCCCGATCCTGCTGTCGCATGCAGAGCCTCGCGAAACGCATAGAGCGGACTGGTCCCGATATCGCCGTAAACGACACCAAGCGCTGCCAAAACCAAAGCGGGTAACCCGCTTCGTGTCTCAATCGCCAGTTCCGGGTCTTCGGATCGGAGTTGCGGATAGGTCACCGGGCAGTCCTGATGGGAGTGAGTATCTTTTCGAGGTTACGGCTAATGATCTCGTTGAACGTCCGACAGTTCGATTAGTTCGAAGGGGTGAACCACACCGCTGTTTGATCCGTCATTTTCTCCGACCGGCGCAGAATCGTGCTTGTCTTGCGGTCCAAGCCCTACCAAATGCTCGGAACGTTAGCTCGCGGCACGCGCGAGAACGTCAAAGCCCGGTCGCCATGGTACCAATAAACTCGTTCTCCTTGACGCTGCGCCTGCCAGGATTGCGCGATACCTTACCACAGAGGTTCGCGATATTGCACAGAACCTACGCCAGAATGTTTGATTTTCAGGGACTTAAGTTGGGTTGATCGCGTGACGCCGGTTCAATTCCGACGCTACACTCAACCGAAATCGGGCAGGACCTCCGGGTTTCACTGGTCCTTGGCATGCACCAGTGCGCAGCTCTCATTCGCGTGCGCTGCAAAGCCATTCCGGTTCGCGGCATCGCCACTCGGTCGATGCGAGCTCGCAGGGAGTGTTAACCATCGTATATCGCGTCCCGCAATCAGCGTCCCAACGTTGTTCAGAGTCCCACTCCCATTTGCGCATGACCTGAACTCCAGACTCCTAGAGTCCGCCACGCGCTACAGGCTGCAACCCGGATATTTGTAGAGGTCGGCTTGGGACAGATCGGGCGGGCATTTCACGGCGCCTGTGGCCTTCTGGCCGCCTGACGATGCCTTAATCTGCGATATCGATGCATAACGCCCCTGAGAGACGCGAACCTTGACGCACTGCTTCTTGTCGGCGTTCCACCAGGTATTGTTGCCGCCCACGTCAACATAGCCCCGCGCCTGCATTTCGCTCTCGGCGCCAGCGGCTCGCGAGCCCACGAGGTCGGCGATATCGGATGGCGATTTGGCGAACGCGGCCAAGGGCACCAGGACTACGAGGCTGATTGCTATTGTCAGGCGCATGATGATTTCTCCATGGCATACATACCGCGCAACGTTAGTAGAACCCAGCATCTTTGAGCAAGGCTGTGCTTAGACGACCGCTTGCTGCCGAAGACCCGCGGGCTTGACGTCCCCAAGCACCGCCCACTGCCAATCAGCCGGCGCCTCCCACAAAACTGTAGATAACGTCGGTCACGCGATTTATTAGCAAAGCCTAAATCTGCTACGCTTATTCGATCCTAGCAGTTAACGGCTCTATCGAATGACACGGAGGCTGATTTGCGAAAGACGGCTGTGAACAAAGAATACCTCGGAGCAGGCGCTCCGGTTCAGAGCAGCATCCTTCTGCGAGATGCGCCATTCGACGCCCGCAACATTCCTCCATATTACCTGGACTTCTCATTCATCAAGCATGCTCTCAAGAGCATATGTCGCGAGAACGGAATTGAGCGCGACCGCAGGGCAAGGGTCGAGGTCGCGGCTATGGTGATCGCCTTGTTTCAGGAAGGGGCACGTTCCGAAGGTGAAATCGTGGAACGCGCCCGCCAGAGGTGGTCGGAGGCAAGTATCCAATAGAAACACCGAGCGGCTGCGGGTCGCGTTGTCCCAGGTAGCCAACGGCTGTCGGGGATCAGTCCACTCTCGACATTCCTAAACTGCACTAGATGCGGGATCCACATGGGTTTGGGAGCATTCGACACCCAAGCGGAGGGGTCTGCTTCGATACTTCCGTATGATTGTAATGTACTGGGGGTTCGGCGATCATGGTGTCGGTAGCCGCCGCGGCAGCACACCTGCGATTTTGATTGAGCTCAAGTCCGACGGGTGCGTCTGGCAGCGTATGGGTCCAGTTTGTCCGTTTTTGCATACTGCTTCAAGTATCGGACATTGCTTTAGCCCTATGAAAATACGCTTGCCCAGGTATTCGTCTATTGATGACCGGGCGGCGCCGGCCCGCCATGAAAGCAGGCCCGTCATCGACCCGCCATTCAACCAAGGTATCGGCCACACCTTCGTATAATGGAATGCGTGTCCGTTCGGATGTTTTCTTGTCACGGGACCGGGTAACATGTCCGCTTGCGGATCAGAAGCCTTGGATCCTCGACCAAGCGGCATTGGCATGGGGAGTATGTCTTATGGCTCGCCTTCTCTCCGTCAACGTCGGGTTGCCCCGCGACGTCGAATGGCAAAACAGGATCGCCAAGACGGCGATTTGGAAGAGCTCGGTCGAGGGTCCACGCATGGCGCGGACATTGAACATCGACGGCGATGGGCAGGCGGACCGGGCCGGACATGGTGGCAAGCAACGCGCGGTGTTCGTCTACCAGATAGACTCCTACCGGTACTGGGAAAGGCACTTGGGCCGAAGCGACTTTGTCTATGGGCAGTTCGGAGAAAACTTTACGGTGGACGGGCTTGCCGACGCCGAGGTCTGCATCGGTGACCGCTATCGCATCGGTGGGGCGCTGTTCGAGGTGACGCAGCCCCGTGTCACGTGTTATCGGCTCGGCATTCGCATGGACGTGCCCGAAATGGCGGCTCTGTTGGTGTTGCATGACAGACCGGGCTTCTATTTTCGCGTTCTTGAGGAGGGGTATGTCCAAGCGGACGACGCTATCATCAAGACCGCATCCGGAGAGGGCGGCATGAGCGTCTCGGAGATCAACGCGCTGCTCTACAAGCCTGGCCATCGCCGCGACCGATTGGAACGGGCGCTGCGCAATCCGGCGTTGAGCGATGGTTGGCGCCATTCGTTCCAGGCTTTGCTCACACAACCGGCCGAGGGTGCGAAGGTGACGGGAAATGCTGGCCTGACGGGCGTGATCGAGACGCGCCCGGCGTGGGGTGGCTTCCGCGAGTTCCGCGTTGTTCGCAAGACGCCGGTGGTTAATCACGTCACCTCGCTTGAACTCCAGCCGTTGGACGGGAGGTTGCTGGAGAATTACCTGCCAGGGCAATTCATCGTGCTCCGGCTGCAGCCACGCTCGGCTCCGCTCCTACTTCGAAGCTATTCACTGTCAGGCCGCGCGGACGGCCAGTGTTTCAGGGTAACCATCAAGCGCGAGCCGCACGGTGCTGCCGGCAGATTCGTAAGCGAAGAACTGAACGAGGGTGATCTCGTGGAGGTGAGCGCGCCGCGCGGCAGCTTCACATTGATCCGCGGCGACGGACCTGTGGCATTCCTGAGCGCGGGGATAGGGATGACGCCGGTTCTCGGCATGCTTCATTCTCTCGCCGCTGAGAAGTCCTCGCGGGAGATCTGGTGGCTCTACGGAACGCGCAGCAGTCTGGAGCATCCGTCCGCACAGGAAGTACGCGAGCTCCTTCGATCGCTCCCGAATGCCCATGGCCACACCTGCTACAGCGCGCCCGCGCCAGGCGACCGACAGGGCACTGACTATGACTCGACAGGCCACCTGGACACGGCAATCCTCAAGACGCTTGACCTTCCGATCGAGAGCGATTTCTACCTTTGCGGACCTGCGAAGTTCATGAGCGACATCACGGAAGGACTTGCTGGCATCGGAGTTGCGCGCCATCGCATCCACACCGAGATGTTTGGCTCCGGTTCATCCATAACGCCAGGAATCGCAGCTTCGCCGCGACAGCCACCGCATCAGCCGGCTGGAGAGCCCGGCTCCGGAGGATTGGTCTCGTTCGCCCGCAGCGGAGTGGCCGTGCGTTGGAACCCGAGCATGCACAGCCTGCTCGACTTGGCTGAGGCATGCGATGTGCCGGCTCGCTGGTCCTGCCGGACCGGCGTCTGCCATACCTGCGAGACCGGATTGATCTCGGGCTTGGTTACCTATCAACCGAACCCGATCGATGGAGCTGCGGATGGCAATCTGCTGCTTTGCTGCTCGCAACCGGCAGGTGACCTCGTGATAGACCTATAGCGGCCAGGGGTCGCACAAACGAAGGAATTGGACATGAGATCAGACATCGTTTCGGGAGCGGTTTTTCCAGACTACGAACTCAGCGATCACACCGGCAAACGTCGAAAACTCTCGGAGTTGCAGGCCATTTATCCCATGGTGCTGGTTCTCAGCCGAGGCAGCTTCTGTCCCAAGGATCGACGTCAGCATGAGGGGTTGCTGCAGCTCTATCGAGAAATGGAGGTCGGGTATTGCAGGCTGGTGACGATCAGCACCGACACCATTGCCGAAGCACACGAGTTCCGCAGCGGCGTCGGGGCGCATTGGCCATTTCTGTCGGATCCGAGACGGACGATCCAAAAGGATCTCGAAATCGCGGAATACACGGACTCGGTTCATAATCCGATGATCCCCCATGTCATTGTCCTCGAACCCGGTCTGGTCGTCTACAAACTCTACAATGGCTATTGGTTCTTTGGCCGCCCGACAGTTGAGGAACTTCGCCAGGATCTGCGCGAGGTCTGCAAGAAATCCTGGCCCGACTGGGACATCACGCAACCGGAGTTGCGGTCCGCTTGGCAGGAAGGGCGTAAGGATATGTTCTTTCCCTATGGCAGATCCATCGCACAAACTCTGGCCGACGATTAGCTCACCGGTTTTCGGCGACCCGACAGAGTGCAACCAGTCCGGTTAGCAAGGCGAGGGTGAAGGCGTCGTCGTGCTTCGTGACAACGGCTGGACCGTCCAGGCAATCACCGCTCGCATGCCGGGGCATCGCGGCGATCACACCTTCAGCCGCAGTTGACCGCGGCTTTCTGGGGCTCCGAGCCCTGATCGTCGAGGTGGTATTCCACCGAAGAGCGGTGGACAAGCGCTTTTGACGACGACGCCCCAGACGCCACGGGATCGCGTCTGGGGCCGGTGGTGAACATCCGTGATGTCAAGCCCGGCGCGTCATCCGCTGCGTTCTGCGAGTGCTCGAAGGACGGCCTTTTCGAGGGCGTCGTCGAAGAAAGGTTTGAAAAGACAATCGGATGCGCCTCTTGCAAGGAGTCTTGACCGCTGGTTCTCGTCATGGTTCGCGGTTATAAAGACGATGGGGACCGGGCTGTTGCGACGTAGGAGCTCGCACTGCAGATCCGGCCCAGACATCCCCGTCATAACGACGTCGAGAAGCAGGCAGCTCGTCGTCGCAAGGGCGCCCGAAGCGAGAAACTCCTCCGCCGACGCGAAGGCGATGCTGTCGAGGCCAAATGATTGAATAAGCGCGGGCAGGGACTCGCGAACTGACACATCATCGTCAACGACCGAAACCAATGGACGAACGCTTTCCATGGCCAACTCCGTTGCGGCCACCACACGGTATATCTGTCAACCGGTCGGAACCACCGCCGGAACACGATTGAATCTAGGAGTTGTTCAACCTCCAGTACATTGTACCAAGGTATCGGTCCGCTGACCCTTGATGTCGTTTGCGCGATTCAGGAACAGTCCCCGGCGTGGCTATCAGGCACGCTTTGCCGCCTGCGATGTGGTACAGACCGGTTTCGGGAGGCCCCATGGTGGGGAGAACATCTTCGTGAATATCCCTGCGTTATTGGCGAGAGCGTCGATGGAACCGAACCGATCCACAGCCCAGCCAGCTACCAGCTCAGCCGTCGCCGGATCGCTGACATCGCCGTCGACGAGTTCGAGACGGGTTGTCCGATCGGACTACCTGGCTTGCTGATGCGCCTTGATGTCCCGACGACGTTCCAGCCCTTGTCGAGAAATGCCTTCACGAGTCCGGCACCGATCCCCTGGGACGCATCGAGGCTTCAATCCTTGTTCCCATGGAAGCATCTCCCGAAATGGGACATCAGGCTATTGTGCCAAGGTGTCTCCGATACTATCGGATGTTGGTCTGGCGCGAAGGATAAACCTTTGCCGTGGTCCTCAATGCATGACTATCTGATCGCCGAGCCGGAGGCGCGCAAACATGTTGACAAGCTCGGGCAGAGAACGAGCATTCATTTTGCGCATCAACTGACCGCGATGCGCCTTAACGGTAATTTCGCTGATCCCAAGTTCGAAAGCCACCTGCTTGTTCAGGAGGCCGTGGACGACGAAGTACATGACCTCGCGCTCCCGGGGGCTCAGCATTTGATAGCAGGATCGAAGGGCGGCCAGCTCGCTATCTTCGCGCGTGAGTGCTGCACTGCGTTCCATGGCACTTCTTATGGCATGCAATAGCGCAGCGGTGTCGATTGGCTTGGTCAGGAATTCGAATGCGCCGGCCTTCATTGCGCGCACAGTGGTCGGCACGTCGCCGAAGCCGGTTACGAAGATGATCGGTATCCTCCTTCCATCCGCGGTCAAAAGGCTCTGAAGGTCGAGACCATTCAAGCCCGGCATGTTGACATCAAGCACGAGGCAGCTCGGCCCAGCGGGTCGCGCATGTGAAAGGAAGTCCTTCGCGGAGGCGAAAAGCAGCGGCTGCCATCCTGCGGATGCGATGAGAAGTTCCAGGGATTCCCGGACGGACACATCGTCATCGACGACAAACACAACGGATCTCTCCAGGGCCTGGATCTGCGTCTTTGCCCGCTGATGTGCGGCCGCGATGGTACTGTACATAGCTTTCTCCTTCTGACTTCGCTCAGTGTCATCTGACAAGCAAATCACGCAAGCCTTCCCTCAGAACCGTCAAAACGCGCGCCGAGACATTCGACCGCCCTCGGCAAGCCGCCTTGCTGTACTGAGCATGGCCGGTAAAACCTGCCCATTGCGTGCGAGCCTGCGGTGCGGGCCGCCCACGTTCCGACGCCGAGGTTCATGCAATCGGTGTGCTTCATCTCCAAGAATGAATCGACATCAAATCCGTGTGACCGGATCAGATGGAGCGGTGGTTCCCGTATCGAAACATCCTCGTCAAGAATGCAAACGACTGGCTCCTTCTTCATCGCCGCGTCCTCGCTTGCCCAAGGCCCGTCGCCTGGATTTGTGGCGCCGAATTCGAGGGAAGTCGGAAGCCGAAGGTCGCTCCCGCTTTTTCGTTGGATGACGCGTACATTTGACCGTTGTGCGCTTCGACGATCGAGCGGCTGACCGACAGGCCGATGCCCATGCCGTCGCTCTTGGTCGTGTGGAATGCCGTGAAGAGCTGTTCGATATCAGTCGCGATACCCGAACCTGTGTCCCGGACCGCGAGCTCGACCAGCCCCTCTGTTGTGATCGCCGTTCGCAAAGCGATTTCCCGAGGCTGGTGCGCGAGCTCGCCGATTGCGTCGATCGCGTTACGGAACAGGTTCATGATGACCTGCTGAAGCTGGACCCGGTCCCCATCTACCCCCGGCAGTTGATCTGAAAGGTCCAACCGCAGTGCGATCCTGTTCCTTTGCAGGTCGCTCCCGATCAAGCCAACAACCTCGCGTGCGGCATCATTGAGGTCAAGCGGTTCGAGCGTTGCGGGCTGCTTCTTGAACAGTGCCCGGACCTTCCCGACCACTTCGGATGCGCGCTGTCCATCCCTGATCGTCCGGCGTGCCGCTTCCAGAGCGCCCTCGACATTCGGTGGTGTCGCGGCGAGCATTCGAAGAGACGTGCCGGCATTCGTGATGATCCCCGAAAGCGGCTGGTTCACTTCGTGGGCTATCGAGGCCGTCATCATTCCGAGGCTCATCACCCGTGTGATCTGCGAAAGTTCGGCCCTGAATCGGTCGCGGGCTTCTTCGGCAAGACGTCGCTCCGTGATGTCCTGGCCGGCGCCGATGCATTCCACATGGCCATCGGGATACTCGAGACTGCGCGCAACGACCCTTAGATAGCGGACGGACCCGTCGCCCGAAATGATCCTGGCCTCATACTCGGGATTGTAAGCGCCAGCGCGAATTTCGTCGCGCCGGCGTGTGAGAACCTCTCTGTCGTCAGGGTGAACCCGCGTCGCCACCGCTTCCATGGTGATGACGGCGTCCTTCTCGAAGCCGAAGATGCGGCTGAGTTCGTCGGAGAAAATGACCTCATCGGTTGCTAGCTGCCAGCAGAAGGTACCGGTGTGGCTCATCCGCTCGCCTTCCGCCAGCAGCATTTCGCTGTGACGAAGCTTGTCCTCGGCCTTCTTCCTGTCGTCGATGTCGGTATTCGTTCCATACCATCGTGCCACCGACCCATCTTCGGCGAAGACCGGGTTGGACCGGATCAGGAACCACCTGTATTCGCCATCGCGACGGCGGATGCGGGCCTCTGCTTCGCCGGGAACGCCCGCGTGCAGCACCTCCTCCCACGTCTTGAGAAGGCCGGCGACATCGTCCGGGTGAACAGCTGCCCACCAGTGGTCGGCCTCATCTGCCGCGATCCCGGCAAACTCAAGCCAGGGTTCGTTCAGATATTCCACCTCTCCGCTCGGTGCTGCGGCCCAGGCCATGACGGGAATGGCGTCTACGATCTCCTGGAGTTTCTGCTCGTTGGCCGCCCTGGCGGCCTCGGCACGCCTCCGATCATCGATATCCGTCAGGAACACGTACCATGGCGCGGTCGAGGGGTCCGGGAAGGGAACGCCATGAACCTGGAACCATCGATAGTCCCCGGCACTACCCTTTACGCGCACCTCCAGATCAAAATTCTGTTCGGCTGAGATTGCCTCGTTGAAGATCCTTATCGCTGTCGGCAGATCGTCGAGATGTATGATGTCAGCATGTTGCCAGTTTCGAAACTCTTCAAGACTAACGCCGCAGTATCGGGTGAGCTGTGCGTTCACGGCCTCGACTACTCCCTCACTGGAAAGGATCGCGACCATACCCGGCATGCTGTCGACAAGACGGCGAGCAGTGCGTTCGCTTTTGCGGAGCGCTTCCTCCGTCTGCTCACGTTCGGCGATTTCCTTCTTCAGGGCCACGTTGGCAGTGGCGAGCTCCATCGTCCGCTCGGCGATTCGCTTCGCAAGCATTGCTGCCAATTTTGCCTGACCGACATGCCGCGCCGCCTCATTGACCGCAAGTGCGGCTTGATTGGCGCCGACGTTGAGTACAAGGCGCTCCTCTTGCGACAGAAGCCTGCCATGGCACCCCGCGACCAGAACGCCGGCAGCACCTCCCAATCCCACCTGCGCATGCGCAATGACCATCAGCCCTCGCCCGAGCGACAGGTTGGCGGAAGCCGGCCAGGCCGAAAGAGGTCCAAGTGCGGAATCGAGGGACGCTCCAACCTCCTGAGCGTTGATAGCGACATCGGAAGTCGGCAGTCTGGCCAGTTCCACGAGTGCTGGGTCATCTGGCAGCATCAGCCGAAGATAGAGCAGGTCGACATCCAGCATCGCCTGAAGGGCGTCGAGGAGGATATTGCCGATCTGAAAAAGATCGCCACCCGACCACATCGCTGGCAAGGCAACGAGCGTGATCAGGTCGCTCATGCATCGGCGACGCCAATCATCACGTGGTGCGGCACTCTTGGCGAGATCAACCATGGTTCTCACCGCGGTCGCGAGCCTCGCTCCTCCTCGCACGCCGCTCCCGCAATTCTTCCAGGAACTGCGCCGGGGCGACATAGAATGGATTCTCCTGGAGGACGCCGCCGACGACAACCATCGGATGCGTGCGGAGAACATCGACGACAGTTTCGCCGCCAAACTTTGCAAGATCATAAATGCAAATGACAACGTCGTCGTGCTGGCTCCAGACGTCGTTCACGCGCGCTTCGAAGGATATCAGATCCGCAATATCGGATCGCCCGTCGCCGGCCCAGTCCATCTGGCATATGATCCGGCTTAGCGGATAGCCGTTGTCCGAGTGACCGCTCGCCAGCTTCTCGAAGACCGCAAGCATCCTGTCGGAATCGAAGCGACCATCGCTGAGATAGACATCGGCATTCGTTCGAATGTCGAGCTGACCGACGGCCTCCGCTTCTTCGGTGTCGATCCCTTCACAGCGGAGCCTGTCGAGGTGTGCGGGCCGCTGGCCGGGATTGACCAGATGAACGGCCTTATGCCCGCATTCGAACCCATCGACGATGAACGGTATAAGCACCTTGTAGGCCTCATCCTCGCTGTTGAAGAAGGCGCAGACATGGCGGCTGTGGCCCAATTCCGAGCCGGCGAAGCGAATTGCATGAGCATGCTGTGCCATTTGCGATCACAGTTCTGGTTCCTGTCTCGCGCCTGGGCTCCGGATCTTTCGACGCTGCCCGCCGCGGAATATTGCCAGCGACTGCCGCTCCCGCAACCAGGATGCGCCGATTATGAAATAGGGTCTATTGTACGATGGTGTTGGCTGCCGGGGCCCTTTTTGCAACGAGAGCGATGTTTCAGGTCAATGCAAAGGTAGTGGCGACGCCCAACACAATAGAGGAAGCTCCTCTTTTTGGCCATCCTGTCGGCAACAGCCGGTGACAATGAAGGGGGCATCTCAACTTTTGATGTTATTCGCTGACACGTACAATCAGCTTCCCGAAATTCCTGCCCTGCAGCAGGCCGATGAAAGCCTCGGGGGCATTCTCCAGGCCATCGACGATGTCCTCGCGGAATTTCAGGCGGCCGTCGGCCAGCCATGCCGACGCCTCGCTCAGAAAATCGGGCCGCTGGTCGGCGAATTCGCGCTGAATGAAGCCACGCACCGTCAGGCTCTTGCGAAGCACGTCTCGCATGAAGCCGGGGAGGCGATCGACGCCTTGTGCCGGTTCGTTGTTATAGTGGGCAATCAGGCCACAGACGGGTATGCGTGCGAAATCATTGAGAAGCGGAAAGACCGCTTCGGCAACGGGGCCGCCGACATTCTCGAAATAGACGTCAATCCCATCGGGGCATGCTAACGCGAGTTGGGCGTTGAAATCCTTGGCGCGGTGATCGATTGCAAAATCGAAGCCTAGTTCGTCGCGGACGAATGCGCATTTCTCAGGGCCGCCGGCAATGCCGACAGCCCTTGCACCTTCAATTTTCGCAATCTGGCCGACAACCGATCCGACGGCGCCGCTTGCTGCGGCGACAACAACGGTCTCGCCGGGCTTTGGCCTGCCGATATTGCGAAGTCCGGCATAGGCGGTGAAGCCTGGCATGCCGAGCACGCCGAGCGCCGCGGTCAGGGGTGCCTGCGTGGCGTCAAGCCTTCTCAGCCCGTCGCCGCTCGATGTAGCGTAGGTCTGCCAGCCCGAATGGGACAGGACGATGTCGCCCGGCGCAAAATTGCTGTTGCGGCTGCCGATGACGCGGGCAACCGTGCCGCCTTCCATGACCCCGCCGATAGCAACGGGCGGAGCATAAGATTTCGCGTCATCCATGCGTCCGCGCATATAGGGATCGAGTGATAGATAAAGAACCTGCAGAAGGACCTCACCTTCTGCGGCCGTCGGCAGGGGGCCGCGCTCGGTTCGGAAGTTCTCAGGCGACGGCAGCCCTTTGGGCCTTGATGCCAGCGTTACCCTTACATTCTCCAAGGCTTCGGGCATCGAATTCACTCCATAATCAAGATCGTTCATACCTGCCTGACGGTAGCGTCATCCCACCTCAGCCGCACGGTGCTTTTTTCCTTTCTTTCAACTCCAAAGAGAAAGCGGTTTCCTATCGAGCTGATATCTACTTATTTGTGAGCCGATGTGATGACCTATCTTCTCAGCTTGCTGGACAAGGCCCCGGTCGAAGCTGGTGCGACCGCGGCGGATGCGCTTGTGGCGGCCGTCAAGCTGGCCATTGCGGTCGAGGAATTCGTTGTCACCGCTTCTGGGTCGCCGAGCATCATAGCATGACCAACCTGGCGAGTTCCGCACCCGAGGCGCTGATCGCCTATCTACTTGCACGCACGTGCTCGATCCGTATCGGCTCGGGCGGCGTGATGCTGCAACACTATAGCGCCTACAAGGTCGCCGAGACTTTTAACGTCCTGTCCTCGCTTGCGTCGAGCGCCTATCCTTTCAATCAGTCGCCATGCAGATTTCAAATGGTCATTCCTTGACTTTCAATCGGTCATAGCCCTAGTTTCAAACAGTCATCAAAGGAATGAAGCTGTGGCGCTGTACCCAAGGCTCGTTGAGCAACGCATTGCCGACGCCATGTCAGACACGCGGGTCGTACTGATCGTCGGTCCCAGACAATCAGGAAAAACGACGTTGGCCAAGAAGATGGCCAACGAGGGGATGGAGTATTACACGCTGGACAATGCAACGACCCTGGACGCAGCGCGACAGGATCCAGTTGGCTTTGTAAGAGGTATGGATCGCGCCATCATCGATGAAATTCAGCGCGCGCCCGAGCTGTTGTTGGCCATCAAGGAAAGCGTGGATACCGACCAGCGCCCAGGGCGTTTCCTTCTGACCGGTTCAGCCAATCTCATGACGTTGCCACGCGTGGCAGACTCGCTCGCAGGGCGCATGGAGGTCGTTCGATTGCTGCCGCTTGCGCAAAGCGAGATCAGAACCGCTGGCAGCAGCTTCCTGCGCGACGCCTTTCGAAACGAAGCCAAGGCCGGAGAGCCAATCTTCGGAGACGACCTTGTGGCTGCAGTTTTGGCCGGTGGATATCCCGAGGCACTGGGCCGCAAAACCTTGAGCCGCAGACAGGACTGGTATGCGGATTATGTCCAGGCGATCGTTCAACGCGACGTTCGCGATGTCGCGCAAATCGAGCAGATCGCTCAAATGCCGCGCCTGCTACGCATTCTGGCAGAGCATTCGGGACAGCTCGTGAACTATTCCAGAATTGGCGCGGCCATTGGGATGAACCACATCACAACGCAAAAATATGTCGGCATCTTCGAGAGCCTTTTCCTCGCTCGAACCGTACAACCCTGGTTTTCCAACAAACTGAAACGTCTGACGAAGACACCGAAAATACATTTCCTCGATTCCGGCCTTCTCGCATCCCTTCGAGACCTCTCTCTCGACCGCCTTCGCGACGACAGGAGTCAGTTCGGGGCGTTGCTGGAGACTTTCGTTTTTGGAGAGATCCTTAAACTCGCCAGCGGCGCGCAAACCCGCCTCGAGTTTTCGCATTTTCGTGACAAGCAGCAGAACGAAGTCGATATCGTCATCGAAGATACAAGAGGGCGGATCGTCGGTATCGGGATAAAAGCGGCAGCATCCGTCTCGAATTCCGATTTTTCGGGATTGCGAATTCTGGCCGAAGCATCCGGAGAACGGTTTGTTTCGGGCATGGTCTTGTATGACCACCAGAAGGTGATCCCTTTCGGAGAACGTTTGTCCGCTGTTCCAATATCGGCCTTGTGGCGTTAGCGCGTGAGAATGTCGCTTCAGTCTTTAGCCCCGATCATTCTTGAGACTTCCGAGGTTTCGATAACAATGGGGGTCGGTCCACGCGACAGGAGAGCGGTTCACGGAGATCTACTCACCAGGGCAACGAAAATCCAACACCAAGGGGTAGACGATGGCACTCATGCTCGTCGTGGGTGCTGCTGACGAGCCTTGTGCTTGCTTGAATGTCACTGCTCATTGCGCGGGAGCCATGTGCGGACTGCCGCGCAGGACAAGTGCGAATGCGCCAAGTCCCAGAAGGGTGAGGCAAAACCCTGCCCATACCGCAGAGAGCAAACCCAGGCCGCTGCCGATGGCCAGCCCGCCCGCCCAGGCGCCGATGGCATTTGCGACGTTGAGAGCGGCCAGGTTCATGGCACCCATCAAAGTTGGGGCTTCCGGCGCAAGTCGCGTAAGGCGGACCTGGATCGTGGGTATTGCTGTCATCATGGTTGCCCCGACGCAGAAAAGCCCGACGAAAAGCGTGGGGGCGTTGGAGCCGAAGCTGGCAACGATCGCGAGTACGATGACGGCGCTCCCGAAGCCCACCACAATGCCGCGTGCCGGGTGCAGGTCAGCAATTCTGCCGCCAAGAAGGTTTCCTGCCGTCATGCCGATCCCGAACAGGGCGAGAGCGATCGGGATCCATCCCGGGCTCATGGAAACGACATCGGTCACGAAAGGGCCGATGAAAGTATAGACGGCAAAGATGCTCGATACGCCAAGCGCTGCCACCAGCATCATCCACCAGACCGCCGGTTTGCCGAGCGAACTTAGCTCTCGGACGATTGAACCGCCATTCAAGGCATTCGTCCTGGGGAGCCATAGCCACAACGCAGCGGCGGACAGCACGCCGAGAGCTGCAACGGCAAAGTAGGTATTCCTCCACCCCAGGTTTTGGCCGAGGAAGGTGGCGAGGGGTGATCCGACGATCGTGGCAATCGTCAGGCCGCTCATCACGAGGGCGAACGCTTTCCCACCATGTCCCGGGCCGACAATATATGATGCCACGACCGCACCCGCCCCGAAGTAGGCGCCTTGGGGCACGCCACTGATAAAGCGAGCCACCGCAAGCGTGCCGAGGCCTGTCGCCAAGGCTGAGAGGATGTTTCCGCACACGAAGACAGTCATAAGCAACAGAAGCAAAGTTCTGCGGTTAAGATGAGCCGCGGCCAGCGTGACGAGGGGTGCACCGATCACGACACCGAATGCGTATGCTGTTATCGCGTTCGTGGCGGCCGGCAGATCGATCTGCAAACTCGCCGAGAACAGCTGCAGAATTCCCATACTCGCGAATTCGGATGTGCCAATACAGAAGCTTCCGAGCGCAAGAGCGAAGAGAGTGAGGCCGGCTTTCTGCCGTTGTCGCTGGTCAGTACAGTGAACGTTTACAGCGGCGCATTGGGCTTCAAAGGCTTTGCTGAGCATTTTGGCCTCCGTTGATTTAAGGTGACTGCCTCGTCTCGACGCGGTTTGTTTCATTTGGAATTGCAGCAGCCGATCAAGGGTGCCGCTACCGAGAACCTTACTGCTGAGAAGGCATCACGATTGTTAAATGACGCTTAGCTCCGAAAAGATGTGCAGCAGCCGTCTCGTGAGCGATCCTACGCGGTGCCGCGATTGCCGACCGCACGGAGCGGCTTGCAAGACAGGGGCCTTTTATGATCCTCATTTCCCCTCGCGCTACTGGGCGAGATAACCCCCGTCGATATTCAATTCGATGCCGGTCACGTAGCTTGCCTCTTCGGAAGCCAAGTAGAGACAGCCATATGCGATCTCGATCGGCTTGCCGCCGCGTTTCATCGGAGTCATGGCGATGACGGCATCGTTGAGTGCTGGCGCTTGCTTGTCCGTGAGCGGCGTATGTATGAAGCCCGGATGTACGGAGTTGACCCTGATCCCGTCGGATACGAACGTTATCGCTGCGTTTTTGGACATGTTGCGGACAGCACCTTTGGCGGCATGGTAGGAATGCGCACCTGCAACTGCCGCACTGCCCCATATCGAGGAGATGTTGACGATCGAACCCGCCTGCTGCTTGCGCATGACACGAACTGCTTCCCGCATGCCGAGGAAGACGCCGGTCTGGTCGACGGCGATCATCTTCAGCCAGTCCTTCATTTCCAACTTGTCGAGGGGTTCGTAAGCGATAATGCCGGCGTTATTTACCAGCACGTCCAGGCGGCCATGCTTCCGGAGGATCGCGCTAACGACGGTTGCCCATTGCTCTTCGCTGGTGACATCAAGTGTCACCGCTTCAACCCCTTCGGGGTATGGTTGCTCGGGCGGCTTGATGTCGCCCGCGACGACGATGGCGCCCTCGTTATCGAAGAGTTCCGCCACGGCGAAGCCAATACCACCAGCGGCTCCCGTGACCAATGCAACCTTGCCTTTGAGTCTCATATAGCAACTCCTGGTCTGACGGTCTCGTAGGCGGAGGCGTCTACGGGGCGGGTGTGTTTTCCCCGCACCGCGATTGCCTTCATTCGCCGACGTATGGTCTTGTCAGGCTTGCTAGTCGCTGGCCGGCGCCAGAATTTGCATTCGCATCACCTTCACGCCCCCGTCGGCGAGTTCTGGTAGCTTGGCAAACCACTCCTTCACATAGGGCATTGCGTTATGTGCCTCGAAGTCGGTTTCGTTGGCAAATATCTCGTAGAAGATGAAGTGTCCGGGGGTCTCTCGGCTCTCCTGCAGGAAGTAGACGAGGTTTGCAGGATCGCTACGCACGAGGTCGATGAGTGGAAGCGTGATGGCTCTCAGTTCGGTCTCCTTGCCCGGTTTGGCACGGACCTCGGCAACGACCGAGTAAGCTCCGCTGGCAATTTTGGCATAGCCCTGTCCCGGACCTTCCTGTGCGAGCGCTTCCCTTTGGAGAACCGTTCCCGCAAGCAGGCCACCAAGCAGAATAGCCGAGGTTTGCAGCCGCAATGTTCTGATCATGTCATATCTCCCTATCTCGCCCAATCGCAGTGGCCGCTGACAAAGCCATGACCGGTTTGAGAAGTGATGTCGATGCGTTTTGGGACTACTTCGCGGCGAGTTGCAGATGCGCTGCCAGCGCGTCGGCAAACCGCTTTTTCACCGGCCCGAGCGCCTTCACAAACTCCAGTTGTTCCCCCTCGGGGCCTTTGCAATAGATCAGTTCCCATCCGTCTGATGGCGCGACAGTCACCTTGTTGGTGTTAGCACTCAAAGGAGCCGCCTTTCGCTCCTCTTCAGTCGAAACGCGAATGATGCGATTTGCTCGTACCTGCGTCATTCCGCGTCGTGCGGACTCCGCCTCGAGATCGGCGATGAACTGGTTGAAGTCGACATCGTCTCCGACATGGAAGCAGATGTGCATCATTCGCGGGAAGGCCGGGCTCATGTGCTCCAGCGGTTCGGCGAAAGCCTTCGGGCCGTTCAACGGCTGGTCGGCATCGCGATACTGCAACAGTTCGATTACGACATTATCGAACTGAATGAACCGCACGTCGAGGCGTTGGGTGCCTCCTCTGAGATCGGGAACGCCGATTGTCCGTGGATTTACGCCGAGTTGATTGGCGAGAATTTCCTGGTCGGCCAAAAGCGTGTTCTGGACCGCGTCGCCTTGGAAATCGCCGTGGCGGAAGACTTCGGTTCCGCCGAGCACTGCCGTGTAGAACTCATAAGCGCGTTCCATGTTCTGTACGGTGAGGCCGAAATGCTGCACACCCTGGAGCCGGGCGCCTAGCGAACCCGTGGCGCGGGTTGCTGCCGGCGTTTCCTCCGCGAAGGCAGTGGCGCTACCGCCGAGGGCGGCGGCAATTCCGCCGAGAGCAACGCCTCCCGCAGCGCAAAGAACAGCTCGGCGATCCGGGTCGTCCGGTTGGATAGAAGTCTTTTGCGTGCGCGACATCGTTAGCTCCCGTGGTTCGTTGGGGTGATTGCGAAAATTCTAACGCGGATGCGCTTGCGAGGCTGGTTAAGATCGGGGAAATTCGGTGAACCGAGCCGCAATCCCGTCAGCACGATATCGACGCCTGTGGGCGGACTGCGGTCTCCGAGAGCGGCACCAACCAAGGGCTCATATGGGTATGGACAGGACGGCGGGGCGAACCAGACGGATTGCGATCGTGTTGGGTGCAGGCGTGGGGATGTATTTCAGCATCGGGATCGTGCTGATCTATGGCTTTAGCGTTTTCATTGTACCGATCACCGCGGATACTCAGTGGGATCGGACAGTGGTGGCCGCCGTGGTCGCACCCATAGCCATCGTAAACGGTCTCATGTCGCCCGTAGTGGGTGCACTAACGGATCGGTTCGGTCCGCGTCGGGTGCTTGTTGTTTCATCCGTGTCGATGGCCATCGGCCTTGTTGGCGTGGGAATCGCGCCAAATAGCCTGGAGACATTCATCGTGGCCGTCGTTGTGGCGAGCCTCATGGGCGCCGCGCAGACCGGCGTGCCCTATACCTATATGATCGTCGGATGGTTCTCCTCACGACGCGGTCTCGCATTGGGTGCCATGCTTGCCTTCGTTGGACTTGGGATCGCGACGGTTCCTCCCTTCCTCGCATTCCTGATTTCAGTGTGGGGCTGGCGCTTTGCCTTTGTGGCTGCCGGTCTGGTGTCCATGGCGGCTACGCTACCTGTCGCGCTTTTCGTTGTTCGCGATCCACCTGCACGTCGGGAGGTCGTGGGTTCAGGGGGCGAGGGCCACACTGTTCGCCAGGCGGTGGAAACCGCCAGCTTCTGGCTTATGTTGGCCGCCTTCTTTTTCAATTACTTCGCTGCTGCGGCCGGATCGATTTCACTTCCTGTCGTTTTGGCGGATCGCGGCGCCGATCCGGCGAATGCAGCTTTTGTCATGAGCCTTGTGGGCCTCGCTTTCATCGCCATGCGCCTCGGCTATGGGGCGTTGCTCGACAGATTGCCGCCGGTGCCATTGACCAGCCTGGCCTTTTTGTCACCCGCTGTCGGTCACCTCATTTTATTGAGCTCGGAGGGTCTCATCCCAGTCTATGTCAGTGCCGTCTTTTTCGGCCTTGCCACCGGAGCGGAAGGTGACGCGATCGGTTATCTCCTGGCGAAGCGCTTCGGAATGCGCAGCTTCGGTAAGCTCTTCGGCATCAACTACATGGCTTTGACGTTTGGCGCGGGCCTCGGACCGGCCTCATTGCATATCATGGCGGCCGAAGGCACCCACTACCTTGAGGCTTTCACGATCTTTGCCGTCATTGGGGCGATCGCTCCGGTGCTTCTGCTTTTGGATGGTCGTACGCGATCGCTTACTGCTCGGGAGCAGACTGAGTACGCTTTGCGCGCCGAGTGACAGGGACGGCGGCCGCGCGCCTCCTGCCGACGTCCTTCAAAACATTGAGGAGCTCGCGAGCTCTAGCAAGATCACGGGTTGCGAACCCGTCGTTGAAGCGCCCGTAGACGGGCGCCAAAACTCCTGCGGCCTTGACGTCTTGATCCGTCCGAAGCCAGTGCTCGGCCAGAGCCGTCGCCGCGCGCAACTCCCATGACAGTGCGCCCTGCCGGCGTGCCAGATCGATTGCTTGCACATAAAGCGCCTCGGCGGGTTTGTCCGTCCGGTGGTCGCCCTCCTTGCCCAACAAATCCGCCTTTATGCGTAACAGTTCAGGCATGCACCAAATTTCGCCGGTCGAAGCCGAAAGTGCGAGGGCCTCGTCGATTGCCATGCGCCCCGCTTCGACGTCTCCGTATTTTCCCAGATCCGCAGCATAAACGCCGATGTAGAATGGGCACCGCATGCGGAAGTCCACAGCGAGAAGCTCATCAAGCGCGCCTCTCAAGACTGCCAGTCCAGATGCGTCGCCGCTCTGCAGAAGCCACTCCGCGCGCAAGCAGCGGCCCATGGCACTCCAAACCGTCATGGCGTGTTCGGCGACATGAGCTTCGATGGCGACAAGCAGGCGCTCAGCGGCAGCAAGATCTCCCGTCAGCAGCGCGATAGGGCAGGCGGTGTGGACGACGGCATTGCAGAGCGCGAGGGCATGTTGCGCGGCGCGCGCTTCTTCCAATTGGCGCTGTGCCATGGCAACCGCCTTGTCGGGATGTCCCTGTAGCCAGGTAACGTTTGCAAGGGTGCCCCGCGCCGCAGATCGCGGGTCCAATTGAAACCGCGCAGTGTCCGAGCGAGTCGGGGGAGGAATGTATCTGGCTAACATGCGTTCGAGGTGATGCTGTGCGTCGGCAAGCTCGCCGAGGTAACGCAGGGCAGTCCCTGTCTGCCTGTCGACATTGTTGCGTGCGTCGAGATCGCCGCGATCGGTTGCCAGCTCTCGGATCTTCTCCGCCATCGCCAGAGCGGCGCGATGGTCGCCCGTCCATGTGAAATAGTCGCACAACCCCCAGAGACATCTGAGCGCGTAGTCGGTGTCACGGAGTGACTCGGCGCAACCGAGCGCTGCCGTCCAGGCTGCCTTGACCTCGGGGAGGGGCCCCCGCGTATGAAGCAGCGTGGTTCCATAGGCAAATTGCAGCTTCATTTCGTCGCCCGCATTGCGGAAATTGGCAAAGCGACTGCCAAGAGCGTGTTCCACCCCCGCGCGACACTCTTCCACGAGCGATAGATGCTCCCAGAAGGGAAGAGCCGCTACCGTGAGCGCTACGCCGATGGCACCGCTGCGGTTCCCGGAGAACGACCAGCCCAAAGCACTGCGGATATCATCCATCTTCCGCCCGTACTCGGCGAGCCAGTCGGCGGTCGGCCGAATTTTCCATTCGGCCTCGGCGCGTTTGGCGAGTTCGAGGAGATGTTCGGCGTGGCGTTGACGCATGCTGTCGCTTTCGCCGCTTTCGGCAAGTTTCTGCAGCGCATATCTGCGTGTCGTATCGAGCAATCTGTACTGCGTCCCGAACTCTCCCCTCTCCGTCGAGACCAGCGACTTCGCAACGAGGTTCGCGACAGCGTGAATGCATTCAGAGCGGGGGCGACCTTTATCGACCACAACCGCGCAAGCGGATTCGAGACTGAAGGCGCCGGCAAAGACGGAGAGGCGTCGCAACAGGACGCGCTCAGGCTCGACGAGCAGTCCGTAACTCCAGTCCAGCGTCGCAGCCAAGGTATGGTGGCGAGGATCACGGCCGCGCCTATCGCTCAACACATGAGATTGATCGGAAAGAATATCGAGAAGTTCGTGTGTACTGAACGCATCCAGTCGAGGCGCTGCAAGTTCGATCGCGAGTGCCAGACCATCGAGCTTGCGGCAGATCTCGGCAACAATTGGTGCGTTCTCGTCGCTAAGCTTGAACTCGTTGCGACTTCCAACTGCGCGCTCGACAAAGAGCTCGACAGCTGGGAACGCCAAAGCCCCGGCTGCAGAAAGTCCGGACGCCTCCGGAGGGGTTTCGAGCGGCGGCAGGCGATGGATCTGTTCTCCAAGAACCCGTATTGGTTCTCGGCTTGTCGCCAGAATTCGCACCCTTGCTGCAGCAGCCAGAATCGCGTCTGCGCAAGCAGCCACCGCTTCGACAACATGTTCACAATTGTCGAGGACAAGCATGAAATCCCGGTCGGCCGCGAAGGCGGCGATCGCAGCTTTGATATTCGCCGAGTGAACCCTTAATCCCATCGCCGTGGCGATCGACGTCGGTACGAGAGTTGCATCGTTCACAGTCGCCAGATCAACGAACCAGACGCCATGTTCATAAGCCGTGGTCAGTCGGTCAGCGATTGCGAGCGCCAATCTCGTCTTGCCAACGCCACCCGGGCCTACGATCGTCACGAGGCGTGAGCCCTCAAGGGCACGCCCGATCGCGTCAATGGCAGGATCTCTTCCCACCAAGCGGGTCGCTGAAACCGGCAGGTTATGCTTGCGGGCCGACGTCGCGATACCGGAGGCGCTACTGTGCCCGGAAATATGCACGGGAAACACGAACTGATAGCCGCGGCCGCTCACCGTCGCTATGTATTGCGTGCCGTCGGGGGCGTCCCCAAGCACCCGACGAAGTGCCGCAACGTTCACCTTGAGATTGCTTTCCTCGACGAAAGTATCCGGCCAAGCCCGCGACACCAGCTCAGCCTTGCGCACCAGTTCACCAGGTCGCTCAATCAGAGCCACCAAAATTTCCAGAGCGCGGCTACCGATACGGACGGCCGTCTGATCCCGCATCAGCGACTGGCGTTCCGGTACAAGCACATATGGACCAAATGAATAAGAAGGCACGGCCAAAGCTCCGGACGAAAAAATGCAAAGCTTTTCAATACGGGGACGATCGTTTCACGAAGTCACTCCTGCCGCGAGATTATAGACAGGAGCAGCGAGGCAACCTATAGTAGCGACGGGTACTACCTTTGACTAAGGAGCTGACATGGCATCACCTACCTCGCTGAAGCTCGATGACGAGTTAAAGGGCCGCGTCCAACACTTGGCCGAAGTCCGTCGCCGTTCGTCCCACTGGATCATGCGCGAAGCGATTGAGCAATACGTGGAACGTGAAGAGAAGCGGGAGGCGCTGCGGAGTGAGACCCTGAAGGCCTGGGATGAATTTCAGGCGATCGGCCTGCAGGTGACAACCGATGAGGTCGAAAAATGGCTTTCGACGTGGGGAGCCGACGACGAGCAGCGCGCTGCGCCCGGATGCCACAAATAATCTTCATTCCAGCCTCCGTTCGTGATCTCGAGAGACTTCGGGAATTCTTGCGACGGAAGACCCCGTTAGCGGCCAAGCGAGCGGGCGAATTTATTCTCCAAGGTCTACGGGCGCTTGGCGCGCATCCCTACATGGGTCGGCTCATTGAAGATCTGCCCGATCAGTATCGGGAATGGCTCATGGAATTCGGTGACAGCGGATATATTGCACGCTACCATATCGATGAGAATTATTTGACGGTCCTCGCCCTGCGCCATCAGAAAGAGGTTGGCTTCTGGTGGCATTGTAGTGATCGGTGTTCCGCTCGTGCAGCTAAACCTTTGTGCGACACAGCGGGTAGCCGGTCCGATGCTCATCAAGTGGACAGTGGCCGCCCGTGGACGGCCCTGGAAATCTCGCTAGCGTGTGTCGGCCGGAGTTGTTGCGCCGGCCGAAAAGGATCAGGTCGAGGACAGCGCTTGCTATCAGGCCGCTCGATGTATTGTATCGATACCGATCATGGACGAATGCGGATGATCGTCTTTCCAGTGCGCCGCTCGATCGAGTTAAAGGTGGCAATAGCGCTATCGAGTGTAGAGATGTTGCCGATGTTCGTCAGTAGGCGTCCGTCCCGTACCCGCTGAACGATTTCGTCCAGCTGGGCACGATTGGATTCAACGACGAAGTCGATTGCCAGGCCGTCGGCGGGCCGCGCCTCGATTGGCCCAACAATGGACACCAGCGTTCCTCCGGCGCGTATGAGGCCCGCAGAACGCTTTCCAATATCCCCGCCAATGACATCATACACGAGATCGACGCCACCGACGTCTTCGAGGACATCATTTTGAAGATCCACGAACTCTTGGGCACCGAATTCGAGAGCCTTCTGACGGTCGGCGGAGCGTCCGGTGCCAATAACATAAGCACCGAAGTCGCGTGCTAGCTGCACTGCAATCGCGCCAACTGCGCCGGCGGCACCGTGTACGAGGATGCTCTGGCCAGCCTGAAGGCGGCCGTGCTGAAACAATCCCTGCCATGCGGTCAGGCCCGAGATTGGCAAGCTCGCGCCCACCGCGAAATCGACTTCGCCTGGCAGCGGCGCGAGGTTGCGCGCCTCGACAGCCACGTATTCCCCTAAGGTCCCGTCGCGATACCAATCCGTGAGGCCGAACACCCGCTGCCCCACCGACAGTCCGGTTGTGCCATAACCAAGAGCGGTGACCACCCCGGCCAGCTCATGCCCGGGGACCGATGGTGTTCGCTCGCGGCCAACCCGGTCGACCCAGGTCGAGGGCCAGGTCAGTTCTGTCGGGACGAATCCCGCCGCATGAACCTCAACGATGACGTCGTTTATCGCCGCCTGCGGCTCGGGCCGCTCCACCAGCTTCATGCCGGCCGTTCCCGCGGCTTGATCAGTTGCTATGATCGCTTTCATGGGATTAATCTCCTCAGACATTTGTTGCTTCAGACTAAATTTCTCGCGGAAATCTATTCGATCTCGCACACAAGAGGCTGTCGGTTCGCTTCCGCGCCGACCGTGATCTCGAGTTTGTGTGTGATGTCGAAGAGATCGCCGCCCGAGTTCGATGGAGCCGCAGCGCCGTGAATCCGGGATGACATTCAACCGCGCGATGGAGGCGGGCGCTTCATCGTTAGAAGCGCAGTTACATCGTCCAGATCATCTGTCGATGAGATGGCAAGGGTCAGCCATTTCCCGTCGACATATGTTTTGGCCTCATCGTAGCGCTTGACCAGGTGCGGGCGCCAAACATAACGCCGCTCCTCAAACTTCTCTCGTTCCGCTCCGCCCATCACCAAGACAGCCGAAAACCGCCGGTATTCCGGCACCAGCGTGGTGAACGCCTTGGTTTTCTTGTAGCGCAAGGACCAACCACGGTTCCTGCCACCGTAAAGCCAGTCCGGCTCGAAAACCGCAGGATAGAACCTGTCGATCCAACTGCGCAGTTCGGCCCAATGTCCGAATGCCTGCGGTCCGATCCATTCTCGAATTGCGCTTTCGTCTGGCGGCGCTGCATGGTCGGTGATCCTGTCGCCGATCTGTGGAAGCATGGTGGTTGGTAAAATCATCTGAAGGCTCGTTGTTGTAGTCCGGCAGGCCGGAGGGGTTGAGATGAAGCTGTGCAGGGGCTTGCGGCGCCGTATCGCGTTAGGGTCAACCGGTGCTCGACAGGGCGGCAGGACCGCTGCGCATGCCTCGAGGCTCCCTCACCACACTGAGGTCGAGAGCGGCGAGGACTTTCTTTCTAGCCAAGGGCGCTTCGTTCCAGTCCAGGAACGCGGTGGCCTGCAAGGGGAGAAACTGCTGGGTCTTCAGCCCAATGGAGCTGAGTGCCAGCGACAGATAGGGGGTGAGAAAGTCCGGCTGGTTAGCTCGCTCACCGCTAAAGATGGCTCCGGAGGCGACACCGATAAAGACCGGACGGTCCCGGAGCATTCCCACCTTCCCAGCGGGTGTCGACTTCATTGTGCGACCGACGCGCAGAATTTGATCGATCCAAGCCTTGAGGGCCGAAGGGATCGCGAAGTTGTGCATCGGTGTTCCGATGACAATCACGTCAGCTGCTTCGACTTCCTGGATAAGCGCTTCCGAAACATCGAGAGAACCTTTCGGAGGGGCCGCCAACGTGGTCGGCGTCGATAGCGCCACCGCATAATCAGCCACCGCGTGAGGCAAGGGTTCGGTCCCCAGGTCACGCCGGCTGATGCTTGCGCCCCCGGTGCGACTTCGAGAAGCCTTTCGACGACTGCCGCCGAAAGCTGACGGCTATGCGATTGTCCACGCGGACTGCTATCAATATGGAGGATGTTCATGTGATTGATCCCAGTGACTTCGACAAGTTGCGACGGGATAGGATCAGATCGACCCGGCCGGCGTCACGGCGGGAAAATCCTTCTCGGGATCGAAGACGTTGTTGAAGAAATTCGTCAGCGTGTACATGGCGACCAGTGCCACAATCTCGATGGCGTTCGCGTCCGTGTACCCGGCGTCACGGACGGCTTTCAGATGGGCATCAGAAACGTGTCCGCGGGTCTCAATGACGTTGCGCGCAAACTGGACGGCGGCGTCGCGCTTTGGATCGTTGGCGTGGCCCTTGCGTGCGAGAATGATGTCGCTGGCCGGCAACTTGGCCATGTGTTCAGCGGTGAAACTGTGAACCGTCAGGCAGTAGTTGCAACCGTTCACCTCGGAAACGGCGAGGCCGATGCTGTCGCGTGTCTTCACGTCGAGCGCCTTGCTCAGGGAGCCGAGCAGAGTGGCCCAGGCGTTGAACGCGATTGGGCTCTGCGCGAAGGCCGCCATCATGTTGGGCGTGAACCCGAGGCTCTTGGTGAACATATCGAGGGTCGGTTTCGACTCGGCCGGAACCTGTTCCGGCCTCAGGGTAGTGGTTCTAGGCATCTAAATCTCCATAAGCTTTTGATTGGATTGCAAATCATGCGAAGGACAGGACATCGGCCACTGGCATGCGCGGCTTCTGCGACCAGTTGCCGGCCCGCTCCGGCCCTACGGTCAAAAGCATGACCGGGATTTCGTCTTCGGCCAGGCCGAACTCGCTGTGCACGGCCTCTGCGTCGAAGCCGATCATCGGCGTCGTACCGAGGCCGAGGGAGCGAGCTGCATAGATGATCGCCGAGGTGCCAAAAGTAGCGGAGCGTACCGCTTCGTCGCGCTGCCGCTGGGGTTGATCGTCATAGAGGCCGCGAGCGGGTGCTTCCCACTCCGCCACCAGATGCGCCGGCATGATGCCGGCCTCCACCACCGGGGCGAGGCGCTCGGGGACGGTGCTGGCATCGGCCAACCGACCGATGACAATGAATGTGACGGCGGCTTCGGTGATCGCTGGCTGATTCCAGGCGATCGGACGTAGCCGGGCCTTTGCCCCTTGCGTACGGACAGCGATAAACCGCCAGTTCTGCAAATGGAACGATGTCGGCGCGGAAGTGCCGATCCGCACCAGATCTCGGATCTGATCGTCGCTCAGCGCTGCGGTAGTGTCGTAGTATTTGGCAGCGCTACGGCTCAGAATGGTTTCGATGACGGCATTCGTCGGCGTCGGTTGGTTGGCTGCGTTGCTGATGTAGTTCATTGGGTCGCTCCCTCATCAAGTGATTACGGAGCCCAATCTACCGACCAGATTGAGAATAACGAGACTGAATTATCTCAATATGATGCTCGAAAGGATCAATCGCGCGGGTCTTTCCTAAGTCGGGCCCGTCTCGCCACCGTGCGCCTGTCTGCGCCATTCTCCGGGCGTCATCCCCATTCTCTCGGCAAAGACACGCCGGAATGCCGAAACGGATTGATAGCCGACCGTTTCGGCCACGGCCTCGGTGCTAATCGCAGGCTTTTTCAACTCGTTGGCTGCCAGGCTCATACGCAGATCGGTCAGTAGATCGAGGGCCGAACAACCCAGCCTGTCCTGAAAGTGTCGCATAAATGTAGCGCGTGACATGCCGCACAAGTCTGCGAGATCGGGGAGTTTCCAAGCTTGGGCCGGGTCGCCAAGCATGGCGGCGATGGCTGGAGCCAGCCGCGGATGGCCGGCTAGGGCCAACAGACCTTCGGGAGCTTTCTCGGACTCACTCGCGGCGCGAAGCACGAGTGTAAAGAGGGCCGAAGAAAGCGCATTGAGAACCGCGCGCCCTCCTGCTCGGTCGCCGGCCGATTCCATTCGCATTAGCCCCACTAGACTTGCCAGTTGGTTGGAAGCCGAACCACTATCTCCATCGCCGTCCATGGCCCGCGTTACGAGATTTGTGGGCAGGTAGTTGCGGACCAATCTATCATGGGGCGCAGCAATGAAGAATCGGCCACACAACAGATCGAGCCGCTCTCCCTGGCTGTCATTTTCGCTCAGCATCCAACCGGCGGCCCCTTGGTGCTGTTGAGTGGGGATCGGTGTTTGCCCGCTACCGTCGTGCAGCACATGCGCCGCGCCGTGAGGTAGCAGCACAATGTCTCCGCTCACCAGCTCCCTCGCTGTTCTCGTCTCTGGATCCTCGAAAACGGCTCGACCCTTGACGATGACGTGATAGGGGATTTCGTTCGCCGCCGCCCGGCTCCAGGCCACGCGCCATGGCGCACCGTAGGCACAGCGGACCTCGAGCTGACCTGTCACCGTGATGATTTGCAGGAGATGGCTCAACCAGTCGACTTCAGACATTGGACCTCGGGGAGTTAAAAGGCTCAAGCACCTTATCTATCCTAACGACGGCTGTGCGCGCTACATGGCCTTGCGTGCGAGCCGACACCGGCGGCGTAAATTGAAAGCTATGCAGGCGCCCTGATTGCACAGCCCGCATTAGAGTGGTGTCCAGAAACCAACGTGCCACGACGGGTAACGGGGAGGAACAAGCAAAAGCGACGGTTCAGAAAGGAAATGCCAATGTAACAACGGATGCAAACGCAGGAGAACCGACGACCGCTTGTTGCGCAAAACACATAAAGCGGGAGCGGGATCGATCGGGCGAGATTGCCGCGCGACCATGACGCCATCTCGAAGCTCGGCTTTGCTGATTGTCTAGTCCTGTCGAGTGCATCAAAGCTCCCGGTCGAACTTGGGTTCCCTGCTGCATGTCATGCCCGGCTCGTCATCTCCCCGTGGAGCGTGACGATGGTTACATTGGCATCTTCGTCATCGAACGCGAGCGCGGCTTCGACCTCGAAATCCACCTCCAGTTGCTTCTTCGACTCAGTGGACATGACCCGCTTGCCTGAGCAGAGCATGAAAGGCCCGCATGGCGTCGTTGATGTCTCCTGGACATTGGAACCAGCGCGGTGAGCGCATCACAACCGAGGAGCCGACGGCACTGTAGTACCCGCAGGCGCGATGTGTGGGCGGGTCAAACGCGATGTCGAAGTAGCCGAGCGGGCCACCGGAAGCCATGTCGTAGACGTCAGCCGAATAGAGGCCCCAATCTTGATGGTTCGGCATCATGATTATGATTGCCATCAGAAGGGGGTGAACCTCGGCCAACGTCGCCCTCCTGGGTAGCGTCCGGTAGGTTCCCGCAATTTGCTCAGCGCGCGGCTGTCCGGCCGGCATGTGTGACATGGCCGTGATCCTCTTCTAATGTTTGGATGTTCTTATTATGTTCTCTTTTGTGCCGGAGTCAACATTGAGATAACGGCGTAACGGAAACTCCTTCGGGTCTGACCCAAAGGCGAATTTCAACGCACTCGAAATGCGGCATACCTGCAAGGGTATCGTGGGTTCAAATCCACCCTCTCCGCCATAAAACGTATTTGATTTCATTGTTTTAAGATTGGACTGATAGCGAAGGTCGAAACCTATCGCGCGCGCCGGATACGAAAGAAGCGGTTCCAGCCTGCACTGCCAACGTTTTTCAAGCTTGAGTTCCACTTTTGCTTAATTCTGGCAGAGAAATCTCTTTGTATCTCATGGATGGAAGCCAAGATCGGTTGACTCTCAAGAATTATGATTTTCGGCGCTCAAAGGCATTTGGCTGTAACGCATAGCACTCAACGCCCCTTGAGTCCCACGATTCACCTTTTTTGATAGACAAGCCGCTTTGATTTCTTCATGAAACATGTAGCCCCCGCGCCGAATAAGCGCCGACCTGACCGCGGAGAGGTGGCAGAGTGGTCGAATGCACCGCTCTCGAAATGCGGCATACCTGCAAGGGTATCGTGGGTTCAAATCCCACCGTTTCCGCGATAAAACTATAATAAGTCAATTGTTTACGACGTTTTTGCTTTGAACTCGGGCGCCGCTCGCTCGTCATTGCAATTGCAATTGATTGCCGGGCCACTCTGACGGTGCGTCCGGGGCGGCTTCCTTCTTCTTCCTGCCAGCAACCGTCAATCGCGCGTAGCAGGCGACGCCTAGCCCGTTTGAAGCGCTGCCGATATCTCGGCAAGTGTCGCCTTCTCGGCGTCGCTGACGGCGACGCCGCCTATGCCCATGAAGCCACCCTCCTTGGAAGCCTCCGCCACTCGCTGGCTGATCTGGTATAGCCAGGCCTTGACGGCCGCCGCATCGCCCGGAGCCTTGGCCTCTATGATCGCTCTGGCCTGCTTGAGCACCTCGATGCACTTGGTCTTCATTTCGTCGGGTTTGGCGCCTTTGAGCTTCGCCTGCAATCCGTCTCGCGCGGCATCGCGTCCTTCCGAAGTTTCGAAATCGCCGACGAGCGCTAAGATCAGTGGATTTGCGTCGCCGGTCTTGGCTTGCAAGAGCGCGCTACTACTTGCAAGGCTCTCCTTGAGTGTGCCCCAGAGACCGCTCGGCTCCGCCGCAGTCACCGCGATGCCGGCCATCATCACGCTCTGCAGAAGGGTCTTCCACTCGTCTGTGGTGAACGTCGATTTGTCAGCCATGGCTGCCACTCCTTGCTCATTGGTTTTCGTAGGCACAATTGTCGGCGATCTCGCAGCTGTCACGCGGACAGGGCGGCGAGCTTCGTCTTCAATGTGTCGATGGTGGGCTTCAGGATCTCGGAGACCCCAGGGATCGCCAGGACCTTGTCAAACAATCCGTTGAGCGTCGGTATCAGCGGGCTTACCAGTGCCGTAAGGGCGGCCCGCTGGCCAGCAGAAAGCCGTCCCAGCACGGCGCTGACCTTGTCGAGTTGGTTCCCTGCATCTTGCAGCTTTGGCAAGGCGGCGTTGGCTGAGGCTGCGTCGGTTATTCCGGTGACCGTCGTTTGAAGGTTGGCAAGGCTGTCCTTGACCTGCTTGCCGACGTCGATTCCGCCGACCGTCAAGCTCTGCTCGCCCGTGGCGACCTGGGGAGTAACTGGCTGGCTCTGCCGGCCGAACAGATAGAAAAGCACGCCTGCAATAACCAAGGCGGCAATCAGCAAATAGAGCCAGTTGCGCGATGTGGGCGGTGCGGTCGTGGCCGCGCGTTGCCCGGCGCCGCTGATAGAGGAAACGGACGAGGCTGCGCTGCGTGCTGTTTGGCCGGCGGCCGCTGTAGTCGCTCGCGCCGTCGCGCCGAGCGACCCGAGCAGGCCAGCGCCGCCGAGTAGTTCGCTCATCCCCGACGGCAATGCAGCGGCAATATTGTCCTTCTGGCTCGCGAGCAATCCGGCGATGCCGTTGGCGCTGAGATCGCCGCCGCTGTGCTGGGCGAGGCCTCCCATGACAAGCGGCGCCAGCGTTCCAAGCAACGACCCGCTTGCATTCTGATCCAGACCAGAAATCTTGCCTATGGCATTCGCAAGCGCTCCGCCATCTTTGGAGCCGAACACCGACGAAATGATTTGCGAGCCGCTCTGGGCAAGCGATTCCGGGCCGCCCGCTGCGAGCATTCCAGCGAGATTACCAAGGGATCCGCTCTGCTGTCTGACCGCGTCGGCGATTTTCTGCGCCCCACCTGGTTGTGCGGCAATACTCCCAAGCCCTGCTAGAACAGCCGGCACGGCAGCACCCACAGCGCTCTGCACCTTGCCGCTATCGAGCCCCAGAGCTGCCGCGATACGCCCGATCACATCAGGCGTCAGCATCTGCATGACATAGGAAACAAGATTGCTGGCCATTGGTGCCCCTCCCCAAGATATCGTTGATGAGTGCCTTTCTCTCCGAGCCGTCTACTCGACGGCTTGGTGAAGGGCTGCAAACGATTCGCGCTCCTCGGAGTTCGCCCCGAGACTTGGTTGTCAGAATTTCCAATCTATTTTTATTAGCATTTAAAGATATATTGCACCAGTTTGTATGTCGCTGGGCGGCTATTGTCGGGCGCGAAACCCATCCGACGCGGTCTAGCCAACGACGCAGTCCATCCTAATCGGCTCCCGCGCGAGCCACCTCGAAAAGCGCATCGATTATCGTGACGGGCAGGGCCCATGGCGGGATAATCCTTGGCACCGCCGAAGGACACGCCTGATCGACAACAGCTTTTGGAGATTACATGGCGTCGATCAGAAAGCTCAGGGGACGCTGGGAAGAACAGGTTCGCCGGCCCGGCAACAGCCCGGCCGCAAGTCGTTCGACGGTAGGCTCGAAGCCCAAAAGTGGCTGGCGATTCCGTCAGTCGCTCCCGGCAAGACGTGGGACTGCCTGAATTCAATCAAACAGGCTACCCATTCGCAAGATCAGCTTTTTGTCGAAGAGGTGCCCCCTATCGAACATCCACTTCAGCGCCTGCGTGTTACTCCATGCGCGTTTGTAGGGGCGGACGCTCGTAAGGGCGTCAAACACGTCGCACACAGTGCATATACGAATAGGCAGACTCAATTGATCGGCTCTAAGGCCAAGCGGATAGCCGCTTCCGTCCAGGGCTTCATGGTGAAATCGGCAGATTTCAAGAATCAGGTCAGAGACTTCTGGATATTGTTTAAGGAGCATGTAGCCGCGCTCGGGATGACTGCGTATGGCTTTGCGCTCCGCATCTGTCAGTTGTCCGGTCTTGTTGAGGATAGCGTTTGGTATCATCAGCTTGCCAAGATCATGTAAGAGGCCGGCTAGGGTCAGTTCCTTAATCGTTTCCTCTTCCAGGCCCGACAGGTGGCCGAGCCCCGTCATGAGCCCTCCAACCGCGAGCGAGTGCACGTAAGTTCCCTCATCCTTTGTCTTCAGCCGCGTGACCTCGACCAATAGATGGGGCGAGGCCTTTAAGGAGGCGGCTATGTGCCTGGCTGCGGGGGCGAATCGATTGATATCGAATTTCCCTAATTTTATATCTTCAAAACCGTCGCGCAGAATCCCGGTAACTTGAGATACAGTGTGCTGGATCCGCGTGCGCTGGTCCAGCTCCTGCACAGACTTGGGCTGGAGGTCTTCGTCCGCCTGTCGGAACACCGGTATCCCACAATCGACCCTGCTCTTTACCCGGTTGACCAACACGTTTTCCGCCGACGAGGCGAGTATAGAATGCAGAGCGGAATCCGTTTCCAACAAGAAACGTCGGCCGGAGAACTCCAAGTCCGAGCATTCTACCGATTCAATAAACATTCCTTTGCGAAGCATAGACTTCGGAATGCGCAAGATCACGCTTGGCGACTCCTCATTGCTGAATACTTTTCCCCTTTTAAGGGTATATCTAATATCTAATAAAAAACCTTTACGTGTTTCGATAGAAAGCTGCGGTTGCGGCAGGCTGAGCCGACCGGAGCGAGAGGATTTTCAGGCACGCTTGTCTGCTTACTGACGAGGCAAGGGCTCGTCGCAAGTGCAAAGGCGATACGTATCTTGAGACGCCGGGATAATCCTAGAGGCGAGTTGGCTTACCGGACGATGATTGGCTTGGGCCAGCAGGATATCGCTTCGTTCCGTGACGAGCGCTTGCCGAAGCGTTGTCTGCGTCGCGTGGCGACTGAGGCTCAGCTGGCATGCGTGTTTCTCCACAACTCTGTGGTGTTGCGGGCCAAGGCGTCACGCGCCCATGGAGCCCAGAGATCTGCGGGGGGCAGCCAAAACCACCCGCCAAGCTCGTCACCGACAACCTCTGACTTTCCGGCCGCGGCGCACGCTGCAGTAAGGAGGCAGATCCAGGCGGCCCGTTTCTCGTGATCCCTCTCAGCCAATACAGTGCCTACCAGTTCGAGGTTCTGCCATCCGATCGTGTGAAACAGATTTTCGAGAACGCCACTATCGACGGCGTGATCATACAGCCAATCGAACTTCTTGCGCTTGCCCGCCGCCGGCATTGCGAAGCGCGCTTCGGGTAAAAGAACCCCTAAGAATGCGTTGGGAAATGCTTCAACAATCGAGGCACCAATCCGAATTGTCCTTTCCACTGCAGTATTCCGGGCGGCGAGATGCACGACCTGCTCTGCCGTCTCCGCTGCGGCACGCCTCAAGTCGCGTCCATATCCATGATGGCTCAAGCCCGGCTTGCATCGCACTTGGAAGGAGCCGCGAATGAAGATTCGCTCACAGAGACGTTCGAGACTGTCGGCCGAACCGAGAGGAACAAGAGGACCGTCGATTGCGATCACAGCGAATGTCGTCGCTGAGGGAATGTGCTGACTACGGCGCTGCCAGTCGGTGTATGTCTTTGTAGCTTTGAATGCTCCACCTTTGCTCCAAGCGATACCCGTCGTTGGTCGCGATCTCGAGAAGCCGACGTCGATACCCAGCAGCGCAATACCGTCTAAATCTACCATAGCCTCCCCGTTTGGTGTCCTGCACCACGCTAATCACTATGACCAGCCGCCCCATTGTTTCGACATCGAAAACATGATGAGTTCCTTAATGGCGAAAAACCAACTCTGGAAGGACAACCTCCCACGCTTCACGGCGAAGCGTGCCGCGAAATTCTTCAGCATTGTCGACCTTGCGCCAACAGATGATTGCGCCGACCTCGCCTCTAATGAACGACCCTTCAGGCGGACGGTAGCCCTGAGCCATCCGTCCGACAGTCACTCCGCCACCGACCCGGATCTCCCAACGTCCGTTGATTTCTATCAGTTGAACGGGATCACCTGTACGTATCCGCGCCAGCGCTTGATGGGCCGGATGGTTCGCCGCCTGCCTGCCCACCCAGGAAAGATCCACCATGTGCGGCTCTACGGTTTGATACTGCAAACCGCATTCTGACTGTGTAGCCTCATCTGAGGTGATCCTCCGCTCCACCAGGGTCGCTACGACTTCCTGCAATATCGGGTGCCGGTCCTGCATCGATACGATCGCCAGGCTGCGCTTCGCCCGTGTCATAGCGACGTAAAACAGCCGGCGTGGCGCGTCGCGGTCCTCCTCTTTCGATTTCCGATCCCAACCGCCGTCAAGGATAACTAGATCATCAAACTCCAGTCCCTTGGCACGATGCGCGGTCAGAAGCATCAACCCATACTGCTCTTGACGATTGTCTCGAATCCATTCGGCCAACAACTCGATGATGTCTATGACTGGAACCGCTTTGCCGTCGATTTCGGAGTCAAGTGCCGCGATACCTTCGGCGATCAGAGCCCACCAATCATTTGAAGGCTGTCTGGTGACAAAATCCTGCATGGCTTCAGCCGCAATCATCTTCGTTGGCTCGGCCTTGAGGAATTTGAGGAATTCTCGCACTTCCCGCAAACGCCAAAACGGAGGCATACCTTCGCTCGCGAGATGCACCGGCACACCACGCGCCTCACAATAGCTACGCACTGGTTCCAGGAGCCGCCATTCTCGTGCGATGATCGCCGCCTTTGACCAGGACCAGTCCGGCACCAGCTGCGACAGGCGGATCAGTTCATCGACGGCTGCGATGGCCTGCGCTGCAGGGGCTGGCGCAGTGCGCAAAAGCTGAACCCGGCCGTGCGCGACCGGATCCAATAACGCTAGTGAGCCGCCTTGTTGTGCCTTAGCCCGATCTCGATTGATCATGATGTCATGGCCGGTCTTCATCCGGTCAGGAGCTGGCGCAATCACACGATTGGCTGCATGGATAATCGCCGCTGTGGAGCGATAGTTCTCGGTCAGATAGCTGGGCTTGGCAGCGTAATCAGCCTCGAAGCGTCGGATGAACTCAATCGAAGCGCCGGCGAAGGCATAGATGTTCTGGTCGTCATCACCTACAGCAAAAAGGCTGAGGCGCTGGTCAGGGTCGTCGAGCGACCTGCCTGCCACGGCAGCGATCAGGGCGTATTCCTCGGGACCGATATCCTGATACTCGTCGACTAGGATCCAGCGATAGCCTTGAATTAGTGTTTCGCGGAGGGCTTCGGCTTCGACCTTCGGAAGACCTTCGCCTTTCAGCAGCGTGACGGCCTCCATCACTATCTTGTCGAACTCATGCGGGGTATCGGCTTCGCCTGCAAAACTTGCTCCAACCAGTCGCATCGCGAGCGCGTGACAGGTCGAGACCGTTACGCTGTTCGCGTCGTCACCGATCAGCCCCTTTAATCGCTTGCGGATTTCGACTGCGGCATGTCGGTTATAGGTCAGAACAAGAATACCGCGCGGATCTTCGCGTTTGACCCGCACCAGATAAGCGACGCGATGCACCAGCACTCGTGTCTTTCCGGAGCCTGGTCCTGCAAGGATTAGCACGTTCGTCTGTTCGCGATCATCGGCGACGATCTTCGACTGCACCGGATTACCAAGACCGTCCACGATTTGCCGCCAGCTTTCCGGTGTCGTTTGGCGGCGCAATTCGCCCGCTCGATCTGGCAACCAGCGCTTCAAGAAGGCTTCCTTATCCAGCTTGAAATAGTCCGCCGAGAGCAGCTCGGCGTCCTGCGTTGAGGTTAGGCCGCGCTCTGCATAGGCCGCCATGATATGTGTCTGGATGGTCTGCTCGCTGTAATGATCCTCGAGAGGCAAAAAGTCCTTTTGAGTAAATTGACCACCGCCGGGGCGAAGGTGGACGGTGATCGCTGGGCGGAAGATCGTCAGACCCCGGCCAAGTGTGATCACGCCTTGTTCGTGCATCCACATAAGTGCCCTGCCGAGCAACTTGGTCGCATCCCGGACCGAGCCCCTCAGGAAAACATCCCCCATGATTGCGGCTTGCATCTTGCCCATCGTGGTCTCAACCCTGAGATCTTTGCCGCGCGTGCCTTTCGCCACCAACCCTTCGAGATGCTGGAGCAAAAGCTCTGCACCGCGACGCCGGATTTCCGCCGTCCGGCTTACCATTTCCCAGGACCGCTGCAGCCGCACCAAGTAGGTGTTCCGGTTCGCTTTGCGCAGATGGATGTTGCCGCGCCCGCCTTCCTCATCGCGCCCATCCTGCGCCAAACTCCGCAGATGCGCCTCAATCAGGTCCGGGCGCGCCCCGACATGGCCCTGATCGCGTAGAATTTGACAGGTTGCTGCGAGAAGTAAGGGTTGCGCTTCGCCACCCTCTGCATCGGGCGACGCTTCACGCATCGCTGCGATCAACGCGGTTTCCAGGGCCGTAGCGATTTGGAAGCGCTGTTTTGATGCGCCCTCGACCCCGACATGAATAAAGATTGTAATGGCCGTGTCGTCGGTCGCGATACCAAGCGTCTCGAGATCGGACAAAGCCTTCCGAAGTGCCCCGCCTGTCAGGCCGCTGGCTCCGGAAAGCTCGTCGGTCGAGACCCCGGCATCTGGAGAGGCTGTCATTAGATGCCGTACTAGGTCCAGAAGTTGCTTGCGCCGGCTTCCGACGAGCTCGGCCTTCGACAGGATCGCCTCGGCCTCTTCCATGGTGCGGATTCGCAGGGAGGAAGGAAAGACCTGCACCCGGTTCTCTTCCCGAGTCAGCAGTGTCGACTCTTCGAGCCAGGCAACAGCAGTTTTCACCCGCGTGTCATCAGTTGCGCTGTCGCGTTCAAATTCCTGTGCTGTCTCTTCCCGCACTATTTCGCCTGGCGTGGCGACGACCTCGCCGCTAGATTTTCCCCGGGTATCGAGCCGTCGGAGAGCTTTTAAGATTGCGCCTATCTCATGCCGGGCCAGACGCGAGCGGGCGTTAAGGGAGAATTGCCGCTCGACATCCTCGGTATTGAACAGAAGCACGCAGATCGCGGGATCGCGGTCACGCCCGGCCCTTCCTGCTTCCTGCAGATAGTTTTCGAGCGAACCCGGAATATCACCATGCACCACGAGCCTGATATCGGGCTTGTCGATCCCCATGCCGAAGGCGTTGGTCGCTGCAATGACCCGCAGCTCACCGACACGGAAACGCTCCTGCACTTCCTGCTTGCGTTCGGGCGTCAAGCCGGCGTGAAAGAAGTCGGCGGCCAATCCCTGCTGCTGTAGGAAATCCGCGATACGCTCGGTCGCAGATCGCGTTGCACAATAAACAACCGCACCCGAAGCACCATCGCGTGGAAGGGCGCGTTCGATCGTATCGAGAATATCGGCTAGCTTGCGGTTACGATGGGTCTCTTGAACTTCGAAGGTAAGGTTCTCACGGGTTGCTCCGCCGTCGAGAAGGAGCAGTTCCACGCCAAGGCGAGACTGGAAGTGATCGCGGATATCACGCACGACTTCCGGCTTGGCCGTCGCAGTCAGGCAAACCACTGGCGCGGGCTCCTGATCGCCGGAGTATTCACGGATAAAGCGCGAGATGTAGCGGTAGTCGGGTCGGAAATCATGTCCCCACTTTGAGACGCAGTGGGCTTCATCCAGGATCCAATATCCGATCTCCCGCTGCGAGAGGACCGACCGCACCGAGGGGCTACGGAGCTGCTCGGGCGAGATTAGCAGCATCGCAGCATCGCCCAGCCGCACCTGATCCAGCGCAGCATGGCGTTCCGGCATTGAGAGAAGCCCGTTGATCGTAACGCAGCCGCTGATTCCGTGCCGCGCGAGACCTTGAACTTGATCGGCCATCAGTGCGACGAGAGGCGAAATGACAACAGAAAGCGCGCCGATCTTGTCGAAGCGCGCCAACGCGGGAATTTGGTAGCAGACAGACTTCCCAGTTCCAGTAGGAAGGATACCGAGAACGGATTTACCCTCCATGGCCTCTGCAACAATGCGTTCCTGCAAGGGGCGCCCGGCATCGTCCTTTGGCTCCGGTCGAAAGCTGTCAAAGCCAAACCAGCGCGAGAGCGCTTTCCTCGGGTCGTTCTTTTCCCGGCACCAGTGGCAGCCTGGGTCGTCGCACGCGCGATCGCGGAGATGCCGAACGATCAGCGATGCCTCACGGAATTGCGCCCGCACCCAAGGCGGCATAACGGAATCCCCGCCTGCGACCGAAACCCACGAGAGTGCATATGCCATCGGCCACCCGAGCTGTGCTGAGGACAGACGGCTCAGTGTTTGCTGAATCCGCCAAGGGCAGGCGTGACCATCGAGCAGCTCCATCATCGCCTTCGTGGCCTGTTCCGCTCCAGGCCTAGGCGCTCTGCGCAAGCTGGCAAACAAGGCATCGAACCCGTCACTCCCCGGCATGCAGGTGGTCAGGTAGTGGTAGGCGATAAGAGCGGCAGGCGTCTCCTGCGCCAAGGTTGCAAAGGCTGCGAGCTGGTTGGCCAGCACCTCGAAGACGAGGCGCGCATCCAGCTCCGGATCGTTAACATGTCCTGCTTGCAACCGCCCGTCGTGATGGTGCTTGACCAAACGGTGATATGGATTGCGCGGAAAGGCCAGGGGATTTAGCCAAAGTGTATCAATTGGCTTTGCTGCTAACTGCGCGAAACGTGGCCTCACGGCTCCGAGGTGTGGAAGATCAAATCTTAGTATGTTGTGGCCAAGCAGGAAGTCGGCTTCGGAAGCGAGGCCCTCGAGACCGTCAAGCGCGGCTTCGCGGTTTCCGCTTCGGAAAACCACCTTTTGGCCCTGGGAACGAACCGCGGCAAAGGCGAAAATCTTGGCTTGGCCCGGATTAACCTCAAGGTCGATCGACAGGCAACGGCTAACGAGAGAATCATCAATGTGACTGATCTCGACTCCACCCATGCGTCAGTCTTCCACCCGCGACATCAACATCGTGATTTTGCGAGATAAGCACGACGGACGAGCGCACGCTAGAGGTGAGAACATGCGACGGCGGCTCCACCCGGGAAGGTGTGTTCCGCGTAACGCCGATTTCGCAGTCTTCCGTCGTCCCTGCAGCCGCGAGGCTTCCCGCACACAAAGACCGTAAGACCTTGATTGACTGAGTAATTCATGCCTCTATTCAGGGCGCAACGGCAGAAAAAGGGAACGGGCACTGTGCGAATGAATTCCACTCGGGTCGGACCTGGCTATCCGCAGCTCGTCGTTCTCTTCGGTGCAACGGGCGATCTCTCACGGCGCAAGCTGCTGCCGGGGCTGTTTCATCTCATTAAGGCCGGCTTCATCCCGGGGTGCCGCATCGTCGGCGTCTCACTCGACGAGATTGATGCCGATGGTTTCCGCGCCATCGCACGCGAGTCGCTGAATCAGTTCCTGACTCGCAAGTTCACGGAGGCCGAATGGGAAGATTTCTCCGCTTCGCTTGACTATGTCTCGCTCTCTGCCGGCGCCGGCGTCCTGAAGGAAGCGGTGAAGCGGGCAGAGGAGGCGCTTGGGCCGGAGACGCGGCGCGTGCACTATCTCTCTGTGCCGCCGAAGGCGGCGCTTCCAGCCGTGCAACTCCTTGCCGAGGCCGAACTGGTCGAGCGTTGCCGGATTATCATGGAGAAGCCATTTGGGACGGACCTTGCCAGCGCTGTGGAACTGAACACGAAACTGCACGAGGTTTTCGACGAGAAGCAGATTTTCCGTATTGACCACTTCCTCGGCAAGGAGCCGGCACAGAACATTCTGGCTTTCCGCTTCGCCAACGGCCTTTTCGAGCCGATTTGGAACCGTAACTTCATCGATCACGTGCAGATTGACGTTCCGGAGACGCTAGGGCTTTCCACTCGCGCCGCCTTTTACGAGACGACAGGCGCCTATCGCGACATGGTGGTAACTCACCTCTTTCAAATCCTCGCCTTCATGGCGATGGAGCCGCCCACGGCTCTGGAGCCGGCGCCGATCTCGGAGGAGAAGAACAAAGTGTTTCGCTCCATGCTGCCGATCGAGCCGCGCGACGTGGTCCGCGGCCAATACATCGGCTACCGCAAGGAGCCCGGGGTCGATCCGGAGAGCGACACCGATACTTTCATCGCCTTAAAATGCGCCATCGACAACTGGCGCTGGGCCGGTGTGCCCTTCTTCCTGCGTACGGGAAAGCGTCTGGCCGAGGGTCAACGCATCATCTCGATCGCCTTCCGAGAGCCACCCAAGTCGATGTTTCCGGCCGGTTCGGGCGTTGGGGCACAAGGGCCGGACCACCTCACGTTCGACCTTGCCGATGCCTCAAAGGTCTCCCTGTCCTTCTATGGCAAGCGGCCTGGCCCTGGCTTCAGGCTCGACAAGCTATCGTTGCAGTTCGCCATGAGCGAAACCGGATTGATCGGCGAAGTGCTCGAGGCCTACGAGCGCCTGATCCTCGACGCCATGCGTGGCGATCACACGCTGTTCAACACCGCCGAGGGCATTGAGCGATTGTGGGAGGTCTCGCAACCTCTTCTGGAAAACCCACCGCCAGTGCGCCTCTATGATCAGGGCGGTTGGGGCCCGAAATCGATCCACCAACTCATCGCCCCGCATGCCTGGCGCCTACCGTTCGAGCGAGCCTGGCGAGATTCGGCCAAGGAGTAACCGGCATCCTTGCCGGCATGCATATCGGGGCGATCAGATTGTCATGGAGCTCTTCGCCACCGGCGAGGTCCAAGCTTATTGATTGGCGCAGCCTATCGCGAACAATGTTGCTTTCGTCGAACGTTAGAATCTTCGGCTTCAGTGATGATAGTTTGCTTCGCCCAAATAGTCCGAAATCTCTTCATGCCGCCCGTTTGCAACATTCAGCCATCGCCGCCCATCTGAATCGCCTCAGGGCGATCGCGCATTGAGGGCCGTGACCGGACCAGTGGTTGAGCCACGCCCCATGGCGAAAGCGCGCTTCAAACCCTAACCTGACAACGCCGTTCTGCCTCCGACTCTTGTGCACTTTCACTTCGCGAGGACGAGGACAACGCAATAGTAGCTCATGGTCGTCAGTAATAGCAGCGAAGCCGATGCCGCGAAAAGCACTCGTCTCCCTTTGCTGGCCACCGTCCGCATATTGACCGAGAGGCCGAGGGCGGCCATCGCAACGACCGTTAGGCCGCCCGAGATCGTCAGGAGGATCGGGATGAGGGCGGTGGGAATGAGCCCCATCGAACGGGCGATCACGACGACGATGAAGCCGATGATGAACCAGGGAACAAGACCGCGCTGCGCCTGCGCGCAGTCTCTGTGGTCCGTCCGGAGAAGGCCGAGAACGAAGATGACCGGCCCCAACATCAAGACGCGCAGGAGCTTGATCACTGTTCCGGTCTGCACGGCGACCAACCCCGCAGGAGCGGCCGCAGCGAGGACCTGCGGCACCGCATAGACGGTCAGGCCGGCCAGCGCACCATATTGTCTCGCCGTCATGCCCGCATAGACATAAATCAGCGGCAAAATGAGCAAGGAGGCAACGCCCAGGACCGCGGTGAAGGCGAGCGCGGCAGCAACCTCATCGGAATCCGCGTCGATGACCGGCGCTACGGCGACGACGGCGGAGTTGCCGCATATCGAATTGCCGCAGGCGATCAGCATGGCAAGTCGGTCCGACAGGCCGCACAATCGAGCGACGAGGAAGCTGACGCAGATCGAGATGACCACGATCGCCACGACACAGACAACAAGTGTCGCACCGGCACTCCACAGCGTCCCGAAACTCAGGGACGCGCCAAGGAGCACGATGGCGATCTCGAGCAATGTCTTGGAGCTGAAGCTGATACCAGGCTGCCAGGATTTCCTGCTGGGCAAAGCCGTTCGCGTGACGATCCCGATAACGATCGCAAAGACGAGCGCTTCCAATGGACCGACGCCGAACACCGCAAGTTCGAGCCGCTCGAACAGATCAGCAGCGGCAGCAACGCCAATACAGACGAGCAGGCCAGGAACGATCTGGCTGCTATGTTTGAAATAGTTCTGGAGGGTCATCGGGGCACCTGGAATTCAGAGATTGCCCTTCAGATTTTTCAGCTAATTGCGTCGACTTCCATCGAATATTCTTCTACATTTTATTCGAGAAAGTAGAATGATTTCCCATGACCTTTGAACAGCTTGCAATTTTTGTCGCGGTGGCGGAGCGCGAGCATCTCACCAAGGCCGCCGCCTCGATCAATCTTACGCCATCCGCCGTCAGCACGGCCATCAAGAACCTGGAGCACCGTTATGGCGTCGAGCTTTTTCACCGAGTCGGCCGGCGCATCGAGCTGACGGAGAGCGGCCGGATTTTTCTCTCCGAGTCGAAAACGCTGCTGGCGAGAGCGCGCGCAACCGAACTCGTACTCAGCGAACTCGGCGGGATGCAGCGGGGAACGCTCAGCGTCTTCGCCAGCCAGACGATCGCAAGCTACTGGCTGCCCTCCCGTCTCATGCGGTTTCATGCCTCTCACCCCGGCATCGACCTCAACCTCACCATCGGCAACACCCGTACAGTGGCCGACGCCGTCATCAATGGCGAGGCCGATGTCGGCTTCGTCGAGGGCGATCTCGATGAGCCGGCGCTTGCCGCATCGGTGATCGACCAGGACGAACTGGTGGTCGTTGTGGCGGCAACCCACCCCTGGGCTGACGCCAAGACGCTTGCCGCCAGCGATCTCACGACCGCCCGCTGGGTGATGCGCGAGGTTGGTTCTGGAACCCGCTCGGTATTCGAGCATGCGCTGGCCAAGATCGGTGTCAATTCCGATGATCTGAATGTCGCGATGGTGCTTCCCTCCAACGAGGCGATCTTGTCGGCGCTGAAAGACAGCATATGTGCCGCCGCCGTTTCCCGCCTTGCTGCCCAGCAGCACATCGAAGCCGGCAAGCTCATCGAAATCAACTTCTGCCGGCCGATTCGCGAGTTCCGACTCCTGAGACACAAGGAGCGGCACAGCAGCAAGGCCGCCTCGAGGCTAATCGAGATGTGCCGCCATTCGGCTCAAAGCTCATCCAGCGCTAAAACGGTTGCGGCAAACTATGTGCCGGCTCGATAAAATACCGGGGCCGGTCTTCCTGCAGCCCGCATAGTCGTAGCGATTATTCCACAACAGCGGCTTATGTGGCAGATTTTCCAATAATCCAGTAGCTTAGCCAAATCAGGTGGCGACGGTTCGGATCCTTTCAAGAGCACAAAATTGCCGCAAGCGATTGATGATGGTTCGAAACTTCTTGTTGATTTGTCATTCAAATGCATTACCTTCTCTTCAGACGTGGAGAAAGCTATGGCTGCAAATGCACTTGTCCAAACGCGCATTGATGCCGAAATTCGGGATCGTGCCTCCGCCGTGCTTGAGAGCATGGGCCTTACGGTATCGGACGCAGTCCGTATCCTGCTGACCCGCACGGCCAACGAGGGCGCGCTGCCCCTCGAACTCCTTTCGAGTAGCGAGGCGCATGACGCTTGGTTTCGCACTAGGGTGCTTGAGGCGCTGAACGATACCCGACCGGACATCTCAGATAATGAGGTTGATGCCCATTTTGCGGAACGTCGAGCGGCAGCCCGACTTAGGGCGAGCGCGCGCAAATCGTGAAGCTTACGTGGTCTGCGTTCGCGTTATCTGATCGCGATGCCATATTCACATATATCGAGACAGATAATCCTTCAGCTGCCGTCTTGATCGATGAACGGATTGTGGCCGTAACTCGCCGCCTGATCGATTTTCCTGCAAGCGGTCGCATTGGCAGAATTCCTGGCACGCGCGAACTTGTGATCAACGGGACGCCGTATGTAGCGGCGTACACCGTGAGTGAAACAACCGTACGCATTCTTCGCGTCCTTCATGGCATGCAGGAATGGCCAGACTCCCTGCCGACCAGCTAGATCGGCCCTTATTGGCGGTGCGTCGGTTCGGATCCGTTCAAGACCGGCAATGAAGTTGAGGTGTCGAAACAGCGCGACACGAAACGTGTAAAGATGACGTCGTTCCGCTATATGGTCGGTGGAAATAGGAGATGTCTATGCCCACCACCCCGCATAGGAGTAAAAGCCCGGACGCCAGCGTGCCGCTGAATATGCGGATCAAGCCTGCGACCCGCAACTTGATAGACCGCGCTGCTGAATTACTTGGCAAGACGCGCACGGATTTCATGCTGGAGGCCTCTGAACGCCGCGCAGAGGAAGTGCTGCTCGACCGTACTATCTTCACGGTCAGCCCCGAAATCTATGCCGAATACCTTGCGCGACTGGATGCGCCCACGCAGCCCAGTGAGCGTCTGAAACGCACCATGTCGACCAAAGCGCCGTGGGATGAGGCGTGACCCTCAGCGCACCGATACCACTGCCCGATCACCACGAGCTTCCAGAACTTAATGCCGGCGTCCTTGAACTGGATGACTGGCTGCGCCGCCGCGCCCGCGTCAATCAGGCAAATGGCGCATCGCGCACCTTTGTCGTGTGTGAAGAAAATCGCGTCATCGCCAATTACGCACTCGCTTTCGGGCGCAGTGAAACAGCCGGAAGTGCCTGGCCGCTTTCGGCGCAACATGCCAGATCCAATCCGGTTGCCGTGCTTGGTCGTCTCGGCATTGATCAGTCCTATCAGGGCGCGGGATCGGCAGAGCATTGGCGCGCGACGCAGGCTTGCGCTTGCTCAATGCCGTAGAGATCCTCGGCATCCGCGGCGTGCTGGTGCATGCGATTTCCGATGACACGCGAGCCTTCTATGAGGCGGTGGGCTTTCTGCCTTCGCCATCTGATTCCATGATGCTGATGAGCGGCTTGAATGATCTCAACAGCGCGATGAACTCCCAACCTTAGTTTGTCGACGTTTGGCGCAGCGCACTTACAGTCGTTTCTAACTTGCTGTAACCAGTGTAGAAACCATGCCGTTTTGTGGGTTCGCTTCTCGTCAAGGCGACCGATTAGGTTTTTCCAACATTACTTGTGCGATTTGCGACCGGGCTTCAATGGCTCCGGCCTAGGATCGGCCGGATCAGGCGAGGTGAAAAAGATCGCAACGTCCACCTTGAGAGCCCTTGCAAGGCGATCAAGCAGATCAATTGACGCATTGTGTTTGCTTCGTTCGAGATCGCTGATCACTGTGCGATCTACTCCTGCATCGACCGCCAGGTTCTCCTGAGTAACGCCCAGCGATGAGCGCAATTGTCGAAGGTTCCAAGCGATGCGAGCACGAGTGTCCATATTTCATGGCCACCATCTTGCGTTGCATTAATCCATAGGATATATCCGACATAATATATTAATCCTCCCGGACAGGGATTCTCTGGGAAAAGCGGATCGGCGAACCTCATGGAATTACGCCAACTCTCCTATTTCAAAGCGGTGGCCGAGGAACTGCACTTCGGCCGGGCGGCAGCCAGGATGCACATTGCCCAGCCGGCCTTAAGCAATCATGTGATGTCGCTGGAAAGGGAGCTTGGCTGCCCGCTGTTCATCCGCTCGACCAGAAGGGTGGAGCTGACCAGGGCAGGGGAAACCTTTTACGATCGCTGTGTGCGGATCCTGAGCGACATCGACCTGACCACCGAACTGACGCGGGCAGCCGGCGGCAGTCGCATCCGCCAGATC
>NZ_KB897850.1:0-58603 GCF_000377185.1 Rhizobium sp. 42MFCr.1
GCCATCCGCTTCGATCCAGCCATGAAGGCCGTCTTCGAACGACTGAAAGCGAAAGGAAAGCCCGGAAAGGTCGCTCTCGTCGCGGTCATGCGAAGGATAATCATAATCCTCAATGCCAAAATGAGAGACTATCGAGCAACGGTGATTGACGCCTAACACCGTTGCTTTTTCATTTGAAATCAATCGTGGAAGGCGTCGACGAACTTGCGCCTGCCGAGCATGAAGGCATCGGCAACGTGGCGAAGCGGCGCCAGATCGACGTCGGATTTGCCGGCTTTGACAATTTCCGCAAAGCGCCGGTAAAGCGCGGGGTACTCTTCCTCGGGCGCCGAAAACTTCAGCTCGCCATTGATCGACAGCTTGGACCCGCCTTCCGCAAGCTCCACATGGCCGGCTTCGGTTTCCGCGAGGATGTCCCAGCTCTGCTTGCCGGTCTGACGCCAGTCGAATTCGGCATGAACCGGCACGCCGTCAGCGTTCTGGAAGTGCAGATCCGCGGCGATCGGCGCATCGCGATTTTCCGGGAATTCGAGCGTTGCGCCTGTCAGGAAGATCGCCTTTGGGAGGATGTGGGTAACGATCGAAAGGGCGTTGATGCCCGGGTCGAAGACGCCAAGGCCGCCGGCTTGCCAGATCCAGTCCTGGTTCGGATGCCAGTGGCGAACGTCTTCCTTCCAGATGACATGAACGCTCTTGATCGTCGTCGACGCGAGGAAGGACTTCGTGGCTTCGACAGCTGCTGCGTAGCGGGAATGCCAGCTCGCAAACAGCGAAACGCCCTTGCTGGCCGCCAGCTTTTCGAGATCGGCCACTTCGCTTAGAGTCGCGCCCGGAGGCTTTTCGAGGAACACATGCTTGGCGGCGGAAAGCGCCTTGTGCGCTGCCTCGTAGCGATACTGCGGCGGCATGCAGAGCGAAACGGCATCGATCGCCGGAACGGCGTCGAGCATTGCATCGATCGTCGTGAAGCTCTGGATGCCTTCGACGGTGCCGTGGCGACTCGCCGTTGCAACGAGCTTGAAGTCCGGATTCTTTGCAATCGAGGGGAGGTGCTGGTCGCGGACGATCTTGCCGACGCCAACGATGGCGAGGTTGATAGGTGACATGCTGGTGCTCGCGTTCGGTGTTTCGCTCAAAAGTATGATTTATTTTGCGCCTGTTTTAGCAGAAAGAAACCGGGGGGCAAGCGTCGATAGGCCCGTCAGATGGACGCCATTTCGGCCGGTGCCGTCGGCTTCTTGAACTGCAGCGTTACGACCTTATACCCCTCGGCCTCAAGGGTTGAAAGGAGCGTCGGCAGCATTGTCGCCGTGCGATTGTGGATGTCGTGCATGAGGATGATGCCGCGGCCCCGCTTGTGCAGCAGGTCCATCGTCCGCTTGGTGACGGCGGCTGGCGATGTATTGAAGTAGTCCTTGCTGTCGACGTCCACATCCATCACCACCATATCGCGCATTGCCACGGCGCCACGAAGCTTCTGGCTATCGGCAAGGTATGGAAAGCGAAAGAAGTTGACGTCGCCGCCGGTCGCCTTGGTCACGGCGGCCTCGCCGCGTGTGATTTCCTTCATGGCCATGTCGAAGGTCAGCGTCGCCAGGTTCTCGTGCTGGTAGGTGTGGCTGCCGATCGCGTTGCCTTCAGACGCGATCTTGCGGGCAAGCTCCGGATGTCGTTCCGCCATTTCGCCGACCATCATGAAGGCGCCCTTGACGCCGAAGTGGTCCAGTGTCGCGAGGACACGGTCCGTGCGGCCGGGGATCGGACCGTCATCGAAGCTGAGGATGACCTCCTTGTCCTGGAGGTGCAGGTCATGAATGGACGCGACGATGAGTGCTCGACCGGCGAGGTGATGCAGGCGGCTGTCGCTCGACATTTGGGGCAGGGCAGCATCGGTCCCCGTTGCCGGGCTGCCTTCAGGCGCGACGATGGAGGAGGTGGTCATTGTGGTGTCAGGCGCAGGATGCCTGGTGGATTGGCAGCCGGCCAGGGCCATGCTCAAGATGGCACCGGAAATGAGGGCAAAGCGATGCATAAAAGGGCTCAACAAATCAGTAATGAAAGTTGAGGCAACCTTGATGATTATGGTTAACGATCGGTTTCGATCGCCCCGGAACGCGTCGAATCGTGCTCAACCCGACAAGCTTCCAGCCATACTTGTGGCTATCCTGCCATCGCTTCTTCGTATTCGGAGTAAAGCTCCAGCCACTGCTCCTCGGCGGCGGTGAGCTTTGCTGCAGCCTCGCCACGTTGCTTGGCCTTTTCCGCAGCCTTCGCAGGCGCCTTTTCGTAAAGCAGCGGATCCGCAAGTTCTGCATCAAGCGCCTGAATCAATTTCTCCAGCTTGCCGGTCAAGGATTCGATTTCGTTGATCTTTTTCTTGAGCGGCGCCAGCGAAGCGCGCTTCTCGGCATTGAGCTTGCGCTGGTCGGCCCTCGAGGCGGGTTCTTCAGCAAGCTGTGGTTTCTCGTCCTTCTTCTTGCCCGATGCGACAACGAGATCGCGGTACTCGTCCATATCGCCTTCGAAGGTCGTGACGGTGCCCTTGTTGACGAGCCACAGCCGATCGACGGTTGCCTCGATAAGGTGGCGGTCGTGCGAAATGAGAATGACCGCGCCCTCGTAATCGTTCAGCGCCTCGATGAGCGCCCGACGGCTGTCGATGTCGAGGTGGTTGGTCGGTTCGTCGAGGATCAGGAGGTTGGGCGCGTGGAAAGCCGCGAGCCCCATCAGCAGGCGCGCCTTCTCCCCGCCGGAAAGATCCTTGGCCGCGGTGGACATCTTTTCGGTCGCAAGACCCATCTGAGCGACTCGGCCCCGCACCTTCGCTTCCGGCGCGTCGAGCATCAAACGGCGCACGTGATCAACCGGCGACTGGTCCGGAATTAGATCGTCGAGCTGGTGCTGCGCGAAAAAGCCGATCTTCAGGTTCGGCGCGAGCTTGACCTCGCCCGCCTCCGCCGACATGCGACCGGAAATGAATTTCGCGAAGGTGGATTTGCCGTTGCCATTGGAGCCGAGCAGCGCGATGCGATCGTCATTGTCGATCCGCAGATTAAGGCCCTTCAGGATAGGTTTGCCGGGCTCGTAGCCAACAGCGCCGCCGCTGATAGCCACGATCGGGGAGGCAGGTTGCTTTTCCGGCTCGGGGAAGGTGATCGGCTGTACGTGGTCTTCGATGACGGCAGCCACCGTTCCCATGCGCTCCAACGCCTTGACGCGGCTCTGCGCCTGGCGTGCCTTGGAGGCCTTTGCCTTGAAGCGGTCGATGAAGCTCTGCAGGTGTTTGCGCGCCGCCTCGTTCTTGGCTCGCGCCTTCGTCTGCAACTCGTCCGCTTCGGCCTTCTGCCGTTCAAACTGGTCGTATCCGCCGCGATAGAAGGTCAGCTTCTTCTGATCGAGATGGACGATCGAGTTGACGGCGTTGTTCAGCAGGTCGCGGTCGTGGCTGATGACGATGACGGTGTGCGGATATCGGCGCACGTAATCCTCGAGCCACAGTGTGCCTTCGAGGTCGAGGTAGTTGGTCGGCTCGTCGAGGAGCAGCAGGTCGGGCTCGGAAAACAGCACCGCGGCGAGGGCAACACGCATCCGCCAGCCGCCCGAGAAGGACGACGCCGGACGCGATTGCGCCTCCTGGTCGAACCCGAGGCCAGCGAGGATGCTGGCAGCACGCGCTTCCGCGGAATGGGCGTCGATATCCACCAGCCGCATCTGGATTTCAGCGATGCGATGCGGATCGGTGGCGCTTTCCGCCTCCGCCAGCAAGGCTGAGCGCTCCTTGTCGGCTGCCAGTACGATTTCGATCAGCGCGTCTTCCGTTCCCGGTGCTTCCTGAGCGACCTGTCCGATGCGTGCATTCTTCGGGATCGACACGGAACCGCTTTCCGCGGCTACATCGCCGGTGATCACTCGAAACAGTGTGGATTTGCCGGCGCCATTCCGACCGACAAGACCGGCCTTCGTGCCGGCTGGCAGCGAAACGCTGGCGTGATCGAGAAGCAGGCGGCCGGCAATACGTGCGGAGATATCGGAAATCGTGATCATGGCCGGCGTTTTGGCCGAAAGCCGCGATCAGCGCAAGAGCCTCCGGCTCAGCGACCGAAGGCTTGCACGGGCTGCCGTCGATTTGACTGAGCGGCGTGAAGGGCAACGCGTGCATTTGCCTGCAGCTGCGATGCCGTCGTTGCGTCGGCGCTTAGAGCAATGCCGAGCGAAATCGTAAGGCCCGAGGGGGCAGCGTTGTCGGATGCCGCGAATGTCATGTGATCTTCTACCGACGCTCGGAGGCGATCGGCAATCGCCAGAGCTTCCTGCATCCCGACATTGGCGAACAGGAAGGCGAACTCGTCACCATCGGTGCGCGCAACAAGATCGTTCTTCTTGATCGACTTGCGCAAGAGATCCGCGAGCTTCTTCAGGAGGCGCGTGCCGATCTGTGTGCCGTAGCGGCTGTTGAATGCCTTGAAGTCGTCGACGTCGACCATGATGAGGGCGCTGCCGGCAGCACCTTCCTCCCGGTCGTAGAGATCGGCGATCGCCTTATTGAGGGCGATGCGGTTGGGGATCCCTGTGAGCTTGTCGGTGACCGACGCGGAATGAGCAGCAGCGATACCAAGCTCGATTGCTTCAAGGCGTTCGACGTCGCTCTTCAGCCGGGCCTCGATCTCCTTTTCCGAAGCGAGCACGTTTGAGAGGGAGGTCGACAGATACTCCATCTCGCTCATGAAGGAGCCGAGGCTTTGGTCAGGTTTTCCTGCAATGGATTGCAATGCTGTTTCTGCAGCGCGCAGGAATGCCTGCTTCTGGCGCAAGCTGTCCGAAAGTCGGTCCGCCGCGTCGCGCAGCATCCTGCTTGTCTCTGCATGCGAGATTTCGCTTGAGAGACCGCAATGGCTGACGAGCCGATACTTCAGGCCGATTTCATCGAGCGAGGCTTGCCGCGGGCTTGGCCCGAGCGCCGCGATGTCCTGTGCTAGGGCAGCGTTCTGGCCGATGATCGCCTCGTACAGGAGTTCGTAGTTGCGCGGCAGGCCGGCAATCGCGAGCCGTGTCATATGCTGGGCGATCCGCTGAATATCGGTGGGGGCGGCGGCCGGGCGCGGTGCGGCTTCTCGTTGTACCTGTGAGTTTGGCGCAGTTCGCATGACGTTCCCCTCGTGCCGACTGTGGCGCCGGCGGTTGGCTTCTCTATGCAACTACCGCGCTAAAAATAGCTTAAATTCGGTCGTTTGTAGTTGAATTGTGGTGCTGAACAGTGAAACGCGGTTAATGGAGCGTATCCATCTGACATTTACTGTCCTGGCGGACGTTGGATGTTGGTTGTAGCGGAACCGGTATCGTGTGGCGAAGCGCGTGTTGGAGACGTCGCTATCAGTCGACGAGGGGCAATCGTTACATGACAGGCGCGTGAAATTGCCCATGCCCACTTGTTTTCAGGCTATCGGGCGGGTAAACACCGCCCACTTTTCCCACGAAATAAAGGAATTTGACCCATGGCGATTGAACGCACTTTCTCGATGATCAAGCCGGACGCAACGAAGCGCAACCTGACGGGCGCTATTACCAAGATGCTCGAAGATGCCGGCCTGCGTGTCGTCGCCTCCAAGCGCGTCTGGATGAGCAAGCGGGAAGCTGAAGGCTTCTACGCCGTTCACAAGGAACGCCCGTTCTTCGGCGAACTCGTTGAAACCATGACCTCCGGCCCGACCGTCGTTCAGGTTCTGGAAGGCGAAGGTGCCATCCTCAAGAACCGCGAAGTCATGGGTGCGACCAACCCGGCAAACGCTGACGAAGGCACGATCCGTAAGGTTCACGCCCTTTCGATCGGCGAAAACTCGGTTCACGGCTCGGACGCTCCGGAAACCGCTGCCCAGGAAATCAAGTACTGGTTCTCCGACACCGAAATCGTCGGCTGATTCAGGCTCTCAGCGAAACCGCTGAAGCTTTTGAATTGACTGAAAGCCGGGGCTTTGCTCCGGCTTTTCTACGTTGAAGGACAGGTTGCGGCAGTATCGTAGTCCACGGTGCCGTCAGGTTTGAAAACCTCGGGGTTCTTCGTATAGAGCGGCCCAACGACGAGGGGCTTGCCGGGCATGACCGACTGATCGAGGCTGGAGATCACCTCGGTCTTCAGGCTCTGCAAGGTTTCGCCCCTGGCATCGACGAGGCGAACGTTCACCGCGTAAGGCTTATCCTTCTTGACGCAATGAAGTGCGGGGCTCTGCAGCGTGATCTTGTCCCAGAACGGATAGATCTTTTCGTTTGTGACCAGCACGTCACCGCCCGCCGGGTTCTCGAACTCCGCGATGGCGACGGTGCCTTCCGGTATCGGCGCCTTCTTGTTCAGGGTCACGACATAGGTCGCGACCGCGATCCTGTAGTTGAAAACGAAGACGCGACCGCTGATCTCGACCAGCTTGTCGGTCTCTCGCTGGCATCCCGTCAGCATTGCGGCTGCAACGGAAACGGCCATCAACAGCGCTTTCATGGCGCTTCCTCCTCTTTCCTGCGGCGATAGTGGCGGCTCGCCTTGGCGCGATTGCCGCACACCGCCATGTCGCACCAGGCGCGACTTCTGTTCTTGCTCCGGTCGATGAAGAGCCAGCCGCAGTTGCGGCAGATCTTCATGCGCTCGGGATCCGGCATCGCGATCAGCCGCAACACCGAATGGGCTGTTGCCGCATCAAGGCCGTTTGCTCCATTGGCGCCACGCAACGTGCGCGCCAGCGCTTTCAGAAGATCGGCGAGCAGCCGGTCATCGGTTTCGCCTGAAACACGAGTCCGGAAATACCTGTCCGTCGCCTCGCGCAACTCCAGAAAGTTTCTTTTGTTCTGTGGGGCCGGAGCGGCCATGTCGCCGAAGAGCGCCCGCTCAGCGCAGAATTCCGCCGCTGCCTGCGGAAAGGCTTCCAGTTGAGCGGGTGCTTCGAAACGGTCGATCCGTCGCGCCCCGTCATGGCGAAGCACGACGCTGTTGGCGACATCCAGCGCCAATGCGCCTCCGGAAAAGCGGTGTGGGGTCCAGGCAAAGCTCATGATGAAAATATAACTGGTAAAATAAGTTTTGCTAGTTATGATTTAAGCAATCAGGAGCTTTTGATGGCCTATCTGCTGCAGCAATTGGCGAACGCGGTACCGCTGGCTGCGCTCTATGGTGCGCTTGCCTTTGGCTACGCCGTCGCCTTCGGGGTCACTAAGCGTGCGGACATCACCTATGGCGCGATCTTCGCGTTCTCGGGCCAGATTCTCCTGCTTTTCACGGATCTTGGCTACAACAGGCTCTGGTTGATCCTGCCGGCTGCGCTGGCGCTGGGGGCTCTGTTCTCGCTCATCTATTCGATGCTGGCCTCGGTCTGGATTGGCCGTTCCATCATGCTGCCGCTGGTTCGCCAGTCGTCGAACACCGTGATCGTCGCGGCGCTCGGCATCACCATCGTGCTGATGGAGACGGCGAGGCTCGCATCCGACACCAAGAGCCTATGGCTTTCGCCGTTCCTGAACAGCGTCGTCGTCTTCTGGAATGACGGGGCGTTTAAGGTGACGCTCACTGAGATCCAGCTGATCAATACCGCATTGATGTGCGCCATGATCGCGCTCGGCGTTGCCGTCATGAGGCTGACCTCCTGGGGCCGCGTCTGGCGGGCCGTGACCGACGATCCCCTGGCCGCAGAATTATGTGGCACCAGCGCCGATCGCGTCTTTCTCGTCGCCTACGCGGCGGCTGCCCTGATCGCCACGGCATGCGGCATTCTTGCGACCTTCTATTACGGCACGATGGATTTCGGTGCTGGCCTGATGTTCGGCCTCAAGGTGCTGATGGTGGCAGCCGTCGGCGGATATTCAGATCCGTTGAAGTCGGCCGGCGGTGCCGCCGGTCTCGGTGTCGCGGAGACGATGTGGAGCGCTTACGGCCCTTATCTCTGGCGTGACCTTGTGGTGTTCTCGCTGCTCGTGCTTCTTCTCGTCCTCAGCCGGAGGGAGCGGGCGATACCCTGACTATTTCCATTTGTCGCGGGCAGCGTCATCCGCATCCTTGGCCGCGACCCATCCGCCCGTCGAACCATCCTTGCCGTGCTCCTTCTTCCAGAAGGGAGCGGCTGTCTTCAGATAGTCCATCACGAAGTTCGCGCCATCGAACGCGGCCTGCCGATGCGGCGCCGCGGCGATGACAAGCACGATATTCTCCCGTGCGGCGATCTTGCCGTAACGGTGGATGGCGGTCAGCCCGAGGAGCCCGAAGCGCTCGATCGCAAGGTTGGCGATCCGGCTCATCTCGGCCTCGGCCATGCCCGGATAGTGTTCGAGTTCGAGTGCTGCAAGCTTGCCGCCTTCGTCACGGCACAGGCCCGAGAATGTGACGATCGCGCCGATGCCGCTGGTTTGCGTACTGAGCCGATCGACTTCCGCCTGAAGGTCGAAGTCCTCGCGTTGGACGCGAATATAAGGCTCGACCTTGCTGCTCACTTCAGCCTCCGGTCATCGGCGGGAAGATGCCGATCTCCCTGGCGTTGCCGATCGGTTCGTCATGCTCGACGTGCTCCTGGTCGACCGCGACGCGGATGACGTCTGGAAACTGAAGCGCGGTCTCATATTCTTCGCCCATCGTCTTCAAATGATTCAGAAGGTCGGCAACGGAAACGACGGAAGAGGGCAAGGTCATTTCTTCTTCGGCCTTGCCGATCCGTTCGCGCACCCAGGCGAAATAGACGAGCTTTGTCATTCTTCATCATCCACGATGTGCTTGAGGCCCGCCCGGAAATAGTCATAGCCGGTATAGATCGTCAGCAGTGCTGCGATCCAGAGAAGGCCGATGCCGGTCTTCGTTGTGTAAGGGAAGATTTCGTCGCCAGCAGGGCCAGCGAGCAGGAACGCGATCGCAACCAGCTGCACCGTCGTCTTCCACTTGGCAATCCGTGTCACGGGCACGCTGACCTTCAGGGCCGCCAGATATTCGCGCAGACCGGAGACCAGGATCTCGCGGCAGAGAATGGTGATTGCAGCCCAGATCGACCAACCGGCAATCGTCTGGTCGGCCGCTACCAGGAGAAGAATGGAGGCGACCAGCAGCTTGTCGGCGATCGGATCGAGCATTCGGCCGATGTTCGACGTCTGGTTCCATATGCGGGCGAGATAGCCGTCGAGAAAGTCGGTGATCGACGCGATGATGAAGATCCACAGCGCCACCCATCGTGCCGTATTGCTGATCGCCAGCTTTCCTTCGAGGAAAAAGCACAGCACGATCAACGGTACTGCCAGAATGCGGCCATAGGTCAGCAGGTTCGGTATATTATATGCGCGCGATGCCATGAAACATGTCTCTGAAGTTATGTGCTCGTAGATGACGGCTTTGAGCGTAAAGCGTCAACATTCTTTCTATTTTTTCGCTGCCTTTGCGTGGAATTTGCGACTGACGCCACCTATTTCGCGGCGTCATCATGAAAATGATTATAAACCTGCTTGGCGACGGTCTCCGAAATGCCTTCGACGGTCATCAGATCGGACAAAGCGGCGCGGGAGACCGCTTTCGCGGTTCCGAAGTGCTGCAACAGGGCGCGCTTGCGCGACGGTCCGATCCCGCCGATCTCATCAAGCGGGTTCTTGACCATCTCCTTCTTGCGCCGGGCGCGATGCGAGCCGATGGCGAAGCGGTGCGCTTCGTCGCGCATGCGCTGGATAAAATAGAGTACGGGATCGCGCGGCGGCAGCGTGAAGCTCTCGCGTCCCGGTGGGAAGAAGCGCTCGCGCCCGGCGTCGCGGTCGACGCCCTTGGCAACGCCGATGGCGATCACACTGTCGGTGATCCCCAATTCCTCAAGGATCGCACGCACGGCCGTCATCTGTCCCTGGCCGCCGTCGATCAGGATGACGTCGGGCCAAGCGGGGAAGGGCATGTCGGCGGCATCCGCCGGCGATGCCGGTTGGCTGCGATCGGGAATGCCTTCTTCTTTCAGCAGACGCGAGAAGCGTCGTGTCATCACCTCGCGCATCATGCCGAAGTCGTCGCCCGGCGTGATGTCGGTCGATTTGATGTTGAACTTCCGGTACTGGCTCTTCACGAAGCCTTCCTGTCCCGCGACGACCATGCCGCCGACCGCATTGGTGCCCATGATGTGCGAGTTGTCGTAGATCTCGACGCGCTGTGGCACATAGGGAAGCTTGAAGGTCTCCTTGAACTCCTCGAGCAACCGCGATTGCGACGCGGTTTCAGCGAGTTTGCGGCCATGCGCCTCGCGGGCATTGGCAATCACGTGCTCCACGAGGTCACGTTTCTCTCCGCGCTGCGGAATGAGGATCGATACTTTGTGTCCGGCCTTTTCGCCGAGCGCGGCAGCGAGCAGTTCGAGTTCCTCGACGGTCTCCGACAGCAGGATTTGCTTCGGTACCGGCTTGTCGTCGTAGAACTGCGCGAGGAAGGCGTTCAACACCTCGGCAGCCGAGAGCTGCGGGTCAGCCTTCGGGAAATAGGCGCGGTTGCCCCAGTTCTGCCCAGTGCGGAAGAAGAACACCTGGATACAGGAGATCCCGCCCTCATGATGGATCGCAAAGACATCCGCCTCTTCCACGCCCGCGGGGTTGATGCCTTGGTGACTGGAAACATGCGACAGCGAAGCCAGGCGGTCGCGGTAGACGGCGGCGCGTTCGAAGTCGAGATCCTCGGCAGCGACATTCATCGCCTCGGCCATATGCTCCTTGATTTTCTGGCTCTTGCCGGAGAGGAAATCCTTGGCCTCCTGCACGAGCTCGGCGTAGCCCTCGTCACTGATCTCATGCGTGCATGGCGCCGAACAGCGCTTGATCTGGTAGAGAAGGCAGGGGCGGGTGCGCGTCTCGAAGACGCTGTCGGTACAAGTCCTGATGAGGAAGGCGCGCTGCAGCGAGTTGATCGTCCGACCGACGGCGCCGGCTGACGCGAAGGGACCGAAATAGTCGCCCTTGCGAGCGCGGGCGCCGCGGTGCTTGAAGATGGCCGGGGCGCGGTGGTCCCCCGTGATCAGAATGTAGGGAAACGACTTATCGTCACGTAAGAGCACATTAAAACGAGGCCGCAAGCGCTTGATAAGATTCGCTTCAAGCAGCAGCGCTTCCGTCTCGGTGCGGGTCGTCACGAACTCCATGTTCGCCGTCAGCCGTACCATCTGGGCGATCCGGTTGGAGTGCACGCGCCCGAGCGCGTAGTTGCTGACGCGCTTCTTCAGGCTGCGGGCCTTGCCGACGTAAAGCACGTCGCCTGCTTCGTTGAACATGCGGTAGACGCCAGGGCTGTTGGGCAGTCGCTTGACGAATTCGGCGATCAGGTCGGCGCCGACGAGGCCGGTTTCGTTCACCCCGCCTTCGTTCCAATCGATCGCAGTCGTGGTGGGCGCAGCGGAGACGTCGCTCTCCACTTCGATTTCGTCGTCTGCGTCGTCCGTTTCGTCGTAAAGAACGCCGCCATCTGGCAGCTTTCTTGAATTCATTCCGTAATCTCCGCCACATCGGGCGTCTGCCAGGCAAGATGCTGGCCGCCATCCAGGGCAATCATTTGACCGGTGATCGAGGGCGTTTCGTAGAGGAAGCGAATCGTTTTGCCGAATTCCCCGAGCTGCGGCCCTCGTTTGAGGATAAGCGCTGAAACCTGCGCTTGGAAGTCTTCTTGCGACTGTCGCTCGCTCGGCATCGAGGGGCCGGGACCGATCGCATTGACACGGATACGCGGCGCGAGCGCCTGCGCCATGGTCTGCGTCGCCGTCCACAGGGCGGACTTAGACAGTGTGTAGGAATAGAAGCTCGGCCGCAGCGCCCAAACGCGCTGGTCGATGATGTTGACGACGAGACCATCCGTCTCGTCGGGCAATTGCGCCGCAAAGCCGGCCGACAGAATCGAGGGGGCGCGAACATGGACCGCGAAGTGCTCGTCCCAGGCGTCGGCATCGATGTGGCGGACGGAGTCCTCGTGGAAAACAGAGGCGTTGTTGACGAGGAGATCGATTGGCCCGATCGCTTCCGATGCCCTTTTTATCAGGTCGCTCGTCTCGCCAACTTCCGTAAGGTCTGCCCTTACGGCAATCGCCCGGGAACCGTTTTGCCGCAATTCCGCCGCGAAATTCTCGGCCTCCTCAATCGAGCGGCTGGCATGGATTGCGACCGCAAAGCCATTCGCAGCCAAATCCAAAGCGATTGCCCGGCCTATTCTTTTCGCCGCCCCCGTCACCAGCGCCGTTCGAAGTCTTTTCTTGTTCAAAATAATGCCTTTTCGCCGCGCAACTCTGTTCGCTGCTTATATAGGCGCGGGAGAAGATGAGATAAATAGCCGTTTTCATTGCGATGTTGCCGGAATTATTGTATGTATTATTTAAGAATATAATTCCGTAAAATAAGTATTCATGATTTAACCATTCATTATGGTTAACAAATAGTCTGTTGCGGCAAAGCAACATCGAATTTCAGCCGCCCCCGCGCCACAATCAAATCACAATTTGGCTCTTTCAAATCCTCAATTGGGCATCAATTTCCCTTCCGAACCGCAAGGGACATTTGTAATAACCCGCGAATGCTTCGCTGTAGGACAGTTGACGAAGGGCGCGGGTCTGAAAGGAGACGAGTATGCGTACGTTTATTGCTAGCCTGTTGGTTTCGACCGTTGCCCTTGGTGGGTTTTCCGCCGCTTATGCAGCCGATGCCGTTGATCAGATCCCGGAAGCTCCGGTTGCACAGAATGAGCCGGCTCCCGCTGCCAACTGGCAGGGCTTCTACCTCGGTGGTGCCGGCACCTACAACATGGGCGGCTTTGGCAACAAGTACAACGCGCGTGCGCTCGGCGGCCAAGTCTACACCGGCTACAACTGGCAGGCTGGCCAGATCGTTTACGGTGCCGAAGCCGACATCGGCTATTCCGGTGCTGACGGCGCTGCTGGCGGCGGCGAAGGCAAGAACGAAGTCAACGGCTCGATCCGCGGCCGTATCGGCTACGACCTGAATCCGTTCCTGCTGTACGGCACGGCCGGTCTCGCTGCGACCAAGAACAAGTTCAGCAACGCCGCTGGCTCCGACACTGACACGTCGCTCGGCTACACGGTTGGTGCAGGAGCGGAAACCTTCGTCACCAACAACATCACGGCCCGTGTCGAGTACCGCTACACCAACTACGCTGACAGCGACTTCCACGTCGGCGGCGCGAACATTTCGCGTGGCTACGACGAGCACAGCGTCAAGGTCGGTATCGGCGTCAAGTTCTAAGCCGAACATCGAATGCGGAAAAGCCGGGTTCCCAGCCCGGCTTTTTTGTTTCTGCGATGAACTGCTTGCGGCCTATTTGGGAAAGTCAGTCGAGACGGCAAGCTCACGCCATGCAGCGAGTTCTTTGGCGACATGGGCGTTCTTGGCTTCGATCACCGCCACGGTATCGCTCCCGAAGGGCATGCGCAGCGGAGGATTGTCCGAATGCGCCAGCGTGACCATCGCCTTGGCAAATCGAGCAGGGTCGCCGGGCTGCTGGTGGTTATGGCCGGCTGCGAATTCGCGCATCGCGCCGACCGGCGTCTCCTTGTAGTCGGCAATCGAGCTGGGACTAACGGCCAGTGAGCTCTCGTCGAGGAAGTCGGTGCGGAAGAAGCCGGGCTCGACGACCGTCACCTTGATGCCGAGTGGGGCCACTTCAGCAGCGAGAGCCTCGGAGATACCTTCGACCGCGAACTTGGTCGAGCAATAGATACCCCAGCCGGCATGCGACTCGTAGCCGCCGATGGACGAGATATTCAGCACCTGCCCCGAGCGCTGGCGACGCATGTGCGGCAGGACCGCGCGGGTGACCTTCAGCAGGCCGAAGACGTTTGTTGCGTAGAGCTTTTCGATCTCCTCAGTGGTTGCTTCTTCCACGGCGCCGAGCAGGCCGAAACCGGCATTGTTGAGCAGGATGTCGATCTTGCCGAAGCGCTTGACGGCTGCTTCAGTTGCCTTGTGCGCCGAGGCTTCGTCCGTCACGTCAAGCGACACGGCGAGCAGATTGGGATGATTGCCGAATTTCTCTTCAAGACCCTTCGGGTTACGCGCCGTAGCGACAACGGCGTCGCCGGCATTGAGAGCTTCCTGGGCGATGAGGGCGCCGAAACCACGCGATGCCCCTGTAATGAACCAAACACGCATGACGATCTCCTTTGTCCGTTGCGCTGCGATTTGCTTACGGAGTGAAGGTAGCGTATTGGCATAATTGAGAGAATTTACGTTGTGTTTCATAGGGTGCTGAGAAAAATTCATCAATGAAACGTGTCCGTTCGACCGATCTTGCGATTTTCCTGGCGATCGCCAACCACCGAAGCTTCAGGAAGGCATCGGTCGAACTGGGTGTCACGGCGTCTGCCCTCAGTCACGCGCTGCGGGCAATCGAGGAACGGTTGGCAGTCCGCCTTGTCAACCGGACGACCCGTGGCGTAGCTCTGACCGAGGCCGGCGAGCGACTGTACGACCGCATCCGACCGGCATTCCTCGACATCGATGCAGCCCTCGACGATCTCAACAGCTTCCGCGGCCAACCGCATGGCAAGCTGCGCATCAATGCGGCGCGGGTCTCCACCAAGCTTGTGCTGTTGCCGATCGTCTCTCGTTTCCTGAAGGCCTATCCATCCGTCGAGGTCGAGATTGTCATCGATGACGGACTGATCGATATGGTGTCATCGGGCTTCGATGCCGGTGTGCGCTTTGGCGAAAGCATCGAGGCCGATATGATTGCGGTGCCGATCGGTCCGCGCCACCGTTTTGCGGTAGTTGCCGCGCCGAGCTACTTCGAGAGCCGGAACCGTCCGTTGACGCCGCACGATCTGCGTGACCACGAATGCGTGCGCTACCGCTTTGCCGGTGGCGCCTTCTATCGATGGGAGTTCGAGCGCGGCGGCATCGAACTGGAGATCGAAGTCAGTGGTCCCCTGACATTGGGCGATCAGGACATTATCCAGGATGCCGTGCTGCGCGGTTGCGGTCTCGGATACCTTTTCGAAGAGCAGGCGCAAGCGGCGATCGCAGAGGGCAGGCTGATACGCGTGCTGGAAGATTGGTGCCCTTTCTATCCGGGCTTCTTCCTCTATTATCCGAGCCGCCGGCAATTGCCGACGGCGCTCCGGGCCTTCATCGATTTCGTCAGGGCCGACAAGGGAACGTCTCAGGTCTGGGGTTTCAGTTCGCCGTAGGCGGCAAACTTCTTTTCGAATTCGCGGCCCCAGCCGATCAGTTCGGCATTATCGGCTTCCCATTGTTCCTTGAAGCGCAGATCGAGATACCCGAGCGTGGCGGCAAGCGCGAAGTGGCCGCCGTGCAGCCGCTTGCCGATCTTTGGCAGGTGCACACTGAGATGGTTCAAGCCGCTGACGGCCTTCTTCCACTGCCGGTCGATCCACGGCTGGTGGACCTTTTCCTCGTCGCGGAAGCGCCGCTCATAAACGATCGCCAGCAGGCAATCGCAGATACCGTCGCATAGTGCCTCGAGGATTTCCGCCTCGGTCCGCTTGCCGTTCTTGGCAGGGTAGAGCTTCTTGCCTTTCAGCCGGTCGAAATAGTGCATGATCGCGACGCTGTCGAAGATTGACAGCCCATCGTCGGTTAGCAGTGTCGGGATTTTGCCGAGCGGATTGTTATCGACCAGGATCGCCGGGCCGGCATTGGTATCCACTCGGATTTCGATGGCGTCGAGCTCCAGATAGCGCGCCGCCATGCGCACCTTGCTGGAATAGGGAGACGTCGGTGCGCAAAGGATCTTCATGGTCATTCTTCCATACGGTCATGTCTTGGCGCGACTATTTCGCGCCAGCTAGAGTCGGTCAATCGTCCTTTGCCGCCTTGGTTTCGCCGCGCAGCCAAAACGCTCGATGCGACGCGTAGCGATCCTGTGCAAGATGGTCCTTGAGCGCGGGTAGAAGCGCATGCAACTCGTCCTTCAGCGTGAAGGGCGGATTGACGATGATCAGGCCGGAGCCGGTCAATCCGTTGATCCCCCGGTCGCTGCGGACGATGAGCTCGGCGCAGAGAATCTTCGTAATGTCGAGGGCCTGCAGCGCCTCGTGGAATTCCTTGATCGGCGCCCCCTTCTTCAGCGGATACCACAGGCAATAGGTGCCGCCGGGGAAGCGGCGATAGGCTTTCGCCAAACCATCCACAAGGCGTTCGTATTCGCCATCTTCCTCGAACGGCGGATCGACCAGGACGATGCCGCGTTTCTCCTTCGGCGGCAGGTGTGCGCCGAGCGAGAGCCAGCCGTTGAGCTCGGTGATCCGCACCTGATGATCGCCCTCGAAAAGCCGATGCAGCCGGGCAAAGTCCTCCGGATGCAATTCCATCGCGGAGAGCCGGTCCTGCGGTCGAAACAGCATGCGGGCGAGCTTTGGAGAGCCGGGATAAAGGCGGATGCCGCCCTCCGCGTTTAGCTCACGCACGGCGGATAGATAGGGCTCCAGCAACTCGGCGACCTGTGGAGCAAGCTCTGTGTCCAGGAGCTTGCCGATGCCCTCGCTCCATTCACCGGTCTTTTGAGCCTCCTCGGAGGAGAGGTCGTAAAGCCCGATGCCGGCATGCGTGTCGAGCACGCGAAAGGCCGCATCCTTCTTCTGCATGTAGCGGATCAGTCGCGCCAGGACGGCGTGCTTGAGCACATCGGCAAAATTGCCCGCGTGGTAGATATGGCGGTAGTTCATTTTCGCTGATGCCCGTGATGAATTCACCTGATCGACGACATTTGTGGCTTTTGGCCGGTTTCCGGTTCGAATATAGAAAAGCCATGAACATTGCGACCCCCATTCACGCCAAATCCGCCAAGTCGAATGTTAGGCTCGGTCACACCGCCTGTCCGCACGACTGTCCCTCCACTTGCGCGCTGGAGGTGGAGATCGGCGACGATGGCCGCATGGGCCGTGTGCGCGGAGCAAACAATCACAGCTACACCTCGGGAGTGATCTGCGCGAAGGTCGCGCGCTACGCCGAGCGCCTCTATCATCCGGACCGGCTGATGCACCCGCTGCGCCGAACAGGCGCCAAGGGGGCAGGGCAGTGGCAGCAGATTTCCTGGGACGATGCGCTGGATGAAATCGCCGAAGCCTTCGTCAAGGCGGAAGCCAGGGACGGCTGCGAAGCGATCTGGCCCTATTTCTACGCCGGAACGATGGGCTGGGTTCAGCGCGACTCGATCGAGCGCCTGCGCCACGCCAAGCGCTATTCCGGCTTCTTCTCGTCGATCTGCACCAACCCGGCCTGGACCGGTTTCACCATGGCGACGGGAACGCTGCGCGGACCCGACCCGCGTGAGATGGGCGGCACCGATTGCGTCGTGATCTGGGGCACGAATGCGGTGTCCACCCAGGTCAACGTGATGACCCACGCGATCAAGTCACGCAAGGAGCGCGGCGCCAAGATCGTCGTGGTCGACATCTACGACAATCCGACGATGAAGCAGGCCGACATGGCGCTGATCGTCAAGCCGGGTACGGATGCCGCGCTGGCATGCGCCGTCATGCACATCGCCTTCCGCGACGGCTATGCCGATCGCGAGTACATGGCAAAGTATGCCGACGATCCTGCCGGCCTTGAAGCGCATCTGAGGACGAAGACGCCCGAGTGGGCCGCCGCCATCACCGGCCTTTCCGTCGATGAGATCGAAGCCTTCGCGCGCCTCGTCGGCATAACGAAGAAGACCTATTTCCGCCTCGGCTACGGCTTTACCCGCCAGCGCAATGGCGCGGTTGCCATGCATGCGGCGGCCTCGATCGCGACGGTGCTCGGCTCCTGGCAATACGAAGGCGGCGGTGCCTTCCATTCCAACAGCGATATCTTCCGCATGAACAATGCGGAACTGACCGGCAAGGCGATGAAGGATGCGGATATCCGCATGATCGACCAGTCGCAGATCGGCCGCGCGTTGACTGGCGATGCCGTGGCGCTCCGCCATCGCGGCCCGGTGACAGCAATGCTGATCCAGAACACCAATCCGGTGAACATCGCCCCCGAACAACGGCTGGTGAAACGCGGCTTCGCTCGCGAGGACCTCTTCGTCGCGGTGCACGAGCAGTTCATGACGGAGACGGCCGAGATGGCCGACATCGTCATTCCAGCAACGATGTTCGTCGAGCATGACGATATCTATCGCGCCGGGGGCCAGAACCACATTTTGCTCGGCCCTAAGCTGGTTGAGCCGCCGGAGACCGTCCGGACGAACCTGTTCGTGATCGAAGAGCTGGCAAAGCGTCTCGGTGTCGCCGATCGCCCCGGTTTCGGTTTCACGGCCCGCGAAATGATCGATCGGCTTCTCGAAGCCAGCAACCTGCCGGGATACGACCATTTCCTCGAACACAAATGGTTCGACCGTCAGCCGGATTTCGAGGATGCGCATTTCCTCAAGGGCTTCGCGCATCCTGACCGCAAGTTCCATTTCCGCCCGGACTGGGTCGACGGCCCTGCGCCGAACAAGCCGCCGGCCGCTGTCGGTGCTCTCGGACCATACAAGCAGCTGCCGGCGTTTCCGGATCAGGTCGATGTTATCGAGCTTGCCGATAGCGAGCATCCGTTCCGCTTGGCAACGTCGCCGGCGCGCAACTTCCTGAATTCCAGCTTCTCCGAGACGAAGACCTCGCGCCAGAAGGAAGGGCGGCCGGAACTGATGATGAACCCCGCCGATGCGACGGCAGGCGGCATCGAGCATGGCGACCTCGTGCGGATCGGAAACAACCGTGGCGACCTTCGGATCCATGTGCGCGTCACCGAGGAGATCAAGCCGGGCGTGTTGATTGCCGAAGGCCTCTGGCCGAACAAGGCGCATATCGACGGTGAAGGGATCAACGTGCTGACCGGCGCCGATCCGGTCGCGCCCTATGGCGGCGCGGCGGTCCACGACAACAAGGTCTGGCTTCGCAGGGATGTTGCATGACGAAATTTGACAAGGCAAAAGCCGAGATCGTTGATGAAAAGACGCTCTCGAACGGCTGGACGCGCCTGAGCGACTTCCAGATCGACTATACGGATTCCGACGGCGAGACGCATCGGCTGCAGCGCGAGGTTTACCATCGCACGCCGGCGGCGACGATCCTGCTATACGATCCGAAGCGAGACACCGTTGTCCTCGTGCGGCAGTTCCGGCTGCCGGTCTTCCTGCATGGTGAGCCGGCCTGGGTCATCGAAGCCCCGGCAGGGCTGTTGGATGGTGATGCCCCGGAAGTGGCGATCCGCCGCGAAGCTGAAGAAGAAACCGGCTTTCGCGTCCGCGATGTGCGCTTCCTTTTCAAGGCCTACAGTTCGCCGGGCTCGAGCATGGAACTGCTGCATTTCTTCGCCGCGACGTTCGACACCACCGATCGGGTATCGGATGGCGGCGGCCTTGCTCACGAGCACGAAGATATCGAAGTTCTGGAAGTGCAGCTCGACAAGGCGATGGCGATGATCGAGCGTGGGGAACTTGTTGATCTGAAGACGATTGCGTTGCTGCAATGGGCCACATTGAACCGCGGGTCGCTGCGATAGCCGCAGGTTCAATCATGCGCGGTTCGTCGTTCATACCGATGTCATGAATCAGCGCTATGCGCTCCGCCTTGTCATAAATACGCGCTTGGAGAAAAACCGATGTGGCTCAGCAATTTTACTCTCGTCCTTCCAGATGAGATCGTGAGCCGCGGCTCGGTGCGCGTCGAGGACGGCGTAATCGCTGAAATCAGGCCGAAACCGGTCGCCAACGCCGCAATCGATGGTGGTGGGCGCCTGCTGATGCCGGGCTTCGTGGACCTTCACGGCGACATGGTGGAGCGCGAGATCGCGCCGCGCCCGAATGCGCCGATGCCGATCGATTTCAGCATCCATGAACTGGATAAGAAGCTGGCCGCTGCAGGCGTCACGACGGCGTTTGCCGCCGTCTCCTTCGCAACGGAAAGCGTCTACGGCCATGTCCGCTCGCTTGAGACCACCTCGGCCGTCATCGAGGGTATCAACCGACTCCAGGATGATTTGCTTATCGATCACCGCGTCCATGCGCGCTATGAGATCACCAACCTCGGTGCCGCGCCGGCGCTCGAGAAGCTGCTTGAAGCCGGCCACGTCGACATGGTCTCGCTGACCGACCATACACCGGGGCAGGGGCAGTATAACAACATCCAGAGCTACATCCTGAGCATTGCCGAGCGCCGGGCCATTTCCGAGGAGATGGCCGCCGAGATGGTCGCCAAGCGCATCGAGATGCGCAACAATCCGGAGATCGAGATCAAGCTGAAACAGGTCGTCGATCTCGCCCTGAAACACAAGCTGTCGCTCGCCTCCCACGATGACGATAGCGCCGAGAAGGTCGCGCAAATGCACGATCTCGGTGTCACGATCAGCGAATTTCCGGTGACGCTTCCGGCGGCGGAAGAAGCGCGGCATCGCGGTCTCTGGACGCTGATGGGGGCTCCGAACGCCCTGCGCGGCCAGTCCATGTCCGGCAATCTCAGTGCGATCGATGCAGCGGCCGCTGGCCTGCTGACCGTCATCGCTGCCGATTATCATCCCGCGGCCTTCGTGCCCGGCATCTTCAAGATTGCCGACCGCACGAGCCTGCCTTACGCCGTTGCCATGGCGACCCGTAATGCGGCGCGTTCCGCAGGTCTTCTGGATCGCGGCGAGATCGCCGTTGGGCAGCAGGCGGATCTCGTGGTTGTTGAAGCCGGCGACGTGCACCGCATCCGCGCGACGTTCCGCAAAGGCCGTTTCGTTTACAGCGACGGCACCCTGCACCAGCCTCGGGCGCTTGCCGCCTGAGGCCAAGAGCATGTCTCCGAAAGTGGGAACCGCTTTCAGGACAAACACATGCGTGAAAGCATAAAACTAAAGTAGGGCAAGCGAAACCAAAAGATCGCGCCGTGCTTTAGGCCGCTTCGCCGATCAGCGAGATAACGCTGCTACGTTCCGCCGGCGCTGCCGCAGCGCCGGTGCTGACGGCCTTGCCGCCCTCCATCTTCACCTTGCCGTGGGCAAGGAGCCGCAGCGCTTGCGGGTAGAGTTGATGCTCCACGGTGAGCACACGGGCGGCCAAGCTTTCTGCACTGTCGTTGGAGAGGATCGGAACGGCGGCCTGGCCGATAACCGGGCCCTCGTCCATGCCTTCGGTCACGAAGTGCACGGTGCAGCCGGCGATCCGCATGCCGGCGTCGATCGCTCGCTGGTGGGTATGCAGACCCGTGAACAGCGGCAGCAGGGAAGGGTGGATATTTATCATCCGGCCCTCGTAGCGCTGGATGAAGGTGCCGCTCAGAAGCCGCATATATCCCGCAAGGCAGAGGATGTCAGGCGATAGCTCATCGAGCGCGGCAAAGATCGCTCCTTCGTGGGCTTCCTTGCTGGCATAATCCTTGCGAACGAAGGCAAAGCTCGGAATGCCCTCGGCTGCCGCCTTGGCAAGCCCTCCGGCATCGGCCCTGTCGGAGATCACCCCGACGATTTCCGCCGGATAGTCGGCAGCCTTGGCAGCGGTGACCAGCGCCATCATGTTGGAACCGCCGCCGGAGATGAAGACGACGGCGCGTTTGCGTGACGTCGTCATATGGCGAGCGTACCCTTGTAGAGCGTGCCGGCCGCGCCCTCGGCGCGGGCAATCATCCGGCCGAGCGTTACGACCGTCTCGCCTTCAGCTTCAAGAGCGGCAGTGACGGTTGCGACGTTCTCAGCCGAAACGACTGCGATCATGCCGACGCCGCAGTTGAAGGTACGCAGCATTTCATTGGCTTCAACGCCGCCGGTCTTCGACAGCCAGGAGAAGACGGCCGGAACTTTCACGGCCGTAAGGTCGATCTCGGCTGCAAGGTGCTTCGGCAGGACGCGCGGAATATTCTCCGGGAAGCCGCCGCCGGTGATGTGCGCCAGTGCCTTGATGGCCTTGGTTTCGCGGATCGCCTTCAGCAGCGGCTTTACATAGATGCGGGTCGGCGTCAGCAGCGCTTCGCCGAGGCTCTTGTCTTCCGCGAACGGAGCCGGGGCATCCCAGGCGAGGCCCGAAATCCCGACGATCTTGCGCACCAGCGAAAAGCCGTTGGAGTGAACGCCTGAGGAGGCAAGGCCGAGGATCACATCGCCTTCGGCGATGTCGCCTGACGGCAGCAGCTGGCCACGCTCGGCAGCGCCGACGGCAAAGCCTGCAAGGTCGTAGTCGCCGGAGGAGTACATGCCCGGCATTTCGGCAGTCTCGCCGCCGATCAACGCGCAACCCGCGTCGCGGCAGCCGGCAGCAATGCCCTCGACGATCGCCGCACCCTGGTCGGGATCGAGCTTGCCTGTCGCAAAGTAGTCGAGGAAGAACAGCGGCTCTGCGCCCTGGACCACAAGATCGTTGACGCACATGGCGACAAGATCGATGCCGACGGTATCATGATAATCGGCGTCGATGGCGATCTTCAGCTTGGTGCCGACGCCGTCATTGGCGGCAACGAGAACCGGATCCGTGAAGCCGGCAGCCTTGAGGTCGAACAAACCGCCGAAGCCGCCGATCTCGCCGTCCGCGCCCGGACGGCGCGTCGAGCGCACAGCCGGCTTGATCTTCTCCACCAGAAGGTTTCCGGCATCGATGTCGACGCCTGCGTCGCTATAGGTCAGGCCGTTTTTTCCAGACTGGCTCATACTGCTCTCCGATGGCTGCGCGGGGGCGGGAAATGTCACCGCCTCAATATTTGGGTCGCCATTGCATGACACGGGCCTACATGCAAGGGATTGCATGGAAAAAGCCCCAATTTCCCGCTCTTTTGACGCAGGCCCTCTGGATTTTTAGCGCCGGGGTTGACCATTCTCTCGGCCACATCCTATGTGCTCGAAAGGTTGCATCTGTATGATGCGAAAGATCGAGACAGTCGATCAGCGGGGAATGTGATGCCACAGCAGGTTAGCGGGGCAGGTCTGAAGCGCCAGGTGATCTTCTGGCTGATCGTTCTTGCCTTCTTCATCGGCTTCCTTTTCATCTTCAGCTCGATCTTGTTGCCGTTCCTGGCCGGGATGGCACTGGCCTATTTCCTCGATCCGGTCGCGGACCGGTTGGAACGCCTTGGGCTGAGCCGCCTCATGTCGACGATCGTCATACTGATCGCCTTCATCATCATGATCGTGCTGGCCCTGATGATTTTGATACCGGTCTTGGCGAGCCAGTTCAGCGACTTTGCCGGTCGCCTGCCGGGCTACATCGAGCAGTTGCAGACATTTATCACGAACTCGCAGAACTCCCTCATGCCGGATTGGGTGAGGAACCAGCTCGGGACGATCAAGAACAACTTCTCCGAAATCCTGTCGCAGGGATTTGGATTGCTCACCGGTCTCTTCGGCCAGGTCTGGAGTTCCGGCCTTGCCGTCGTCAACGTGATCTCGCTGATGATCGTTACGCCCGTCGTGGCCTTCTACATGCTGCTTGATTGGGACCGCATGATCGCCAAGGTCGATCAGTACATTCCCCGCGACTACGTGGCGAACGTCCACCAGATCATGCGTGAAATCGATCAGGCGATCGCCGGGTTCATCCGCGGGCAGGGCTCGCTCTGCCTGATCCTGGGCGTCTGGTATGCGGTTGGCCTGTCGTTGGTCGGTTTGAACTTCGGCCTGTTGATCGGCCTGTTTGCGGGCATGATCAGCTTCATTCCCTATGTGGGCTCCTTGGTGGGGCTTGTTCTTGCCGTCGGCGTTGCCATCGTTCAGTTCTGGCCGGACTACATCTGGGTCGGCGCGGTGCTCGCGGTCTTCTTCAGTGGCCAATTCATGGAAGGCAACATCCTGCAGCCGAAGCTGGTAGGCCACAGTGTCGGGCTGCATCCGGTGTGGCTGATGTTCGCCCTGTTTGCCTTTGGTGCGCTGTTCGGCTTTGTCGGTCTGCTGGTTGCCGTACCGGCGGCAGCGGCCGTTGGCGTGCTTGTCCGCTTTGCCCTTTCGCGCTACCTTCAGAGCGATCTTTATGCCGGCCACTCGAAAGAGGGCCAGGTCGGCAAGACAAAAGCTGATCCCAATGACTGATGTGAAAAACGCTGGTCCAAGGCGCACCGCCGTCGAGCAGCTTCCCTTGGCTTTTTCGCACGATGCTGCGACCGGGCGCGATGATCTCTTGATCTCGGAACGGCTTGCCGCTGCGGTCTCCATCGTTGATGCCTGGCCGAATTGGCCTTCTCCCGTGGTGATCCTCGCCGGTCCGGTGGGCTCGGGAAAATCGCATCTCGCGAATATCTGGAAGGACCATAGCGGCGCCGTAGAGATCCATCCGAAGGCCGGCGCCAACGCGGCTATTGATGCGGCGAACGGTCCCGTGCTTTTCGAGGATGTCGATCGGGTAGGGTTCGATGACAACGAACTCTTCCATGTCATCAACAGCGTGCGGGAGAACGGCCACAGCCTTCTGATGACAAGCCGCCTCTGGCCCATGTCGTGGCCGGTGGAGCTGCCGGATTTGCGCTCGCGCCTCAAGGCCGCGACCGTCGTCGAGATTGGCGAGCCGGACGAGGAACTGCTGTCGCAGGTCATGGTAAAGTTGTTTGCAGACCGCCAGCTTTATATTGATGACAAACTGGTCCTCTATATCGTTGTCAGGATGGAACGATCGCTGAATACGGCTCAGACGATCGTCGACAGGCTGGACCGGCTCGCCCTCTCTCGCGGCACAAAGATTACCCGAGCTCTGGCCGCTGAAGTGTTGAATGAATTGGGTAATTCGGAACCGTCGGATTGACTGTCACAGTTCCGTCGTGAAACTGATATAATTCGCTTGGCCGAATGAAACGGGACAATCAGACCATGGACAGCGCAGTCACGGAGCATCACGAACCCACTCCGGAAACCGATGAGACTGCGCCTTCGCTAGAAGAACTGCTGGCTAGCCCCGAGCGCTTCATCAACCGCGAGTTCTCATGGTTGCAGTTCAATCGCCGTGTTCTCGAGGAAACGCTGAACACTGAGCATCCCCTGCTCGAGCGGGTCCGCTTCCTGTCGATCTCGGCCGCAAACCTCGACGAATTCTTCATGGTGCGCGTTGCCGGTCTGGAAGGGCAGGTACGTCAGAATATTATGATGCGCTCGCCGGACGGCAAGACGCCGGCCGAACAGCTCGATGCTATCCTCCAGGAGATCGACAATCTGCAGATGGAGCAGCAGGCATCGCTTGCCGTGCTCCAGCAGTACCTCGCCAAGGAAGACATCCTGATCGTGCGTCCGGGAGCTCTCAGCGAATCCGATCGCGCGTGGCTCGCGACAGAATTCGAGCAGGCGATCTTCCCGGTGTTGACGCCGCTGTCCATCGACCCGGCGCATCCGTTCCCCTTCATCCCGAACCTCGGCTTCTCGATCGGCCTGCAGCTTGTCAGCAAGAGCGGCCGCGAACCGATGACAGCGCTGCTGCGCCTGCCTCCGGCTCTCGACCGCTTCGTTCGCCTGCCGGATGATCGCAATACGATCCGCTACGTCACGCTTGAGGACGTGACGAACGTCTTCATTCACCGGCTCTATCCCGGCTACGAAGTGCAGGGCTCGGGTACGTTCCGGATCATCCGCGACAGCGATATCGAAGTCGAGGAAGAGGCCGAAGACCTCGTGCGCTTCTTCGAAACCGCGCTGAAGCGCCGCCGCCGTGGATCGGTGATCCGCATCGAGACCGATTCCGAAATGCCGGCGTCGTTGCGCCAGTTCGTCGTGCAGGCGCTGAACGTTCCCGACAATCGCGTCGCGGTTTTGCCGGGCCTCCTTGCGTTGAACACTCTCTCCGAGATCACCAAGGCACCGCGCGACGACCTTCGATTTCCCCCCTACAATGCGCGATTTCCCGAACGCGTCCGCGAGCACGCCGGCGACTGCTTCGCTGCCATCCGTGAAAAGGACATGGTGGTTCACCATCCCTACGAGTCTTTCGACGTGGTGGTCCAGTTCCTGCTCCAGGCTGCGCGCGATCCTGACGTCCTGGCGATAAAGCAGACGCTCTACCGCACGTCGAACGACAGCCCGATTGTGCGTGCGCTGATCGACGCGGCCGAATCCGGGAAGTCTGTCACCGCTCTGGTGGAGCTGAAGGCACGGTTCGACGAAGAGGCAAATATTCGCTGGGCCCGCGATCTGGAGCGCGCCGGCGTACAGGTCGTTTTCGGTTTCATCGAGCTCAAGACCCACGCCAAGATGTCGCTGATCGTCCGGCGGGAAGAGGGCAAGCTGCGCAGCTACTGCCATCTCGGCACCGGTAACTATCATCCGGTCACCGCGAAGATCTATACCGACCTGTCGTTCTTCACGTGCAATCCGGTGGTCGCCCACGACATGGCGAACATCTTCAACTTCATTACCGGCTATGGCGAACCGGAAGAAAGCATGAAGCTTGCGGTCTCGCCTTACACGCTACGCACCCGAATCCTTCGTCACATCGACGAGGAGATCAAACACGCCAAGGGTGGTGCGCCGGCGGCGATCTGGATGAAGATGAATTCGCTTGTCGACCCGGAGATCATCGACGCGCTCTACACGGCAAGCCGCGCCGGCGTTGAGATCGATCTCGTGATCCGCGGCATCTGCTGCCTGCGTCCACAAGTTGCCGGTCTCTCTGAAAATATCCGCGTGAAATCGATCGTAGGCCGTTTCCTGGAGCATAGCCGCATCTTCTGCTTCGGCAATGGTCACGGGCTGCCGTCGGACAAGGCGCTGGTCTATATCGGCTCGGCCGACATGATGCCGCGTAACCTCGATCGCCGGGTCGAAACGCTGGTACCCTTGAAGAATCCGACGGTTCACGAGCAGGTCCTGTCACAGATTATGCTCGGCAATATCATTGACAACCAGCAAAGCTACGAGATATTGCCCGACGGAACGTCAAGGCGCATGGAAGTGCGCAAGGGCGAAGAGCCGTTCAATGCGCAGCAGTATTTCATGACCAACCCCAGCCTGTCCGGCCGTGGCGAAGCCTTGAAATCCAGTGCACCCAAGCTGATCGCCGGTCTGCTTTCTGGCCGAAACAACAAGTAATATTGGACCTGCATGGTTGAATCAGAAGCCCAGGGGCGCCTTCCCGGTATTGCCCCGGTCTCCGTCGTCGACATCGGGTCGAACTCGATCCGTGTGGTCATCTATGAAGGCATGTCCCGATCGCCGACGATCCTTTTCAACGAAAAGGTGTTGTGCGGCCTCGGACGGGGCATCGCGCTGACCGGAAAGATGGACGAGGCAAGCGTCGAGCGCGCTCTGGCGGCTTTGCACCGGTTCAAGGCTTTGTCCGATCAGGCGCGCGCTGCCACCATGTACGTTCTCGCGACCGCGGCTGCCCGCGAAGCATCGAACGGCCCCGACTTCATCCATCAGGCCGAGACCATTCTTCAGCGCAAGGTCCGCGTTCTCTCCGGCGAGGAAGAGGCGAAATTCTCCGCCCTCGGCATTGTCAGCGGCTTCTATGCGCCAGACGGTATTGCCGGTGACCTCGGCGGCGGTTCGTTGGAATTGATTGACATCAAGGGCAAGGAAGTCGGCAAGGGGGTTACCTTGCCGCTCGGTGGGCTTCGTCTGTCCGAATATGCCGGCGGCTCGATGGAGAAGGCCAGGACGTTTGCTCGCAAGCATGTGAAAACAAGTTCCAAGCTGCTGGCGAAGGGGGCTGGGCGCACTTTCTATGCCGTTGGCGGTACCTGGCGAAACATCGCGAAGCTGCACATGGAAATGACGGAATATCCGCTGCACATGATGCAGGGTTATGAGGTTCCGTTCGATGCGATGATGCAATTCCTCGATCAGGTGGAGATTGCCAAGGACTCGAAGGATCCTGCGTGGATGGCCGTTTCGAAGCATCGCCGCGCGCTGCTTCCCTTCGGCGCGGTTGCCATGAAGGAAGTCCTGAGCGCGATGAAACCCTCTGTCATCTCGTTCTCGGGGCAGGGCGTGCGCGAAGGCTACCTCTATTCATTGCTCTCCGAGAGCGAGCGCCGCAGCGATCCACTGCTTGCGGCCGCTGGCGAACTCGCCATTCTGCGCGCCCGTTCGCCGGAACACGCCAGGGAGCTGGCGGACTGGACAGGCCGCATGATGCCCTATTTCGGCATCACGGAGACGGAAGAGGAGGCGCGCTATCGCCAGGCTGCGTGTCTGCTTGCCGACATCAGCTGGCGCGCGCATCCCGATTACCGCGGCCTGCAGGCGCTGAACATTATCGCTCACTCATCCTTTGTCGGCATCAGCCATCCTGGCCGCGCCTTCATTGCGCTGACGAACTACTACAGGTTCGAAGGGCCTTATGACGACGGCGCCACGGGGCCTCTTGGTACGATTGCAACGCCGCGATTTATCGAGCGCGCCAAGCTCCTCGGCGGCCTGCTGCGTGTCGTCTATCTCTTTTCGGCATCGATGCCCGGCGTCGTGCGCAATCTCACCTTCCAGAAATCGTCCAAGCCCGATCTCGACCTGGAGTTCGTAGTGCCGGCGGAATATCACGACTTTGCAGGTGAGCGTCTCGATGGCCGGCTGCAGCAGCTTGCCAAGCTGGCGGACAAGCGTCTGGCTTTCCGCTTCGAATAGCACTCGGCGCGGAACTGACGTTCCGCGAAAGCCGACCAACGGATGGCCCATCGACGTCCGGTGATCCGAAGGCTCGCTGCGGATAGCGGGAGACCGCATGCCCCGATGCCTGGCCCGCCAATATTGCCGATGCATGCAGCGTAGCGCAGTCCGGCGGCTATCGGCGAGGTTGACGTATCTGTTTGACATGCTTCAACTGGCCAATGACACAAACGAAATGCGGGCAGAGACATGATCACAGATATCGAGGACTTCTTCACGAAGGGATGCGGACGCTGCGAGCGCTTTGCGACTCCGGACTGTTCGACGCGGCAATGGATCGACGGCCTGAACGACCTTCGCCGAATTTGCCTCGAGGCCGGGCTCGTCGAGACGGTGAAATGGGCGCATCCCTGCTACATGCACGAAGGCCGCAATATCGTGATCCTCGGTGCCTTTCGCAGCGACTTTCGCGCCACGTTCTTCAACGCAGCGCTCATGAAGGATTCCGAAGGCGTTCTCGAGAAGCAGGGGCCGAATACCCGGCATCCCGACATGATCCGCTTTGTGGACAACGCCCTAGTGGCAAAGATGGAGCCTGTCATCCTGTCCTACCTTAAGGAGGCGATGGGATATGCAGAGGCAGGCATTAAACCGCCAAAGGAAGAAAGCGAACTCGAATTGCCTGACGAGTTGGTCGAGGCATTGGATTCCGACCCTGAACTTGCAGAAGCCTTTCACGAATTGACGCCCGGGCGACAGAAGAGCTACGTGATCAATCTCAACGGGGCGAAGACGTCCGTTACGCGCACGTCACGCATTGTGAAGTTTCGCGATCACATTATCGCCGGAAAGGGCGCGACCGAGCGCTGAGCCGAACTTTCGAACGTCCGTAGATCGAGCATTCCGGTCAAAGAAGCCCCGCCCTTCCGAGCGGGGCTTCTTGGCGAAGCCCGAGACTTACTTCGCGTTCAGAAGTTCGCCGACTTCAAGCAGGCTGAACTCGTTGTTGTCGGCCTTATCGACGGCGCGGCCGGCCGAGAAGGGCAGGTTGTTGTCGTTGCCGACGATGATGTGCGTGGCATCGACGCGATCGACGTTCTCAATCGTCACGAACGGCATGTCGTAGACGCCATCCTTGCTGCCAGCTTTCTTCTTGTTGTCGGAGTCCTTGATGTTCAGGAGGTCGATGTAGCCGATCTTGCGAACAGCCTTGCCGACGTTGGCGTCGTTGAATTCGATCTTGTAGATGCGCTTGAGTTCGGCTGGGGCTTCAAAGCAATCCGGCTTCGGCTGCTTGGAATCGGCGCAGGCTTTGTCCTTGGTGCCGGCGCCGTTGTCGCGCTCGATCACGAGTGCGGTCGAGCCATCGAGCATGTTGAAGTCGCCGATCGAAACGCCCTTGTCTTCGAAGGGGTAGAACCACGTACGACCGGTCCAGCTTTTGGAAGCAGTGTCAAATTCGATGACGCGGATGGCGGTGTGGCCGTCAACCGATTCCATCTTGCCGTCGTCCTGATAAAGCGCGCCTTCCAGCAGGCCATAGAGCTTGCTGCCGTCCTTGGACATAGCAAGACCTTCAAAGCCGCCCGAGCGCTTCAGGTTGAAGATCGGCGTCTTCGCGGTCGGGTTTGCCTGGATGGAAAGCACCGGATTGTCGGGCGACATGACCGGCTTACCATCGACCGTGGTCGCAGTAACGTCGGTCAGGCGGCCATCGGTGTCGAACTTGAGAAGGTACGGTCCGAATTCTTCGCCGATCCAGAAGCCGTCTGCGACGGGCTGCACGGATTCGATGTCGAAGTCCGCACCCGTAAGATAGCGGTTTTCGGCGCCTTCGAGCACGATCGGGAAGGGGGCCTTCTTGTCCGGATCGGAGAGGAAGAGGTTCTTGACGACATCGACCTTGCCGGCCTGCCAGTCGAACTTGACCTGATGCAGGGAGAGCATCGCGTCGCTGGAGTTGGCCTTGGCGCCGAAGCCGTTATCCGAGAGCGTCCAGAACGTGCCGTCCGGCATGCTCTTGATGCCGGAGAAGCCCTGGATCGGCTGCCCATCGAAGGGCAGTTTCAGATCGGTGACGCGTGCGCCGTCCTTGCCGGGAACGCTGTTGAGCGCTTCGGTGCGCTTGCGGTCAGCAGTGGTGAATTTGCCGGAATGCTTGAGGAACTCTGGCGCATCGGCGGGAGCCGCCACGAGCGTGTTGGCGGGCAGAATGGCTTGGCTTGCAAGCTTTGCCGGAAATTCCTGCTGGTCAGCGGCGGCTGAACCGGCGATCAAAAAAAGAAATGAAACAGAAGCAAGAAGAGTATTTTTCATCGAAACCCCCAGGGATTGGAATGCGGGTCTCGAATAGCAAGGCTTTCATGTCGGTGCGTTGACGCTTGCATGAAGCTTTGGTGACGTCTTGTGGTTGTCCGCTTTGGCGAGCGCGATGACACCGAGGCTCTGGCCCCGGCCCTTGACGGCGTGGCTTCCAAGGTCCTCGACCGAGACGGTCTCCGGCATCTTGATCCGCTGGGCAAGGTCGCTCGAGATCAGGACTGATCGGTTCAGCGTCTTGGAGAGCGACTCAAGTCGGGAGGCGGTGTTTACGGTGTCGCCGAAATAGGTGATCTTATGGTGGTCGACCCCGATTTCGGCCGTGATCACCGTACCGCCGTGGAGAGCGGCGCGCAGGCGAGGGACTTGGCCGTATGTCTTCAGCCAGTTCTCGGCATCCGCCTCTATCGATCCGATGATGTCGAAGATGCAGTTCACGCATCGCGCGAACTTGATCCCGCGCTCCAATGGCCAGCTGATGATGGCGGCGTCGCCCACGTAGTCGTCGATGGTGCCCCTGTACTTTCTCACCGGCTCCGCAAAGGTGGCAAACAGCGAGCTCAGCATCTGTTGCGCGCGGAGATCGCCATGCTTCTCGGCGAAGGACGTCGAATCCACCAGGTCGATGAACAGGAAAACCCGCTCCTCACTGATTGGCTTCCTGTAGCGGCTGAAAAGCATGCTCGTGAAGATGTCTCGGCCCAGCAATTCGCGGATGCGCAGCACGAAGATGATAAGCGCACACACCGCAAGTGCATAGAGGAAGGCATCGAAAGGCAGGACAACGGCATTGACCCATGATGCCGGACTAAAGACGCCGAGCCACCACATGGAGAGGCCGGCGATCGCGAACCCGATGCTCATCAGGATTTCGTAGGCGAAGATCTTGGCGAGGAAGAACGTCACCGTCGGCAACGCCTGCATGCGCCGGTAAAGACCACGCAGGATCACCTTGCGCTCAAAGGCCATGATCGGCATGCCGATGAACAGCGCAAAGGTTGCGCCCACGAAGGGATGGCCGCCATAGAAGCGCATGTCGTAGAGAACGCCGCTCGCAGCGATAACAAGCGCGATCAACAACCAGTTCTGAACTGGAGATATTTCCCTCATGTCGTCCTTTTCGCGGTCGCTTCGCCAGCGGTGCTCAAGCCATATAGGAACACTACTGCGCTTCCGAAAGGCGCGCCAAGCCGGCGTTCTTGGATCAAATCGATCTGGCGATGACTATGCGCGAAAAAAGTCCGCTTGATGGCGCTTAGAGCGCCACCGTCTCCACCTTCTTGCCGACGAAGCGAAGAGCGACCTGGCCCTGGATAAGCTGCAGCGCCGGCTCGCCGAAAAGCTCCCGGCGCCAGCCGTGCAGCGCCGCGACTTCTGCCATTTCGCCTTCCGCTGCGATCCTGTCGAGATCCTCGCTGTTGGCAATGACCTTCGGCGCGACGCCATGTTTTTCCGAGATCAGCTTCAAAAGGACCTTCAGAAGTTCGGCGGCAGCGGCAGCACCTTCCGGCTGCTGCGTCTGCCGCGGGGCGTGCGGCATGTCGGCCTTTGGCAAGGCAAGGGCCGCATTGACGGCGTCGATGACAGCTACGCCGGCAGCCGATCGCTCCCAACCCTTGGGGATCGTTCGCAAGCGACCGAGCCCTTCGGCGTCCTTCGGCTGCTGCTGGGCGATCTCGTAAATCGCGTCATCCTTCAATACGCGTGAGCGCGGCACGTTGCGGGAGCGGGCCTCGCGCTCGCGCCAGGCGGCGACATATTTCAGGATGGCAAGCTCCTGCGGCTTGCGCAGGCGCATTTTCAGGCGCTGCCACGCATCATCAGGATGCATGTCATAGGTCTCGCGGGCCTCAAGGATATCCATCTCCTCCCGCAGCCAGGAGGAGCGGCCTTCGCGTTCCAGCTCGGCTTTGAGATAGCGGTAGACGTCGCGCAGATGCGTCACGTCGGCAAGCGCATAGTCCAGCTGCTTTTCAGAAAGCGGCCGGCGGCTCCAGTCGGTGAAGCGCGAAGACTTGTCGATCTGAACGCCCTTGGTGCGGCTGACCAGCTGATCATAGGAGACCGAGTCGCCGAAGCCACATACCATCGCGGCAACCTGCGTATCGAAGATCGGATGCGGGATCAGTCCGCCGCGGTTGTAGATGATTTCGATATCCTGGCGCGCGGCATGGAAGACCTTTAGGACGGCCGGATTGGCCATCAACTCGAAGAACGGTCGGAGGTCGAGACCGTTGGCGAGCGGGTCGACCAGCACCTCGGTCGTCGGGCTTGCCATCTGGATCAGGCAGAGTTCCGGCCAGAACGTCGTCTCTCGGAGAAACTCGGTGTCGATGGTAATGAATTCTGACTTGGCCAGCTCTTTGCAGGCCGCCTCCAAATCGGCGGTAGTTTCGATCATCTCAATTCATTCGCAGGATAGACATAGTTGAACCTTCCTTCTCCTTTCGGCCGGATATGTCAACTAGAACCCGCAAAGACCTATCAAACAACTCTAACATAACTGGTCATACCGGTCTTTTGATGTTCGATGATGTGGCAATGCAGCACCCAGTCGCCGAGATTGTCGGCCACGAAGGCGAGCTGCACCTTTTCGTCAGGCTGGACGAGATAAGTGTCGCTGACAAGGGGCGTGACATCCCGCGTCGATGACGACAGAACCGTAAAACTCATGCCGTGCAGGTGGATGGGGTGCGTGTGCGGCGTCACGTTTTCGAGCTGCAGGATGTAGCTTTTGCCAAGTTTCAGTTCTGCCAGGGGCGCAGTCGGGTCTGGCCCGTCACCTGGCCACGGCACTTTGTTGATGGCCCAGAAGTTGTAGCCCAGCGTGCCACAGATGCTGTCGGCCGCTCCGCTTTCTGCCGTGGCGCTGAGGACGAGCGGGATCTTCTCTGCGGAAGACAGGTCGGCTTTGGCCACAGGGTTCTCGCCGAGCGCGGCGAGATCGCCGACATTGCGCTTCAGCGATGTTCCGACGGCTCGAAGCTTGGCGATCGTCTTCGGTGTTGTACCGCGGATGTCTTCAAGCGCGGCAATGGCGCCTTCGCTATCCGGCATCCGCACGACGAGATCGAGACGCTGGCCGGGGCCGATCAGCAGCAGATCGAGCGAGAAACGTTTTGGCACCGGATTGCCGTCGATCGCGATGATCGTCGCCTCGGCCCCTTGCATCCTCAACGAAAAGATGCGGGTGACGTCGGTCGCGGCGATCCGCAGCCGAACGAGGCCGCCGGCGGGCGCATCATACTGGGGCTCCTGACGCCAATTGGCTGTCCTGACAGTGCCGTAGGTGCCGCTCTTTGCCGCGTCGCGCGGGCGGAAAGCCGCAATGAACTGGCCATCGCCGCCGAGGCGCCAGTCGCGCAAGTTGAGCAAGACCTCTTCGTCGAATTTGGGGTCATCAGGATCCTCCACCACGAGAAGGCCTGTCATGCCGTGACCCATTTGCGTCAGCGTGTTGCAATGCGGGTGGTACCAGAAGGTGCCGGCATCCGGCGGGGTGAAGGCGTAGTCGAAGCTGTCGCCGGTATAGACGTAGGGCTGTGTCAGGAAGGGCACCCCGTCCATCTTGTTGGCGATTCTCAGACCGTGCCAGTGGATCGTCGTCGGCTCGTCGAGCGTATTCGTGAGCCTGGCAGCAAAAGGCTTCCCCTTCGTCATTCGCAAGATGGGCGGCATGCCGCCATCGCCCCAGGTCATGATGTCCTTCGTGATGCCTGCGTCGGTGATACCAGCGGTCGTCTTCACGGCCTTCAGCACCTGCGGCGCGGGTGCAGCCTCCGCCAGCCCGAACTTGTCCGCGATCCCGATCCCTACGCCGTAGGCACCTGCGACTGCAGACGTTTTCAGCAGATTGCGGCGAGTGAGAAGAGGCATTTCGAGGCTCCACACGAACGATATCGCTCCTCTTTAAAGTTGACCGAGAGTTTCAGCAATATGGTGCGAGGCTGCTAAACTGCCGCACGGCTGTTCACCAGCACGGGGTTGCAGCACGCTATAACCGCTCGCAAAGCGCAGGCTCGGTGCGCCAACCCTTGACAAATCAGACCGTCCATGCGCTTTTCCGCCCGATTTTCTTGTCGGTACGGGAGAGCCATCAGAGCCCCTTGCTGCCGTCTTAAGCCAAATACCGGGAATTGAGATTATGCATCGCTATCGCAGCCACACATGTGCAGCCCTCCGCAAGTCGGATGTCGGCGCGAACGTCCGGATTTCCGGCTGGGTCCATCGTGTTCGCGACCATGGCGGCGTTCTCTTCATCGATCTTCGAGACCACTACGGCATTACACAGGTCGTCGCCGATCCGGACTCTCCGGCCTTCAGGCAGGCTGAACTGGTTCGTGGCGAGTGGGTCATCCGCATCGACGGTCTCGTGAAGGCGCGCACCGAAGACACCGTCAACAAGAACATGGCAACCGGTGAGATCGAACTCTATGCGCAGGAGATCGAAGTTCTCTCCGCCGCCAAGGAACTGCCGCTGCCCGTTTTCGGCGAGCCTGATTATCCCGAAGACGTGCGCCTGAAGTACCGTTTCCTCGACCTGCGCCGCGAAACGCTGCACAAGAACATCGTCAAGCGCACGCAGGTGATCTCTGCCATGCGTCGCGAGATGGGCAATATCGGCTTCACCGAATACGCGACGCCGATCCTGACGGCCTCCTCGCCGGAAGGTGCGCGCGACTTCTTGGTGCCATCACGCATTCATCCCGGCACCTTCTATGCCCTGCCGCAGGCGCCGCAGCAGTACAAGCAGCTGCTGATGGTTGCCGGCTTCGACCGCTACTTCCAGATCGCGCCGTGCTTCCGTGACGAAGACCCGCGCGCCGACCGCCTGCCGGGCGAGTTCTACCAGCTCGACCTCGAAATGAGCTTCGTCGAGCAGGAAGACATCTGGAACACCATGGGTCCGATGATGACCTCGATCTTCGAGGAATTTGCCGAAGGCAAGCCAGTCACCAAGGAATGGCCGCGTATTCCTTACGACGAAGCGATCCGCAAGTACGGTTCCGACAAGCCCGATCTGCGCAACCCGATCGTCATGGAAGCCGTCACCGATCACTTCGCCGGCTCTGGCTTCAAGGTCTTCGCGGGCATGATCGCCTCGAACCCGAAGGTCGAGATCTGGGCGATCCCGGCAAAAACCGGCGGCTCGCGCGCATTCTGCGACCGCATGAACGCCTGGGCGCAGAGCCAGGGCCAGCCCGGCCTTGGCTACATCTTCTGGAAGGAAGAAGACGGTAAGATCGGCGGCTCCGGCCCGCTCGCCAAGAACATCGGCGAGGAACGCACCGAAGCGATCCGCACGCAGCTTGGCCTTGATGCCGGCGACGCCTGCTTCTTCGTCGCCGGCGAGCCGTCCAAGTTCTACAAGTTTGCAGGCGAAGCCCGTACCCGCGCCGCCGACGAGCTGAACCTCATCGACCGCGACCGCTTCGAGCTGTGCTGGATCGTCGACTTCCCGTTCTTCGAATACAACGAGGAAGAAAAGAAGATCGACTTCGCCCACAACCCGTTCTCGATGCCGCAGGGCGGCCTCGACGCGCTGATGAACCAGGATCCGCTTGGCATCAAGGCCTATCAGTACGACGCGGTCTGCAACGGCTTCGAAATCGCTTCGGGCTCGATCCGTAACCAGTCGCCGGAAACTATGGTCGCCGCCTTCGAAAAGATCGGCCTCAGCCAGCAGGACGTGGAAGATCGTTTCGGCGGCCTCTACCGCGCCTTCCAGTACGGTGCGCCTCCGCACGGTGGTGCCGCTTTCGGCATCGATCGCATCGTCATGCTGCTCGTCGGCGCCAAGAACCTGCGCGAGATCTCGCTGTTCCCGATGAACCAGCAGGCGCAGGACCTTCTGATGGGCGCGCCGACCCCGGCAACGCCGACGCAGCTGCGCGAACTTGCGATCCGCCCGATCCCGCCGGTCAAGAAGGACTGAGGCAGAGTACATGATTGAAAAGAAGCCCGGCGCGCGTCGGGCTTCTTTTGTTTCTGGCTTCAGAGCGCTGTGTAGATCGCGTCGCGCAGATCCACCGTAAACTGCCCCCACATCCCCTCCAGTGCCGTATTCGTCAGCGCCACGACACTCAGGTTCTTTGTGGGATCGACAAACCAGCTGTGGCCGTAGGCGCCGCCCCAGCGGATCGTCCCCTTCGACCACGGCACCTGTGCGGCGACCGGATCGGTCACCACCGCCCAGCCGAAGCCGAAGCCGACGCCCGGATCGAGAGGCTGGCGCACGCCGTTCGCCTGATCCGCCATCATGGTCTTGACCGTCTCGGACGAGAGAAGCGGCGCGCCACCCTTGCGGATCGTCTCCAGAACCGCCAACACCTCGCCTGCCGTTCCCGCCATGCCGGCGCCGCCGGAATGATAGGAGTTCGGATCGAAGATGCGGTCCGGCGCGAAACGCACGAAACCGGTCAGCGCCCGCACGGACGCTTCCTTGCCCATCCGCTCCGGCTGCGGCGAGGCACTCATATAGGCGGCGGCCAGCCGATCCCGGTCGCGCACCGCAAAGGCGGTGTCAGCCAGGCCGAGTGGCTCGGTCACCAGTCTTGCCACCGCCTCGCCGAGCGAACTGCCGGTCTCTTTCTCGATGACGCCGCCGATGACATCGATGGCGAGCGAATATTGCCAGTTCGAACCGGGCGCGAAGAGAAGAGGGGCGCTCGCAAGCCGCTTCAGGTTTTCGGCAATCGGCAGGCCGGGCTGATCGAGGCCGTCGGAAATGCCGGCCCGGGCATAGGGGCCGTCTTCCTCGGTGAAGCGATAGCTGAGGCCGGATGTATGGGTGAGCAGATGCTGGATGACAATGACCGATTCCGTGCCGTCGGCAAGACGCGGGCGGAAATCCGGCAGCCATTTCGTCACTGGGTCGTCGAGGCCGATGCGGCCTTCCTCGACAAGCCGCATGGCGGCGATCGTGACGATCGGCTTGGTGATCGAGGCGAGCCGGAAGATCGTGTCCTCGGCCATGGCCTGTCCCCTTTCGCGGTCGGCCAGGCCGGCGGTGCGGCTATAGACGATATCACCGTCTTGGGCGATCAGGACCACCGCACCGACGAGGCGCTTTGCGGCGATGGTGCGGTCGATCACCGCATCGAGCGCGTTCGCGAAGCCGACTGTCTGCTGTGCATCCTGGGGTTCAAGGGGAAGACTCATCGGATCGAACCTCCTATAATCACAATGACCGTTCCTGAATAAACCGGATCGAGAAATATTTCTAGAGTGACCATTGTGAAAAATAATGACGGCACACAAGATAGCGGACAAAGAAAGCGCGGCCGCCCGCCCGCCTTCGATCGCGAAACGGTTCTTTCGGCCGCGCGCGACGTCTTCTGGGAGCACGGCTATGACGGCAGCTCGATTGCCGATCTGACCGCCTCGATGGGGATCACCCCGCAAAGCCTCTATGCGGCGTTCCGCTCGAAGGCGGAACTCTATCGCGAGGCGTTGAATCAGTACCGGCGCATGCCGCGGCCGAATCCCGGCAATCCGTTTGAAGAAAAGATCGATACGGTGTCGACGTTCAGGCGCTTCCTCGAGACATCGGCCGCCCTATTCACCGCCCCGGAACATCCCAAGGGGTGCATGATCTCCACTGCAGTTCTGAATTGTGCTTCCGAGAGCGGGGACATTGCGCACCACGTCTCGTCGTTGCGATTGCAGACGCTTGGCCTGTTCACCGCTCGCATCGAGCGCGGCATGAAGGAAGGGGATATCAGGCAGGATGCGAACGCCGGATCGCTTGCGCGCTTCCTCGGTGCGATCGTCCAGGGCATGTCGGTACAGGCGCGTGACGGTGCCACGACTGCAGAACTGCTGGAGATGGTCGGGCACGCTATGAACGAGCTACGCCGCTACGCCGCCTAACCGGCAGCGACCACCTTGCAAAAACAAAGAAACCCGGCGGGCAACTGCACGCCGGGTTTCAAAAACTCGCGGCGCATCAGTCGTTCGCCGAAACCTTGACCCCAAGCACCTGCGGCAGCGTGTTCGGTGCGCCCATGGCAGCGCCCATGATCATCGGGAACGGAACGGGCTTCGCCGGTGCGGCGGCAAGCGTCAGGCTCTTCGGGTTGTCGAGGAAGGTGTTGACGGCTGCCGATATGGCGTTCTGCAACTCCGGAATGTTGAGCTGTGCCAGCATGATCGGCGTCATTGCCTTCAGCGAGTCCGCCATCTGCTGGCCGGAAATGTTCTGCTGGCCACCGGCGTAGTCGAGCGCACGCTTGGTGATGGAAGCGTCGTCGAAGCGGATCTGGGCGCTCTCGAACGACAGCTGCTGCATTAGCCCGAGCATCGAGAGACCGAGGGCCTGCTGCGCCTCTTCCTTGTTCTGGTTCGCTTCGGCCTGCTTGGCGGCTTCCTGCAGAGACTTCACGAAGGGCATCGTATAGCCGGAGATCTTGAAGGCCAGGTTCAGCTTGCCGACGTTGTTGAAGTCGAAGGCGAACTCGGAAACGTCGATCGTGCCGGGCGTCAGGTCCCAGGCGCCCTTCATTGTGATGTCGCCCTGGATATGCTGGAGGGCAAGCTTCTCGATTGCTTCCTTGCTCTGTGCGTCGCTTGCCTTGCTGAGATCGGCCTTCAAGCCCTTGAAGGCACCATCGAAATCGAAGCCGGACTCATCTTCGCGAAGCGTCAGATTGAGGTCGCTTTCGGCGAGAGAGAACAATTCCTCTCCATTCTGGACAACCTTCACGGGGCCGCTGTGGGCATTTTCGTAGAGGAGCATTGCGTCGAGGCCTTCGCCCTTCGGATCCGCGGGGATCGAAATGCCGCTCAGGGTCAGGTCGGATGCCGTGAAGGTGGAGCCTTCACTCGTGGCGCTGACGTTCGGGAAGGATGCTTCCTCGACATAGTAGCTGCCATCCTCGTCTGCTTCTACGCCGGTCATGGTGATGTCGCCGATGGACACCGCTTCGCCGCTGTTTGGTTTGAAGCTTGCCTTCTTCAGCGTCACGGTGGTTCCGTTGACATCGACGCCGTCGGCAACGATCGTACCGCCCTGCTGGCTATAGGCTGCGTTGATCTTCTTCAGCAGATCCTGGCCGTCGAGCGCGAAAGCCGAGCCGGCGAGAGAAAGAAAGGCGACGCTCGAAAGCATCAGCCGTGTCGTCCGGTAAAAAGTCATTTGGGTCCTCTGGTGGCGGCGTTGTGCGGCGAGCGAGAATTCGCCGTCGGTCTATTGTGGTTCGGTCGTGGTTTATATTTGCGGATTTCTAAATTTGTGTTGAAGGGAAAACGAAACAACGACGAAATTCAGGCAAAGCGTCTCGGGTCATTCTTTTCTCGTACGCCAAGACTTCATCCACAGCCGGAATGCCCGGATTCCTTGCTCAAAACAACCATCTCGGCTAGTCAGGACATATGGGACAAGAGATTTTGCCGCCCTCTGGCGGAGACGACGACAGTATCCTTCCGGTCGATTTGAAGGCGGCGCTTGAAGAGCGTTACTTGGCCTATGCGCTATCGACGATCATGCATCGTGCGCTCCCTGACGTGCGCGACGGCCTGAAGCCGGTGCATCGCCGCATCATTCACGCCATGAGCGAAATGGGCATTCGGCCCAATTCCGCGTTCAAGAAATGTGCTCGTATCGTCGGCGATGTCATCGGTAAGTTCCATCCGCATGGCGACCAGTCTGTCTACGATGCGCTCGTGCGTCTCGCGCAGGATTTCTCACAGCGTTACCCTGTCGTCGACGGGCAGGGAAATTTCGGCAATATCGACGGCGACAGCGCTGCCGCCTATCGATACACCGAAGCGCGCATGACGGATGTGGCCGGCCTCTTGCTTGAGGGTATCGATCAGGACGCGGTCGATTTCCGCCCGACCTACAACGAGGAAGACGAAGAACCGGTCGTCCTGCCGGGCGCCTTTCCGAACCTGCTGGCGAATGGCTCGTCGGGCATTGCAGTCGGCATGGCGACGTCCATTCCGTCGCACAATGTCCACGAACTCTGCGACGCGGCCCTCTATCTCATCAAGCATCCCGATGCTACGGTCGAGAAGCTGGTCGAGTTTATTCCCGGTCCGGATTTCCCGACCGGCGGCATCATCATCGATGGCCGTGAAAGCATCATCGAGGCCTATAAGACTGGCCGTGGCGGTTTCCGTACACGCGCCAAGTGGGAGACCGAGGATCTTGGCCGCGGCGGTTATCAGATCGTCGTCACCGAAATCCCGTTCCAGGTACAGAAGTCCCGCCTGATCGAAAAGATCGCCGAACTTCTCTTGGCGCGCAAGCTGCCCTTGCTCGAGGACATTCGCGACGAGTCCGCCGAAGATGTCCGCGTCGTGCTGGTGCCGAAGAACCGGACGGTCGATCCGACGATCCTCATGGAATCGATGTTCAAGCTGACGGAACTGGAAAGCCGCTTCCCGCTGAACATGAACGTTCTCTCCATGGGCCGCATCCCGCGCGTCATGGCGTTGAACGAGGTCCTGAAGGAGTGGCTCGACCATCTCCGCGAAGTGCTGCAGCGCCGCTCGCGCTTCCGCCTGGCGGCCATTGACCGCCGCTTGGAAATCCTCGGCGGCTTGCTGATCGCCTACCTCAACATCGATGAGGTCATTCGCATCATCCGCGAAGAGGACGAGCCGAAGCCGGTGATGATCGCGCGCTGGTCCCTGACCGACAATCAGGTGGAAGCGATCCTCAACATGCGGCTGCGGTCGTTGCGCAAGCTCGAGGAGTTCGAGATTCGCACCGAGTTCGACGAACTCACCAAGGAGAAGGGCGAGATCGAGGCACTGCTGGCATCGGAAGAAAAGCAGTGGCAGACCGTCGCCTGGGAAATCGGCGAAGTGAAGAAGAAGTTCGCCAAGGCGACCGAGCTCGGCCGTCGCCGCACCCAGTTCGCCGACGCGCCGGAAGCCGACGAGCAGGCTATCCAGCAGGCGATGATCGAGAAGGAGCCGATCACCGTCGTCGTCTCCGAAAAGGGCTGGATACGCGCTCTGAAGGGGCACATCTCCGACACCGCGACCCTGACCTTCAAGGAAGGCGACGCGCTGAAGGTTGCCTTCCCTGCGCAGACGACCGACAAGATCCTGATCATCACCACCGGTGGCAAGGCCTACACACTTGGCGGCGACAAGCTGCCCGGCGGTCGAGGTCATGGCGAACCGCTGCGCATCATGATCGATATGGACAACGATCAGGACGTCTTGACCGCCTTCGTTCACGATCCTGCCCGCAAGCAGATGATCGTCTCGACGGCGGGCAACGGCTTCGTTGTTGCCGAGACCGACATGGTCGCCAATACCCGCAAGGGCAAGCAGATCATGAATGTCTCCATGCCTGATGAGACGAAGCTGATCGTTCCCGTCAGTGGCGACTATGTCGCTGTTGTCGGCGACAATCGCAAACTGCTCGTCTTCCCGCTGTCGCAGGTCCCGGAAATGGGTCGCGGCAAGGGCGTCCGCCTGCAGCGCTACAAGGATGGCGGCATTTCCGACGTACGCTGTTTCGCAATATCAGACGGCCTCGTCTGGGAAGACAGCGCGGGCCGCACCTTCACGAAGAACAAGGACGAGCTTGCCGAATGGCTTGGCGATCGCGCCACCGCTGGTCGGACCGTTCCGAAAGGCTTCCCGCGCAGCGGCAAGTTTGCCGGCTAAGCGAAAATAATTCTGCGCCTCGCTCTTGGCGAGCGGAGCAACTCCTCTACTTCTGGCCTGTAATCACAACATGGACAGACGTCATTCCGCAGGCGGACGGAATGATCGAGTGTGGTGCTCCTGGAGAGTGCCATGTCCGATCACGGAGGATTGTTGATGAGTGCTTGCAATACCATCACCTTGAACGTTGCGCATACATTCAATGCCTCGCCCTGCGCCGTCTACGACGCATGGCTGAACCCTCTGATCGCCAAACGCTTCCTTTTCGCAAGCGACGAAGGACGCGTTATCCGAGCCGACATCGATCCAAAGGTCGGCGGACATTTTCTCGTCATCGACCGACGTCCGACAGGCGATGCGGTGCATTACGGCGTATTTCTCGAATTGCGCCGACCGCGGCGGATGGTCTTCTGCTTCTCGGCAGCCGAGCATGATCACAATGCGGATCGAATACAGATCGACATCGAACCGCTCGCCGAAGGCACGCGGTTGACGCTCTCGCACGAAATGTGCGCCCAATGGGGCCAGTTCGAAGAAGAGACGCGGAAGGGCTGGGTCCACGTCATGCAGGGGCTCGAGCGCGAACTCGATGCGATGCAGGTGGTCAGTGTGCCAGAGATTGTCGCGCAGGCTTCCGCCGAACCATCCAAAGCGAGTGCAGCATAATCGCGCAGACCAGGATCGTGCCGCCGACGAGCGTCATCGTCGGTGGGGCTTCCGCGAAGATCAGCCATATCCAGATCGGAGCCAGGATGGTTTCGAGCAGATAGAACATGCCGACTTCGGGCGCGGAGAGATAGCGTGGTCCGGTAGCTAGGCACCAAAAGGCGACCGGCATCAGAAGCGTACCGTTGAGGATGATCCAGGCTGGATGCTCTATGGCTAGCCCGACCGGCAGGGCCTTTGCAAAGCCGAGGGCCGCCGGCAGGGCGGCGGCAAGCAAGGGCACGAAGCCCATTTCCCGACGCGACGCCCGGGCAATGGTTATCGCCGATGCGAGGATAAAGGCGCTGAGAAGTGCCATGGCATCGCCGAAGAGATGGCCGCCGGCCAATCCATCATGCACGATCAGGCCAACACCGAACACCATGACCGCCATGGTGACGAGCGTGGATGCCGTGGGACGTTCCTTGAGAAAAATCCATGACAAGAGAGCGCCGAACATCGGATTGAACGCGACGATAAAAACCACATTGGCCGTCGCCGTGTTGAAGACGGCAAGCAGGAAGGTCAGCGTCGAGCAGCCGTAGAGCAGTCCCGTCGCAAGGCCGTGCCTGCCGGGCACGAGCACGGGCCATGCTCCCTTGGCGTATCTGATAAGACAGATCACCAGCAGCGCGGCGGCGACCGTCGTGATGCTGCGCATGCCCAGGATCGACCACATGTCGCCGTGAGCAAGCCGCACCAGTGGAATGTCCATGGAAAGAGCCAAGCCGCCGATTGCCGTCAGCAGCAGGCCTTTCCGATGATCGGAAAGGGAGGGGAGGAGCATTTAGTAGCGCGGGCTTTCGGGCAATACGGAGGGATCGAAGCGTTCCCAGCCGCGCGAAGTCAGATGCTCCTGCGGCTGGAAGCGAGTCTTGTAGTCCATTTTCCTCGACCCTTGAACCCAGTAGCCGAGGTAGACGTGTGGAAGACCCAAGGCCTTTGTGCGCCTGATGTGATCAAGGATCATGAACGTGCCAAGGGAGCGGCGATCCATGTCAGGGTTGAAGTAGGAATAAACCATGGACAGGCCATCGCTCATGGTATCGGTCAGGGCGGCGGCCAAGAGCTCGCCGGTCGGGCGCTCTTCCAGGCCCGTCCCTTCCTTTCGAAGCCGATACTCGATGATTTTGGTGTTCACATGGGTGTCTTCGACCATGATGGCATAGTCGAGCACCGTCATGTCGGACATTCCGCCCTGCTGGTGGCGAAAATCGAGATAGCGTCGGAACAGCGAATATTGTTCGCTGGAAGGTTGGGCAGGGAATTCCGTGGAGATGATGTCGGCGTTCGTTGCCAGCACGCGCTTCATCGACTTCGTCGGCAGGAATTCCTGTGCGAGGATGCGCACGGAAATGCAGGCGCGGCAGGCCTCGCAGGCCGGACGATAGGCGATGTTCTGCGACCGGCGAAAGCCGCCCTGTGTCAGGATATCGTTCATCTCCGCTGCGCGGGGACCGACGAGATGCGTGAAGACCTTACGTTCCATCTCGTTGGCCAGATAGGGGCACGCAGCCGGAGCAGTCAGGTAGAACTGCGGTGATGGCGTCGTCTGCGTATTCATCTGTTGCGGAGATTTCCTTTGGTTCGCTGCTTATCTGACAGGATGACTTAAGAATAAAAAACGTCAACAGCGGGGCCGTTCTCCTGCCCGATGTCGCGCGTCATACTTTTGGATATGGCGTCGAGAGGCTCCCGGCAAAGGTCGGGAGCAGCGTTTATTTTAGCTTGTGGCGAGCCTGATCAGGCGGTGCGTACCGTGACGGTGCCAACCAGAAAATCGTGGATCAACCGGCTGCGTTCGGTGAACAGGCCAACCAGCAGAATCAGCGGCGTCAGGACTGAGTTCAGGATCCAGAAAAGCGCCAGGTGAACGATGGCCGTCAGGAAGTCCATCGGCTGCCCGTCGACGCGGATAATGGCAATGCCCATTGCGCGCATGCCGAATGAGGCCTGCTGGGAACCGCCCACCGTAAAGCCGAAATACAGGCCTGCAACGATCACGAACAGCGCCGGATAGAGAAAGAATCCGAGCCCCAGTGTGACGATCGACAGGAAGAAAAGAATGACCGCCGCCGGTATGCAGAGCAGCAGAATGATCACGTAGTCGAGGATGAATGCGAAGACACGACGGCTCAGCGTGCCGCTATAGGCGCGCCAGTCGTCCGGTGCAGCATAGAGCGGATTGGGCGTGAGCGTCATCGTTACGGTCTCCTTTCGAGAAAGCGATGCCGCTGATATGGTATAGCTTCCCTCAAATGCAATATTGGCGCGCAATCAGCGCCTGGCTAGGATTCTTGCCACCTCGACTGCAAAGTAGGTGAGGACTCCGTCGCAGCCCGCACGCTTGAACGAGAGCAGGGTTTCCAGCATGGCGCGCTCGCCGTCGATCCAGCCGTTCATCGCGGCCGCCTTGATCTGCGTGTACTCCCCCGAAACCTGATAGGCGAAGGTCGGCAGACCGAAGGCTTCCTTCATGCGCCAGCAGATGTCGAGATAGGGCAGGCCCGGCTTGACCATCAGCATGTCGGCACCTTCCTCCACGTCAAGCGCGGCGTCGCGGATTGCTTCGGTGCCGTTTGCCGGATCAATGTAGTAAGTCTTCTTGTCACCCTTGAGCAGACCGCCGGTGGAGATCGCCTCGCGGTAGGGGCCATAGAATGCCGAGGCGAATTTGGTGGCGTAGCTCATAATACCAACATTCTGGTGCCCGGCAGCGTCAAGGGCGCGGCGGATGGCGCCGATTCTGCCGTCCATCATCTCCGACGGCGAAATGATGTCAGAGCCGGCATCGGCCTGCATGACGGCCGCGCGCGCAACCTGATCGACCGTCTCGTCGTTGACGATCTCGCCCTGTCGCAGGATCCCGTCGTGGCCATGGCTCGTGAAGGGGTCAAGCGCGACGTCGGTGATGACACCGATATTGGGCACCGCCTTCTTGATTGCGATTGTCGCTTGGTTGATCAGATTGTTGGTTTCAAGACTGTTCGAGCCTGTTTCGTCGCGCAGTTCCATTTCGATGTTCGGGAAGGTCGCGATCGCAGGGATGCCGAGATCGGCCGCTTCCTTGGTGGCTTCGACCAGCCTATCCACGCTCATACGGTTGACGCCGGGCATCGCCGGGATCGCTTCGACGATGCCCGTGCCGGGAACGACGAAAACCGGCCAGATCAGGTCGTCGACCGTCAGGCGGTTCTCCTGCACGAGGCGCCGCGTCCAATCGGCCTTGCGATTGCGGCGCATGCGCCGATGGCCGGTAATCTCGTCGACGAGATGGGTCTTGTCCTGCATGGTGGTTTCCAGCTTTCTGCCATTCCAATTGTCGAAGCGCTCATTATCATGGCGTGGCCGAAATCCAAACCGGACGATTGGCCGCAATGGAGGAGGCGCTGGCGAAGTCGCAACGGCAACCCTATTGTTTGAGACATGGACGCTGATTCTCCGACGATACCTAAGCGGACGCTGACCAGCGTTCTCTTCATCCTGTTCCTGCGGCTTGTCGCCGTTTCCTGCTTCTGGTTCGGATTGCAGTATTGGGCGATGCTCGTCGGCTATTCGCTGGTCGGGGCAGGGCGCTTCGATCTGCTCAGCCTTCCGTGGAAGGTCGCAAGCACCAGCCTCGCCGTTCTCTTCCCCGTCGCCTCTCTCGGTCTATGGCTGGCCGTCTCCTGGGGGCCGGTGATCTGGGTGCTCGCGGCAGGCGGACAGATCATCATGTACGGCTTCATGCCGGAGGTTTTCGGGTCCAACCGGCTGATCGTTTTGCTGCATGCCGCGGTCGTCCTGGTCTACCTGGGATTCCGTGTTGCGCTCTGGTACGAAAAGCGCAAGCGGCGCCAGCAGGTAAGCGTTGATTTACCCTGATACATCTAGGGTTTCCGGTAAGGCACTGTTAAGCCTGCGGTTTAAGTAGAATTTTATTTGTATTCGATAGGGTCTGTCTCAAGGCGGGAAGAGAACCAACACCGCCAAACAAAACAGTGAGGCAGTCATCATGAACACGAAAATCAAGCCGCAGGCGGTATCGAACTTCCGTGACCAGCAGGAACAAGGCATCCGTGATCTCTACATGGAATCCCTTCATCTTGTTGAACGCCTTCACCGCCGTCTCCTCGACGTCATCAAGGACGAGTTCGACCGCCAGGGTCGCAGCGACGTCAATGCCGTCCAGGCACTTCTTCTCTTCAACATTGGCAACTCCGAGCTCACCGCCGGCGAACTTCGCTCCCGCGGTTACTACCTGGGTTCCAACGTTTCCTACAACGTCAAGAAGCTTGTCGATCTCGGCTTCATCAACCATCAGCGCTCGCGCATCGACCGTCGCTCGGTCCGCATCAGCCTGACGGAAGCGGGTCAGGACATCGCTGAAACCGTCGCCAAGCTCTATGAACGTCACGTCGGCTCGATCGACAAGGTTGGCGGCATCGGCTCCGACGAATTCACGCAGATGAACAAGCTGCTTACCCGTCTGGACCGCTTCTGGAACGACCAGATCCTCTATCGCCTGTAATCTCGTAAGCCAACTTCCCTGCTGGCTTATCGGACCTCCAAGGCACGAAAGGGCGCAACGGTATTCCGTAGCGCCTTTTCGCCGTTAGCAGCGTCTCGCTGCCGGGCTGCGTACTCGGTCGCCGACTTGGACAATGACCTCCGCGACGAGCTTGGGGTTTCCCGGGAATCACGCGACGCGGTCGCGACGTCAGCTCTATTTGTTGCAGGCAGTGGGCGGACCGGACGCGCGTAATCCGCGCCTTGTCTGCGAGGTCGTGACATCTTTGCAACGCATGGCAGGCAAGCATAATCGACTGTATTCAAGCCGTTTTTTAGCCGCTATTAACCGCCACATTTCTGTGGATGGATATGGTTCTTTGCGCATCGCCCGCGACCGACGGTTGAGCGTGGTGCAGGGCGACACGAATTGGCCATATTAGCATGTCAGCGGAAATACACGGCAAAGGGCGCTTCCCAAATTGAGGTCTGACAACCTCGCGCTCCCTGCTCGCAATCATGTGATCGCCGGCAGAGAGATTGTGCGATGCGCCGTAGCGACGGGTTGATAGAGAGATCTGCGTTCTCGCAGGGATAGCGAAGGCTGCCGGTCTCTCAAGCGGCGGCAATTTAGTGGTTGGGATGAATGTCGAAGAAAATCGGTACTGAAGCTTTCTCTCGTCGGGCGTTTCTGACGTCTGCGGCAATGGTTGGCGCGGGCGCATTGGCGGCCCCCGCACTCGCGCAATCGGCGATCGACTCGCTCATTAATGCTCCACAACGCGGCGATTGGGACGATCAGTTCGATGCGAAGGCTGCGTCCCGCACCGCAACGGCTGTCGTTTCCAACACGCCGATTCTCGGGCCGCAGTCGGTGCCGAGCATCCAGCAGGCAATCGCCCAGTATCAGCAGATCGCTTCGGCTGGCGGTTGGCCCGAAGTCAGCCCAAGCCAGCAGCGCTTGCAGATCGGCGTGACCGACCCGGCCGTCCAGAGCCTTCGCCAGCGTCTTGCCATCACAGGCGACCTACCGCGCGAGGCTGGCATGTCTTCGGCGTTTGATTCCTATGTCGACGGCGCCGTCAAGCGCTTCCAGGCGCGCCACGGCCTTCCGGCCGACGGCGTCATCGGCGAGTTCACCTTGAAGGCCATGAACATTCCGGCCGATGTTCGTCTGCAGCAGCTGAACACCAACCTCATCCGCATCCAGACCTTCCCGGAAGAGCTCGGACGCCGCCACGTGATGGTTAACATTCCGGCCGCCTACGTCGAGGCCGTGGAAGACGGCAGCGTTGCGACGCGCCACGCTGCGGTCGTTGGCCGTCTCAGCCGTCCGACGCATCTCGTCAACTCGAAGATCTACGAAGTTATCCTCAATCCTTATTGGACGGCACCGCGCTCGATCGTCGAAAAAGACATCGTACCGCTGATGCGCAAGGACCCGACCTATCTCGAGAAGAATGCCATTCGCCTGATCGACGGAAAGGGCAACGAGGTGGCGCCGGAAACGGTGGACTGGAATGCGGAGAAGGCTCCGAATTTCATGTTCCGTCAGGACCCGGGCAAGATCAACGCCATGGCGTCCACGAAGATCAACTTCTACAACAAGAACGGCGAGTATATGCATGACACGCCGCAGCAGGGTCTCTTCAACAAGCTGATGCGCTTTGAGTCCTCGGGCTGTGTTCGTGTCCAGAACGTTCGCGATCTGACGACGTGGCTGCTGCGCGAGACCCCGCCGTGGTCGCGTCAGCAGATGGAGCAGGTCATCACGACCCGCGTCAACACGCCGATCAAGCTCGCCGAAGAAGTGCCGGTTTACTTCGTCTACATTTCCGCCTGGGGCATGCCGGATGGCGTCGTGCAGTTCCGCGACGATATCTATCAGCTCGACGGCAACGCCGAGCTTGCGCTCGACACGACCGCAACCACGGAGCAGCCGGTTCAATAAGTCAATTGGATCGCGTTTGATTTTGAAGAAACCGCGCCTCTCTGGCGCGGTTTTTTGTTGTCCTGTCGGGCATAGAACGCGCGGCGCGTAGATTGCCTAGCAAATGTCGTTCTCCGTATTGCCCTTGAAAGGGCGGGGCGCTAATACCTTCGCGCATTCCAGTTGAGGAGCCCGCTCATGACCAATGCCTCCACCCAGACCTTCTTCAATCGCTCGCTTGCCGATACCGATCCGGAAATCTTCAGCGCGATTGGCAAGGAACTCGGCCGCCAGCGGCACGAGATCGAACTCATCGCCTCGGAAAACATCGTTTCCCGCGCGGTGCTGGAAGCCCAGGGCTCAATCATGACGAACAAGTATGCCGAAGGCTATCCGGGCAAGCGCTACTATGGCGGCTGCCAGTTCGTCGATATCGCTGAAGAACTGGCGATCGAACGCGCCAAGAAGCTCTTCGGTGTCAACTTCGCCAACGTTCAGCCGAACTCCGGTTCGCAGATGAACCAGGCCGTGTTCCTTGCACTGCTGCAGCCGGGGGACACCTTCATGGGCCTCGACCTCAACTCGGGCGGTCACCTGACGCACGGTTCCCCGGTCAACATGTCCGGCAAGTGGTTCAACGTCGTGTCCTATGGCGTGCGCGAAGGCGACAACCTGCTCGACATGGACGAAGTTGCCCGCAAGGCCGAAGAGCATAAGCCGAAGCTGATCATCGCCGGCGGCACTGCTTACTCCCGCATCTGGGACTGGAAGCGCTTCCGCGAGATCGCTGACTCGGTCGGCGCCTACCTGATGGTCGACATGGCGCACATCGCCGGTCTCGTCGCCGGTGGCCAGCATCCGTCGCCGTTCCCGCACTGCCACGTTGCCACGACGACGACCCACAAATCGCTGCGTGGTCCCCGCGGTGGCGTGATCCTGACGAACGACGAAGATCTGGCGAAGAAGTTCAACTCGGCCGTCTTCCCCGGTCTGCAGGGTGGTCCGCTGATGCACATCATCGCCGCCAAGGCCGTCGCCTTCGGTGAAGCGCTGGAGCCGGAGTTCAAGGACTACGCCGCGCAGGTCGTCAAGAACGCCAAGGCGCTTGCGGAAACCCTGATCGCCGGCGGCCTCGATGTCGTCTCCGGCGGCACCGACAACCACCTGATGCTCGTCGATCTTCGCAAGAAGAACGCGACCGGCAAGCGTGCCGAAGCAGCCCTCGGCCGCGCCTACATCACCTGCAACAAGAACGGCATCCCGTTCGACCCTGAGAAGCCATTCGTAACTTCGGGTGTGCGCCTCGGCGCGCCAGCCGGCACGACGCGTGGCTTCAAGGAAGCGGAATTCAAGGAAATCGGCAACCTCATCGTTGAGGTTCTCGACGGCTTGAAGGTCGCCAACTCCGACGAGGGGAACGCAGCCGTGGAAGCAGCCGTTCGCGGCAAGGTGGTCGAGCTGACCAACCGCTTCCCAATGTATGATTACATGGGCTAAGGATAGCGCATGCGTTGCCCATTCTGCGGATCGGAAGACACACAGGTCAAGGATTCACGCCCGGCGGAGGACAATACGTCCATCCGCCGCAGGCGTATTTGTCCCGATTGCGGCGGTCGTTTCACGACCTTCGAGCGCGTGCAGCTGCGCGAGCTGATGGTGTCGAAGAAGACCGGCCGCAAGGTACCGTTCGACCGCGACAAGTTGGTGCGATCTTTCGAGATCGCACTGCGCAAGCGTCCCGTCGACCGCGACCGCATCGAACGTGCGGTATCCGGCATCGTTCGACGGCTTGAAAGCTCCGGCGAAGTCGAGATCAGCTCCGAGCAGATCGGCCTTCAGGTGTTGGAAGCATTGAAGAGCCTGGATGATGTTGGCTTCGTTCGCTATGCCTCTGTCTATCGGGATTTTTCGCATGCCGAGGATTTCGAGAAAGTCATTTCCGAGATCAACGCCAAGATCGCCCGCGATCCCCTGGACAACTAGCTCATGAGCGCTTCGGAATACGACGCGCGTTTCATGGAAGAGGCGATCCGCCTGGGTCTCCTGCATCTCGGCCAGACATCTACCAATCCTTCCGTCGGCTGCGTGATCGTGCGTGACGGTCAGATCGTCGGCCGTGCAGTGACGGCAGTCGGCGGGCGTCCCCATGCCGAACCGCAGGCCCTGGCCGAAGCCGGCGAACTGGCGCGCGGCGCCACCGCCTATGTCACGCTCGAACCCTGCTCGCATTACGGCAAGACACCACCCTGCGCGGAGGCGCTGATTGCCTACGGCATTGGTCGTGTGGTGATAAGCGTCACCGATCCGGATCCGCGTGTCTCGGGCAGGGGCATTGCCATGCTGCGCGATGCGGGGATCAAGGTCGAGTCAGGAATTCTCGAAAAGGAAGGCAAGCGTTCGCTTGCTGCTTACCTCACACGGCAGACGAAGAACCGGCCCTATGTGACTCTCAAGCTTGCGGTTTCCGCTGACGGCATGATCGGAAAAAAGGGCGAGGGGCAGATTGCGATCACTGGGCCTGCGGCACGGGTAGAGGTGCAGAAGCTGCGCGCCGAAACCGATGCGATTCTGGTTGGGATCGGGACTGCGATCGCCGATGATCCCTTGCTCACCGTTCGCACGCCTGGACTTGAGGCCCGCTCACCGGTTCGTGTCGTGCTCGATGAAGATCTCTCTTTGCCCTTGGACAGCAAGCTGGTCGCTACGGCCAAGCAGGTGCCATTGATCGTCGTCGCGGCCGAACCGCCCCGCTTCGACAATAGCGAGGACGAGGCCTTTCTCGCACGACGAGACGCTTTGGATCAGGCTGGCGTCGAAGTGGTCCAATGCAGTCCCTACCGGCCCGACCAACTGCTGCCTGCACTAGCATCGCGCGGAATTTCTTCGCTTGTCATCGAAGGCGGCGCGCGGACGGCGAAGCTTTTCCTGGATGCCGGTTACATCGACCGCATCCTCCTCTATCAAGGCCCTGCGGTGATCGGGCAGGACGGTATTGAATCGCCGGTCCAGAAGACCGATATGCCATCGGGCTTCCTGCACAGGGGCACCTTCATGTTTGGCGACGATCGCCTGGACGAATACGAAAGAGAGCTTTGATGTTTACCGGAATTGTCACCGACGTCGGCAAGATCGAATCTGTTTCCCCATTGAAGGAAGGCATCAAGCTGCGTGTCGCCACTGCCTATGATCCGGCGACCATCGACATGGGCGCCTCGATCTCGCACTCCGGTATCTGCCTGACGGTGACCGGCCTGCCCGGCGAGGGCAGCAACGGCCGCTGGTTCGAGGTCGAAGCTTGGGAAGAGGCTCTGCGCCTGACGACGATCGGGACGTGGAAGGAAGGTACCCGCATCAATCTCGAGCGCTCGCTGAAGATCGGCGACGAACTCGGCGGCCACATCGTTTCCGGTCATGTTGATGGCAAGGCCGAGATCCTCTCGGTGACGGAAGAGGGCGATGCGACGCGCTTTCGCCTGCGTGCGCCTGAACATCTCGCCAAGTTCGTTGCACCTAAGGGCTCCATCGCTCTGGATGGCACGTCGCTCACCGTCAACGCGGTGGACGGTACCGATTTCGACGTCCTGCTGATCCGTCACACGCTTGAGGTCACGACCTGGGGCGAACGCAAGGCAGGCGACTTCGTCAATTTCGAAGTCGATACCATGGCGCGCTATGCCGCTAGGCTGGCGGAGTTCCCGACCGCGAAAGCAGAATAACCTCTCCATTATAGTTGCATCGCTGGACTTCGCGAAAGCCGAGCTTGTGCGCCAGGCGCAGCGAGGGATCGTTCCCCGGGTCGATAATGCAGGTCATTGGCTTGGAGGGGAACCGCTCTTCCGCCCAGGCGATCAGCGCCGTGAGCGCTTCGCTGGCGTAGCCGTGCCCTTGCGCGAAGGGCATCAGTCCCCAACCGGTCTCCAGAGTGCCTTCCGTGGAAACGGGGTGCATATCCCGTTTCATGTCGAGGAAGCCTGCTTCCCCGATGAAACGCCCTGACTGCTTTTCCTCGATCGCCAGAAATCCGAAACCCATGTGATGCCACATGCCGGCGACACGCAGCATGCGTGCCCAGGCCTGTTCGCGGGTGGAGGGGACACCTACGATGAAGCGCACCACCGCTTCGTCGCTCCACATCGTCATATAGTCAGAAAAATCGTCAACGGTGTGCGGACGTAGCAGCAGTCGCGCTGTCTCGATGGTAGGAATGCTGGTCATCTTGAAGTGTTCCCTCGGATGGAGGTCAAGCACCCGGCTCGCCGTCCCAGTAGTCCAGCTTGCCATGCTCGCTGCCGATAAAGCGAAAGCGGTTCGCTTGTCCCTCGTCGCGATTGGTCTTGGCGAGAAACTTTCCGGAATCGGGATATTCGACAATCTCGGTTTTCGCCATTGTCGAAATGCCGAGGTAGATCAGAGGCGTCGAACCAGTGTTGATGATCTGGTGGGCGGTCTCTTGTCCCCCGGCTGGAGCGCCGAGCGTGTCACCCTTCCGGATCGGATAGCGATCAGGACCGAAACGATATTCGCCGGTGCCTTCGATGACGAAAAACAGCTCATCCTCCACGTGATGGTTGTGGAATGGACAGCTGGATTTGCCGGGCGGGACCTCGTTGTAGCTTATGCCGAGACCTGCAAGGCCGAGAAGCGAGCCGAATGAGACATCCGTCCCTTCGTACAGATCCCCTTGCTTCCAGTGCTCAAGCTTCAAATCAGCGACGTTGATGACGGGCTTCGATACGCCGGACATTGTCTTCTCCTGTTTCCGGAGAAAAGGCATCATCCTGCGAGAAAATACAACCCGCAAAGCATCGTGACGGGCGACAGTCTTCCGCTGTCGCCCTTGACCTTATCGATAGTAGACCGTGATACCTCCGTCCGCGGCCTGATCAGCGTTGACGATGTTCCCGAGCAGCACACCTCTGGCGTTGAGCTGATGCATAAGGGGTTTGTTGACGGCAATGGCCGCACGGATCACTTGGATGTCGTGGACACTGTGTGCGGCAAATGAATTGGGCGCTCCGATATTTTTCGAACTGCCGTGGTCGGCCACCTGCCGAATATCGAGATTTGCGCCGCTGAAGCTGCGGAGCGTTCGTTCGATGCCCGACGGGGTCGTCATGTCGAGACTTTCGGCACGGCTGGCATCTGCAAAGGCAAGGGTAGCGACTGCAGAGGCGATGGCTGCAACGCGATTCATGGGGTATCCTTTCATCTGCTCTGACGATCGACCGTCGGCAGTGGATCGTCAGCGTTACGCAGATGAAATTGGTAATCGGATCATCCGCCTTCAATTCATAAGTATCTGGAATTTAGTCACATATTGTTCATGCGAATTGCCCTTCATTTGCCATCTTCGAGGCGCCGGTCCGACGCCGGCACAAAATGACGCAAGAATTGCCCGCTCCGCCGTTGCCGGGATTCCGGATTCGGCATCCAACCATGGTCGGAATTTGCTTGCCATTCGGGTCGCGGCGTGTTTTGACCGCGGCCTGCCGAATGGTGAAGTCCTCTAGCAACTGAAGGTGAAGCATGGCGCGAGAAACCGCTCCCCACATTTTGATCGTCGAAGCACGCTTCTACGACGACATGGCCGATGCCCTGCTTGAAGGCGCGACCTTCGCCTTGAAAGAGGCGGGCGCGACCTATGAGGTCGTCACCGTTCCGGGCGCTCTCGAGATTCCGGCGGCGATTGCCATGGCGCTCGACGGAGCAGATAATGAGGGCACGCAGTATGATGGGTACGTCGCCCTCGGTATGGTCATCCGCGGCGAGACCTACCATTTCGATATCGTGTCGAACGAATCCTCTCGCGCGCTGATGGATCTGGCCGTGAGCGAATCCCTTGCCATTGGTAATGGCATTCTGACTGTTGAGAATGACGATCAGGCCTGGGCTCGCGCCCGCCGTTCGGACAAGGACAAGGGCGGATTTGCCGCCCGCGCAGCTCTTACGATGATAGAGCTGAAGAAGAAGTTGGGTGCATAACGAATGAACAACGAGAACTCGGAGCGTCCGGTCAAGGCTGCAAACCAGCGAGGTGCTGCGCGCCTTGCTGCCGTTCAGGCGCTCTACCAGATGGATATTGGCGGCACCGGCGTGCTGGAGATCGTGGCTGAATACGAGGCGCATCGCCTGGGCCAGGAACTTGACGGTGAGACCTATTTGAAGGCCGACCCCTCCTGGTTCCGCTCGATCGTATCAGGCGTCGTGCGGGAGCAGCGTCGCCTTGACCCAATGATTGCGTCCGCCTTGCAGGACGACTGGGCGCTGTCGCGTCTCGATAGCACGGTCCGCGCGATCCTCCGTGCCGGCGTCTTCGAGATTCTCGAACGCAAGGATGTTCCCGTTGCGGTCATCGTGACGGAATACGTCGAAATCGCTCAGGCCTTCTTCAGCGACGATGAGCCGAAGCTCGTCAACGCCGTGCTTGACCGCATCGCAAAGCAGGTGCGCGGCGAAGCCAAGAAGTAGCGTTCTGCCGGGTCGGCAGGCCCGACCTCCAAGAATCCTCCGTTCCCATTGTGCTGCAAGGGCTTTTGGCTCTTACGGGCTTGACGCGCCGTTTTCCTCCACGCAATCTCCGCTCGGCGTTGCAGCATTTCTGTGGGAGGAAATCGAGTCGGCGTATTCGCAGCCGGAGAGGGAGTGAGCTCCGGCTCTTTTGGAGGAAAGAGCGAAATGAGCATTCTTTTATGGGTAATAGCATGCGGTCTGCTCTCGGTGGTCTATGCCATCTGGGCAACCCGGTCGGTGCTTGCCGCCGATCAGGGTAACAAGCGCATGCAGGAAATTGCAGGCTATATTCGTGAGGGTGCGCAGGCCTATCTGACGCGCCAGTATAAGACCATCGCAATCGTCGGCATCGTCGTTTTCATTGCAGCCTGGCTGCTGCTCTCCGGCACGGCTGCAATCGGCTTCCTCATCGGCGCTGTTCTGTCAGGCGCTGCTGGCTTCATCGGCATGCATGTCTCGGTGCGCGCCAATGTTCGCACGGCGCAGGCGGCATCCCAGAGCCTGGCCGCCGGACTTGAGATTGCATTCAAGTCGGGTGCCATCACCGGGCTTCTGGTGGCCGGTCTCGCGCTCCTTGGCGTGTCGATCTACTACTACGTGCTGACTGTCGTGCTTGGGCACGAAGGCAGCTCTCGCGAAGTCATCGATTCCCTCGTCGCGCTTGGCTTCGGTGCGTCGCTGATTTCGATCTTCGCCCGTCTCGGCGGTGGCATCTTCACCAAGGGCGCTGACGTCGGCGGTGACCTCGTCGGCAAGGTCGAAGCGGGTATCCCGGAAGATGATCCGCGCAACCCCGCGACAATTGCCGATAACGTCGGCGACAACGTCGGCGATTGCGCTGGCATGGCAGCTGACCTTTTCGAAACCTACGCCGTATCCGTCGTCGCGACCATGGTTCTCGCCGCAATCTTCTTTGCCGGCGCACCCGTTCTTGAATCGGCGATGCTCTACCCGCTTGCGATCTGCGGCGCCTGCATCATCACCTCGATCATTGGTACGTTCTTTGTCAAGCTCGGCAGCAATGGCTCGATCATGGGCGCCCTTTACAAGGGGCTCATCGTCACCGGCCTGCTGTCGATCATCGGCCTTGGCGCAGCGACATCACTGACCATCGGCTGGGGTTCGATTGGCTCGGTCGGTGGCGAGGACATTACCGGCACGCATCTCTTTGTCTGCGGTCTGATCGGCCTGCTCGTCACAGCACTGATTGTTGTCATCACCGAATATTACACCGGCACCAACAAGCGCCCAGTCAATTCGATCGCCCAGGCCTCTGTGACCGGCCATGGCACGAACGTCATCCAGGGTCTTGCGGTGTCGCTGGAATCGACAGCCCTCCCGGCGATTGTCATCGTCGGTGGCATCCTGGCGACTTATCAGCTCGGCGGCCTTTTCGGCACCGGCATCGCGGTTACCGCCATGCTCGGCATTGCCGGCATGATCGTTGCTCTCGACGCTTTCGGTCCGGTGACGGACAATGCCGGTGGCATTGCGGAAATGTCCCACCTGCCGCCGGAAGTACGCAAGTCGACCGACGCGCTCGACGCAGTCGGCAATACGACGAAGGCCGTTACCAAGGGCTATGCGATCGGTTCCGCTGGCCTCGGCGCCCTGGTTCTGTTTGCGGCCTATTCCTACGACCTCAAATACTTTGCCGCCAACGGCGACAAGTACCCTTATTTTGCAGGTATTGGCGACATCTCCTTCGATCTTTCCAATCCTTACGTCGTTGCCGGACTGATCTTCGGTGGTCTCATTCCTTATCTCTTCGGTGGCATCGCGATGACCGCCGTCGGCCGCGCGGCCGGCGCAATTGTCGAAGAGGTTCGCCGTCAATTCAAGCAGAAGCCCGGCATTATGGCAGGGACCGAGCGTCCAGACTATGGCAGGGCGGTTGACCTGCTGACCAAGGCAGCCATCCGCGAGATGGTCATTCCTTCGCTTCTGCCGGTTCTTGCCCCGATCGTCGTCTACTTTGGCGTATTGATCATCTCGGGCTCGAAGGCTTCCGCTTTCGCGGCGCTGGGCGCATCGCTGCTCGGTGTTATTATCAACGGCCTGTTCGTCGCGATCTCGATGACCTCGGGTGGTGGCGCGTGGGACAATGCCAAGAAATCCTTCGAGGACGGCTTCGTCGACAAGGACGGCGTTCGCCATATGAAGGGCTCCGACGCGCATAAGGCATCGGTGACCGGCGACACGGTCGGCGACCCCTACAAGGATACGGCTGGTCCTGCCGTTAACCCGGCGATCAAGATCACCAACATCGTCGCTCTTCTGCTTCTCGCCGTCCTGGCTTGAGGCACATCGCCGAAACTAAAAACCCGCCGGAGCGATCCGGCGGGTCAGACTGCTGACAAACCCGTCGATATTTTCGGCGGGTTTGTTTTTTGGACGTTGGTTGTTTTAGTTGGGTTCTGAGGCGGGGCGAAGTTGGCGGCCTCTGGCCCTCATGCGATGGCTGGTCTGGGTGGCTTGGTGAGCGCCATGGCGATCTTCTTGATGTTTTGGGCGGCTGCAGCCAGCAGGCACTGGCATGCGACGCGGGTGAGACTTCGAAAGCGGGCATAGCGATGC
>NZ_KB897851.1:0-57177 GCF_000377185.1 Rhizobium sp. 42MFCr.1
GAGACTTAGGCCCCATCGGTGCATCGGCCGTCGTGGTCCGCTCGCGCCATTTGGCCACCGTCTTCGAGTTCAGGCCGTAGCGGGCGGCAAGGGACCGGGTACTTTCTTGCGACGCTTGGAGTTCGGCTCGAAGACGCGGCGTCGTGCGGGCGCTGCCGTGAAGAATACTTCCCATAATGCATCCTCTTCCTGACGACTCAGGTTCAATGATGCACCATCACACTCAGGGACTACACACCTAGCGCCAGAACTCCGGAATAGTCTCGGCAAGCCGGGGACCGAGACGCAGCGGAGCGATCTTTTCAGCCAGGCCGGTCGCATCGGAGATCTCAACGCCGACACCGCAGATGGTGGCAGGGCCGGTCGCTGCTTCCATGCGGCCCTTCGGCATCTTGGAGATGAACCGGTTCAGCGGCTCCTCCTTATCCATGCCGAGCGAGGAGTCGTAGTCGCCGCACATGCCGGCATCCGACATGTAGGCGGTACCACCGTTCAGGATCTGGTGGTCGGCGGTCGGCACATGTGTGTGGGTGCCGACGACGAAGCTGGCGCGGCCGTCGACGAAATGACCGAAGCACTGCTTCTCGCTTGTCGCTTCGGCATGGAAGTCGAAGATGATCGCATCGGCCTGTTCCTTGAGCGGGCAGGCATCGAGGATCGCTTCTGCAGACTTGAAGGGATCGTCGAGTTCGGGATGCATGAAGACGCGACCCATGACATTTGCGACCAGCACGCGTGCACCGTTGCGGGCGTAGAACAGCCCCGAGCCGCGGCCTGGCGTGCCCTGCGGATAGTTGGCCGGTCGCAGGAACTGGTCGTGACGCCCGGCAAATGCGACCGCTTCCTTCTGATCCCAGACGTGGTTGCCCGTCGTGACGACATCGGCGCCGGCGTTTATCGTCTCGAGGAAGATATCCTCGGTGATGCCAAAACCGCCGGCGGCGTTCTCGCCGTTGACGACGACGAAATCGAGCTTCAGGTCAGAAATGAGGCCGGGGAGGCGGTTCCAGACGGCGGTGCGTCCGGTCTTACCCACCATGTCACCCAGAAAAAGCAGTCGCATTGCTATCCAATCCAAGAGGCAAAAAAGCGCAGCCCGCTTTCCGTCAGAAGGGCGTCCAGGCTGACATCGTGCGGCTCGTCGGGCACATGTGCCACTTCCTGGCAGTCGAATGCAATGCCGATCAGCTTGGGATGCAGGCCTTTTTGCCGCAAACGGTCGATGGCGCGGTCATAATAGCCGGCACCGTAACCGATGCGGTGGCCGCGATTGTCGAAAGCGGAGAGGGGAACCAGCATGATTTCGGGATCGAGCACGGCGGCGTCCGCCGGCGGTCCCGAGGTGCCGAAGCCTGTGGTGACCAAAGGGACACCGCGCACGAGTTCGCGAAACACGATTGTCTGCTTGTCGAGGATGGCGGGCACGCAAAGCCGTGCTCCGCGCGCCTGGAACCGCGCCAGAAGCGGCCGGATGTCGGCCTCCGAGCGGATCGGCAGGAAGCCGGAAACAACGGTGCCGGGATCGAACGCGACGGCCTCGCCGGCATGCTCGGCCATGGCCAGGCTCATCTCGATGCGGGTGGCTTCCGGGATGGCGTCGCGCAGAGCGAGCCGGCCGGCACGCATTTCGGCTTTCAGTTCTTTCGGGGTCATACGGTCCATCGCGCTGTTTTCAGCAGACGATAAAGGTCTTGCTGATCATTTCAACGGGACAATGCGACCTTTGACCACCCACCGGAGCCAACCAGGTCAAATCGTGATGCTGGCCGGTACGGTTGAGGCGTCGGCCTGTGCCTCAAACGCATAGGCGTTCGCGCCTGGTGCCTGCTGACCAGTCCTTGCGCGCAGTTCGCGCATGGCCTTGTCCATCAACTGCCGGACCTCCTGCAGGACGGCCTTGAACTCTTCCATCGTCTTGCGATCCTCGGCGGAGATGCCTACGGACGCCTGCTGTCCGTCTTCGACGATGCTCTTGTAGGCGTTGCGCGCAGCCGTTGCGCCGTCGGGTTCGTCTGCCTCGGTTGCGCTCGTGTCGGTGCTATCCGAAGACGTCGTTGCATCTGCGGCGGATGCGTGAGCTGTGGCGTCTGCCGAGGCTGCTCCGGTATCTTCAGTTGCGACAGAGGCATCGGCTGTGGAAGCAATGTTTGTGGCGCTGGCCGCAACAGCCGAGGCAAATTCCGCAGCAGCGGCGCTGATCTTGTGAGCGAGTTCGGCAGCAAGCCGGGCGACGACCTCCGGCGGGTAGCCGCCGCTCTTCAGCATTTCGAGTTGCTGCTTGGCTTCCTCAAGCTTGCGCGCCGCTCTGGCCTTCGCCGCTTCGGCCGAGGTGGCCATGCTCTCGCGCAGGCTTTCCTGTGCCTTTGCCGCATTCTGCAATATCTTCAGGCGCGCGCTGGTGCTGTCGGCCGATATATTGAGATTGTCGGCGGAATAGGTGTTGCGCAGGATGTTGAGCGCTGATGCGGAACCGACTTGCATACTATCCTCCGGATTGCACTATCCGGTGCAGTCTGCAACTTCAGGCTTGAGTGGGCCTGTGCCACCTATGCAAGCGTAGCGAGCGCATGGATCGTTTCATTGAACAGCGGCATGCCGCCCGGCGACCAACCGAGAGCACGGATCTTCGCCGTGTCCATCGGCGTAAGCTGCGCCTTGTCGGCGGGAAGCGGGAGCCTGTTCACGCAATCGCGCTCCCAGCGAATGTGTTCCAGGATGTCCCAGGTATCCAGCGTGACATCGGAGACGTTGAAGGTCTCGCCGGAGATACGCGCGGCGTCCGCTTCCAGCATGAGCCGTACGGCCTTGCCGACGTCTCTTCCGTGGACCTCGGTTCCGGCGCGTGATGGCAGGTGGCGGCCGGCTAGGTAATCTTCGATCAGTCTGTCCCATTTGTTCGGTCGGAGGTCGCCATAGACGCCGGTCAATCGGAGGCTGGCCGTTGTGAAGACGGGCGCCGCGAGGTGTGCGAGACTGCGCTCGGCATCAAGCTTGACCTGGCCGTAGAGGGTCTCGGGCTTGTCGGGCATGCCCTCTTTCAGTGTGGTTCCCGGTGCGTGCTCGCCGTAGGCGGCGCGGCTGGAAATGAAAACGCAGCGGCGCGTGCCGGCGCGTTTGGCTGCTTCGAAAAGCCGGACGCTGCCGTCGAGGTTGAAGCGCTTGAACGTCTCCGGGTCGTCGCCCTCGCCGCCGCGGTATTTGCCGGGCAGGTGGTGGAAGGCGGCGTGCACGAAGAAATAGGCGTCCTCGAAGGCTTCGATATGATCGTGCGCCGGATCGAGCGAGAGCGGGGCGAACTCGACCGGTCTCGAAAAGAAGCGGGGCAGGGGAGCGTGGCGGCCGCCGATGATCACGGTATAGCCGGCGGCGAGCAGTTCTTCGACGATATAGCGCCCGACGAGACCTGTTCCCCCCGATACCAATACCTTCATGCTGCCTCTTCCGGGTTCGCCATGGTCGATAGATCCGGCAGGTCATCGCCGGCATAGAATGCATGCCAAAGGTCGATCAGCGGCCGCAGTTTATCGACCTTCGGATGATTCGTCTCCCACGGCTTCTCATACTGGTAGTGCAGGACGGAAATGCTGTGCCAATCCCAAAGCTGGGGCATGGTAAACCAGACATATTGGAGCATGTTGAAATAGATCGGCAGGCCGTGCCAATCCGGGAAAAATTCCTGCAGGAAGGTCTGGTCCGTCCGCTTCCAGAACACTCCCGGCTGATCCAGTCGCTCCAGCATGCGTTGGAATGTGTCTTCAGACGGTTGCGCGACGAAGACGCCGGAGTTCAGCCGCTGGAAGTCCTCGAGGGATTCATAGACGTTCGGGGCGGCCGAAAACTCGGGATAGCGGAAGAGCTTGTCGATGTTGTGCAACACGATCGCATCGGCATCGATGAAGACGCAACTGGTGTATTCGGTCAGCTGCCAGAGGCGCAGCTTGCAGAAATTGTCGAGCGGCGAGTGAAACGCCGGCTTGCGTCCTTTCTTGAAGGGAGCCGCGGCGTGCAGATTGGATCGAGCATGACGCTCATTGAACTCGGCTGACAGCGGCAGATGCTCGACCGGCACCAGGCGGCAGTCGAGCTTTAGGAGTGGGTCGAGGCTGGCTTGGTCAACGCCCGCGGTATGGAGGACGACGATGACCGCTGGGGTAGCGGTTCGGCGCAAGGATGTTGCAAGCGCCTTGGCACCCTTGGCGTAATCGTCGTTGGTGACGAGAGTGACATAGGCGTGCCGGGGCTCACTCATGAAACGGACTTCAGCCTCTTGCCTTCCGGATCATGGTTAATCGTGGCGGCAATGTCCTTCGTCCAAGCGGAAACGGCAGGCACGCGCGACCGGTCAACGCGATAGGCAAATTTCTTGGCGACATCGACGATCTCGCTCAGAAGACCTGCCTGGAGGGTGATCGGATCGAGGCCGAGATGGCGAAATTTCTCGTTCTTGACGATGAGTTCGTTTTCCGGTGCTTCCTTGCGCGGGTTCGGTAGCCAGGCAATTTCGGCGCCGCTCATCTTTGCGATCATTTCCGCGAGATCGCGCACGCGATGCGTTTCGGTCATCTGGTTGAAGATTTCGACACGGGCTCCGCGGGCAGGCGGGTTGTTCAAGGCAAGCTCGATGCAGCGTACCGAGTCCTGGATATGGATGAAGGCGCGGGTTTGGCCACCGGTGCCATGGACGGTCAGGGGATAGCCGATCGCCGCCTGGATGAGGAAGCGGTTCAGCACGGTGCCGTAGTCGCCGTCATAGTCGAAGCGATTGACGAGTTGAGGGTGCCGGCGTGTCTGCTCGGCATGCGTTCCCCAAACGATTCCCTGGTGCAGGTCGGTTATGCGCAGGCGGTCGTTCTTGGCGTAGAAATGGAAAAGCAACTGATCCAGGCATTTGGTCATGTGATAGATCGAGCCGGGATTGGACGGATAGAGGATTTCCTGGCAGACGGTCTCGCCGCTCGCCGTCTCGATGCCAACGGGCAGATACCCCTCGGGGATCGCCGCCCCGACCGTCGAATAGCCGTAGACGCCCATCGTGCCGAGGTGGATGAGATGTGCGTCGAGCTGGAGTTCGACAAGCGCATTCAGGAGGTTATGGGTGGCGTTAACGTTGTTGTTGACGGTGTAGTTCTTGTGGCGGTCGCTCTTCATCGAGTAGGGGGCGGCACGCTGCTCGGCAAAGTGAATGACGGCATCCGGACGGTTCTCGGCGAGCCACTTCTTCAGGAGCTCGTAGTCCTTGGCGAGGTCGATCAGGTTGAAATGAATGCGCCGGCCAGTTTCGGCGTGCCAGATGCGCGTGCGCTCCTGGATCGAGTCCATCGGGGTCAGCGACTGGACCCCGAGTTCGGTGTCGATCCACCGCCGCGAAAGATTGTCGAGGATATGGATCTCATGCCCCGCGTCCGAAAGATGCAATGATGTCGGCCAGCCGATGAATCCGTCCCCGCCCATCACTGCAATCTTCATCGCGGTGTCTCCTGCTTGAATGTCTCTGTCAAAAATTACTTAGGAAGCGTGACAATTGTTCAATGCTTGCAAGGCGGAAAGTCTTCCGCCAAAGAGGGCGCGTGGCTTTGGAGAAAATTATGGCGGACAACGGTTTTTCGATTTCGGGTGAACTCACGGAAACGGGTCACCGGCTCCTGCAGCGGGTTTATTACGAGGACACGGATTTTTCCGGCCTCGTCTACCATGCCCGCTACCTGCACTTCCTCGAGCGCGGCCGCACAGATTACCTCCGGTGCCTCGGCGTCGAGCAACGAGAGCTTATCAATGCGGACGAGGAGGGGCTTGTCTTCGTCGTCCATCGCATGGAGATCGACTTCAAGCAGCCGGCACGGATGGATGACATCCTGACGGTGATGACCCACACCGAAAGAGCAGGCGGCGCCAAGATGGTCCTCAATCAGGAAATCCGGCGCGGCGAAACGCTGCTGATCGCCGCCAAGGTGATCATCGCCGTCATTAACGCCAATGCGAGGCCCCGAAGACTGCCGGAGACACTTGCCGAGAAGTTTCTCGAAGGCAGCAAGCCGCTCCGCGGGCCGTGAGCCGTTGCCGCGCGCAGTGCGATCAACATCCTTTGCGTGCAGCGATTCGCCCGGGTTGATCGCGAACGCTGAAAAGACACGGGATTCCGGCCTTGCATAAACATGAGTTTTGTGTGAAGGAATTCGCGCGCTGGAAGATATGCGCTGTTGTGGTCATCGAGCTAGATCTGACCAAGTAATCCAAGGGATAAATCTTTCGCCGATAGTTTCGCTGTCATGATCCGGCGCTAACGAACTGTTAACCATAATAGTGTCTTACTCGGATTGTCAGAGTTTGTGCGGTGCACGCCTTCCTTTGACCAAATTTGACGGCAAGGAAGGCGGATAAGAGCTTGGAAGCTTGACCAGGGCTTTGGGCGGCGGCCGCCAGACACTTCTTGCGAGATCACTTTGTGCCGCCCGGTCAAGTGCCGGGCGTTTGGATTCGGGGATTTTGGATCAATGGAACAAGTAGGATTGGCAGCAGCAACGGCCGACGTCAGCCTCTGGTCGCTGTTTATGCAGGCAGGTCTCGTCGTAAAGCTGGTCATGCTCGGGCTCATCGCAGCCTCGGTCTGGACCTGGGCGATCGTCATCGACAAGTATCTGGCGTATGGTCGCGCACGGCGCCAGTTCGAGAAGTTCGAGCAGGTGTTCTGGTCGGGCCAGTCGCTGGAAGAGCTCTATCGCACGCTATCGGAGCGCAACAACACCGGCCTTGCCGCGATCTTCGTTGCGGCGATGCGCGAATGGAAGAAGTCGTTTGAGCGCGGTGCGCGCTCCCCGATCGGTCTGCAGATGCGTATCGACCGCGCCATGGACGTTACGCTGGCGCGTGAATCCGAATTTCTCTCCGCCCGTCTCGGCTCGCTGGCAACGATCGGTTCGGCCGGCCCGTTCATCGGCCTCTTCGGTACGGTCGTCGGTATCATGACCTCGTTCCAGGCAATCGCCGGCTCGAAGTCGACGAACCTCGCGGTCGTTGCTCCCGGTATCGCCGAAGCGCTGCTTGCAACCGCAATTGGCCTTGTTGCCGCTATCCCGGCCGTTATCGCCTACAACAAGTTCACTGCCGACGCCGGCAAGCTTTCGGGCCGTATGGAAGGCTTCGCGGATGAATTCTCCGCCATCCTTTCGCGCCAGATCGACGAAAAACTGCAGCCGCGCCAGGCCGCGCAGTAATCGACGGGAACGGAGTCAACGATATGGGTATGGGTGCTCCAAGCGGTGGCGGTAGCGGCGGTGGTCGCGGTGGTCGTCGTCGCGGTGGCCACAGAGGTGGTGCCATCTCCGAAATCAACGTGACGCCGCTCGTCGACGTCATGCTGGTGCTTTTGATCATCTTCATGGTGGCAGCACCGATGATGACGGTCGGCGTGCCCGTCGACTTGCCGGAAACACAGGCCAAGGCGCTGAATTCCGAAACGCAGCCGATCACGATCTCGGTGAAGAACGACGGCCAGGTGTTCCTGCAGGAAACACCGATCCCGGTCGAAGAGATTGCCGCGAAGCTCGAGGCGATCGCAACGACGGGCTACAATGAACGCATCTTCGTTCGCGGCGACGCGACCGCGCCCTATGGCGTGATCGCCGACGTCATGGCTCGCATCCAGGGTGCTGGCTACAAGAACATCGGCCTCGTGACGCAGCAGAAGAAGGACCAATAGCGAACGCTATGAAGGCCAGTATCGTCACATCTGCGGCTCTGCACTGTGCACTGCTTGCCTGGGCGCTGATCTCGATCGGCTCCCCGGAGCAGTTCAAGGTCGAGGATTTCGAGGCGATGCCCGTCGACCTCGTGCCCGTCGAAGAAATGACGCAGATGCAGCAGGGCGACAAGACGGCCAAGCCGAGTGAAAAGCCGGCGCCGAAGCCGACGGCCAAGCCGACCAATGTCGAAAACGCCGAGAACATGGGCGAGAACAAGGTCGACCTCAAGGCGCCGCCGGTCCCGAACGCCAAGCCCAGCAATAACGAGAGCGCTGCTGCCCCTAAGGCCGTCGAAAAGCCTCTTCCTCAGAATGATCCCGTCCCCAACGAGGTGAAGGAGATAATGAAGGAGGAGACGGACGTCGAGCCGAAGCAGGTCGCGTCCATTACGCCGCCGAAGCCGGAAATCACCCCGCCGACGCCGCCAAAGCCAGAGGAAACGCCACAGGAACAGCCGGAGCCACCGAAGCCGGACGCCGAGGCGCTGCCGGACAAGGTTCCGACTCCGGTCGTGAAGCCGCAAGCCAAGCCGCCGGAACAGAAGCCGGCCGAAAAGCCCCCGGAGAAAAAGACCGAGGATCAGGCGAAGGCGGACGAAAAGCCGACGGACAAGAAGAAGGCCGACAAGAAGCAGGAGAAAGCGAAGTCCGCCTCCTCTAAGCAGAGCGACTTCAACGCCGACGATATCGCGGCGCTGCTGAACAAGCAGGACCCGTCGAATGGCGGAGCCAAAAGTTCGACCGAGGTTGCTTCGCTCGGTGCCAAGAAGGCCACCGGTGGCTCCAAGCTCTCGATGAGCGAGATGGATGCGCTGCGTAGTGCGATCGCCGGCAACTGGTCGGTTATCCCGGGGATGGAAGGTGCTAGCGACGTTCGCATCAAGGTCCACATGAAGCTGGACCCTGACGGTAACATCATCGGCTCACCCGAGGTCGAAGCGGTTGGCGGCACCAACGAGGCGACGCGCATGGCGTTGGCAAGCGGTGCCAAGCGTGCCGTGATGAAGTCGTCGCCCTTCACCAATCTCCCGAAAGACAAATATGACGCCTGGGGCGAAGTTATCGTCAACTTCGATCCCAGCGATCTAGCACTTTAAAATGCTGAAAGGCTTGTCCTCCATGACCAAGTGTTCCCTCATTCGCGCCTTGATGGTCGCCGTCGGCATGATAACCACTGCGGTTGTCGCCACGCCGGCCAACGCGCTTGTCGAAATCAACATCAACAAGGGCAATGTCGAGCCACTGCCGATCGCGATCACCGATTTCCTGCAAGGCGACATGGGCGCCCAGGTGTCGCAAGTGGTTGCCGCCGACCTTCAGCGCTCCGGCCTCTTTGCGCCGATCAACAAGAACGCCTTCATCGAGAAGATCTCCAACCCGGATGCCGCTCCGCGCTTCGAAGATTGGAAGGTCATCAATGCGCAGGCCCTCGTTACCGGTCGCGTGACGCAGGAAAGCGACGGGCGCCTGCGCGCCGAGTTCCGCCTTTGGGATACATTTGCCGGCACGCAGATGACGGGCCAGCAGTTCTACACCCAGCCTGAGAACTGGCGTCGCGTTGCCCATATTATCGCCGATGCGATCTACAAGCAGATCACCGGCGAAGAGGGCTACTTCGATACGCGCGTCGTCTTCGTATCCGAGTCCGGCACGAAGCAGGAGCGCAAGCGCCAGCTCGCCATCATGGACCAGGACGGCTACAACGTGCGCATGCTGACGAACGGCAGCGATCTCGTGCTGACGCCGCGCTTCTCGCCGAACCGCCAGGAAGTCACCTACATGTCCTTCGCCAACCAGCAGCCGCGGGTTTACCTGCTGCAACTGGAAACTGGACAGCGCGAAGTGGTCGGCAACTTTCCGGGCATGACCTTCTCGCCGCGCTTCTCGCCTGACGGACAGAAAGTCGTCATGAGCCTTCAGCAGGAAGGCAACGCAAACATCTACACGATGGACCTGCGTTCGCGCACCACGACGCGCCTGACGTCCACTGCTGCGATCGATACCTCGCCGTCCTATTCGCCTGATGGCAACCGCATCGTCTTCGAAAGCGACCGTGGCGGCCACCAGCAGATCTACGTGATGAATGCCGATGGCTCCGGCCAAACCCGTATCTCCTTCGGAGACGGCAACTACTCGACGCCGGTCTGGTCTCCGCGCGGCGATCTGATCGCCTTCACCAAGCAGTCGGGCGGCAAGTTCTCGATCGGCGTCATGAAGCCTGATGGTTCGGGTGAACGCATCCTGACGACGGGCTTCCACAACGAGGGCCCGACCTGGGCGCCGAACGGCCGCGTTATCATGTTCTTCCGCCAGGCAGCTGGTGCCGGCGGTCCGCAGCTCTACTCGATCGATCTGACGGGCTACAACGAGCAGCTCATCAAGACGCCGAACTTCGCTTCGGACCCGGCCTGGTCGCCGCTTCTCGAGTAGGAAAGCCTGTGGATGTGCCTTTTTGTCGCCGCAAAAATCCCTGATTGGGGCGACTGAGGGACAAATCAACCATCTGTTAACCATAATTCTTGAATGCCGATTAACCCAACGAGGTTACAGTCCGGCAACCTTAATCAAGTCGCAAGGAGACCGGCCATGAGCCGAATTCACACCCCGGCAATGAGCCGCATGCAGAATTTCGCCCGTAACCCCGTCATGATCGCGCTTGTCGCCGGTCTTGCCTTGGCCGGTTGCGCCAACAAGAAGAACATGGCGAACAGCGCTGGTGACCTGGGCCTCGGTGCCGGCGCCGCAACGCCCGGTTCTGCACAGGACTTCACCGTCAACGTCGGCGATCGTATCTTCTTCGACACCGACTCCACCTCGATCCGCGCGGACGCTTCCCAGACCCTCGACCGCCAGGCTCAGTGGCTTGCCCGCTATCCGAAGTACGCGATCACCATCGAAGGCCACGCCGACGAACGCGGCACGCGCGAATACAACCTTGCTCTCGGCGCTCGCCGTGCAGCGGCCACCAAGGATTACCTTGCTTCGCGCGGCGTTCCGGCACAGCGCATGAAGACGATCTCCTACGGCAAGGAACGCCCGGTTGCCGTCTGCGACGATATTTCCTGCTGGTCGCAGAACCGCCGGGCCGTTACAGTTCTCGGTGGCGCCGGCATGTAATTGCTGGGAAATATTACAATTTCGAAAGGCGGCTCCAACGCGGGCCGCCTTTTCTTTTTGAACACACTTTGGCCAGTTTCCGTTGCTTTTTGAAAGCAATTGGAAAAATCTCCTGTTCGTGCCAATGGGTGCGAAGAATCACAGGGACAGGACAAACCATATGAAGAAATTTGTCGTTGCGGGCATGCTGTGCCTCGCGGCCGTGGCCGGGGCGGGCCAATCGGCGAATGCGACGTCGCTTTTCGGGTGGCAGATCGGCGGCAAGGCTGCCAATCGGCAACCGCAGGCACCGGTTGTAAACGTGCAGGCGGGCGGCCCTGAGGTTCGCATCCAGCAGCTGGAAGAACAGCTGCGCCAGCTGAACGGCCGCATCGAAGAGATGAGCTTCCAGCTCCTGCAGATGCAGGAAACGATCCGCAAGGCGCAGGAAGACAACGAATTCCGCTTCCAGGAGCTGGAAAAGGGCGGCGGCAGTAGTGCCGGCAGCAGCTCCAAGACGATGAAAAAGAGCGAAGCCGATGTGCCTCCTCCGGCGCAGGGCCGGAGCGGTGGTGACGATGTCGCCCGCGTAATCCAAGCACCGCAGGGAGCCGAAACGGCTCCCTCGACCGACGTTCCGGCAAATGATGGTCTCGGCCAGCCGCCGAAGCAGCTCGGTTCGATGCAGTTCGACCAGAGCGGCAATCCGGTCGGAGGCTCGGTCAACGAGAATGCCACGGTCGGATCCGGCCCGGTTCCTGGCGTCGATTCCGGCCGTTCGTCGCAGACGGCCTCGCTCGGCAGCGAAGCCGACCAGTACAAGGCCGCCTACGGCCACGTGCTTTCCGGGGACTATTCGACGGCCGAGCAGGAGTTCACCCAGTACATCGCTCAATACCCGAGCAGCGCACGCGCGGCGGATGCCAATTTCTGGCTTGGCGAAGCGCTCTACTCGCAGGGCAAGTACAATGAGGCCGCCAAGACGTTCCTCGATGCTCACAAGAAGTATGGCAGCTCCGAAAAGGCGCCGGAAATGCTTCTCAAGCTGGGCATGTCGCTTGCGGCGCTCGACAATACGGAAACCGCATGCGCCACGCTGCGGGAAGTCTCGAAGCGTTACCCCAAGGCTTCGCGTGCCGTGATAACCAAGGTTGCCAGCGAGCAAAAGCGTCTCGCCTGCTAGGGCCTTCCGGTTTTGCGCCCGGATGGCCCCCTTCTACCTGAGACGGCAGCGCGCCGTTTCCTTGACTCGCTGATCGGGCCCTCGCGCATCCTTGTTGCGACTTCGGGCGGAAGCGATTCAACAGGCCTGCTTTTGGCTCTTGTCGAAGCGAGCAAGGCTGTACCCAACTCGAAAATCTCTCTTTGCGCTGTTACAGTGGATCATGCACTGCGGACAGAATCGGCCGAAGAGGCGCGCCAGGTTGCTGCCCTCTGCGGGTCGCTCGATATCCCGCACGTCGTTAAAGTCTGGCAGGGCGAAAAGCCCAAGGCCGGCCTCATGGCGGCTGCGCGCGACGCCCGCTACGCGCTGCTTGCCGAAGCCGCCGAGAACTTCAACGCCGACATCGTTGTAACCGCGCATACGGCAGACGATCAGCGCGAGACGCTCGCCATGCGGTGGGAGCGCTCAGAACAGCCAAGCACCGGCATCGCCGATCTCGTGCTCTTTGATCGCCGTATTTGGGTTGCCCGACCGCTGCTTAGCTGTCGGCGAGAGGCGATCCGCGAATATCTTCGCACAAGACATGTCGGCTGGATCGACGACCCAAGCAATGATGACCCGAACTATGAACGTGTGCGGATGCGATCCCGCCTCGCCGAAGAGGCGGATGCCGTCCCGGATGCGGGCGAGGCCGGTGACTTGCGCACGAGCGTCGCCGCTTCGGCGGCTAGATGGCTGGATCAGCATTTCGTTCTGCATTCTCCCTTGGTCGGCCAGGTACTCCCGGCCGGACTCACCGCGGAGAGGGGCATTCTTGATTATGCCATTGCGCGCCTTGCTGCGGTTTTCGGCGGGCAGGCGTTCCCGCTCGGACGCAAGCAGACGGACGATGTTCTGGCGCTTATCAAAAGCGATCAGCCAAATCGGATGACCGCGGGCAGGGTAGTGTTTGACCTTCGGCGCGACGGGCTTTTTCTCGTTCGTGAAAACCGTGGGATCCTGCCGTTGACGCTTGCGCCGGGCGCGCGCGGCGTCTGGGACAGGCGGTTCCTCGTTGAAAATGCAGCCCCGACGGATATCGGCGTCGTTGCCGGCGGAGCTGAGATGCAGAGCGACCGGCTACCGAGGGGCGTGCTCAGGCAGGCCCGGTCAGCGGCGCCATGCGTCGTCGACGCTGCTGGGTCCGAAGTTCCCTCTCGTGTTGCCGAGAAAGTCAGGATCAGTCCCTATTTCTCGCCGTTCGACCGTTTTTTGACACGATTTGACTTCATCTTTGCCGACAGGCTTGCGGCTGCCTTTGGAACGCGCCCCTATCCAAAACCGCCATTAGGTCTTATTGACGGAAAATCTATCTAACAGTCCAGTTTTCCTTGGCATTCACCCAAGGCAATCCTATGTTAGAGACCAAATAAGACGGTCGCCATGAGGTGGCTGTTCCAGTGCTGGGGAGTTCGATGAACCCTAACTTACGTAATTTCGCCTTGTGGGCAATCATTGCGCTTCTGCTGATTGCCCTGTTCAGCATGTTCCAGACGTCGCCGGCGCAGACCAGCTCCCGCGAGATCCCTTACTCGCAGTTCCTGCGGGAAGTGGATGCGGGCCGCGTCAAGGAAGTCGTCGTCACGGGCAACCGCGTCACCGGCACCTATGTTGAAAACGGCACCACCTTCCAGACCTATACGCCTGTTGTTGACGGCAGCCTGCTCGATCGCCTCCAGCAGAAGAACGTCCTCGTTTCGGCGCGCCCGGAGACCGATGGCTCTTCGGGCTTCCTGAGCTATATCGGTACGCTGTTGCCGATGCTGTTGATACTGGGCGTCTGGCTCTTCTTCATGCGGCAGATGCAGGGGGGCTCACGCGGTGCGATGGGCTTCGGCAAATCCAAGGCAAAGCTTCTGACCGAAGCGCATGGCCGGGTGACCTTCGATGACGTCGCAGGCGTCGACGAGGCCAAGCAAGACCTTGAGGAAATTGTCGAATTCCTGCGTGATCCGCAGAAATTCCAGCGCCTCGGCGGCAAGATTCCGCGTGGCGTTCTGTTGGTTGGCCCTCCGGGCACCGGCAAGACGCTGCTCGCCCGCTCTGTTGCAGGCGAGGCCAATGTGCCGTTCTTCACGATCTCGGGCTCCGACTTCGTCGAAATGTTCGTCGGCGTCGGCGCAAGCCGTGTCCGCGACATGTTCGAACAGGCCAAGAAGAATGCGCCCTGCATCATCTTCATCGACGAAATCGACGCTGTCGGTCGCCATCGCGGCGCCGGTCTCGGCGGCGGTAACGATGAACGTGAGCAGACGCTGAACCAGTTGCTGGTCGAGATGGATGGCTTCGAAGCAAACGAGGGCATCATCCTGATCGCGGCGACGAACCGCCCTGATGTTCTCGATCCCGCACTTCTGCGTCCGGGCCGCTTCGACCGCCAAGTGGTCGTGCCGAACCCCGACATCGTCGGTCGCGAGCGTATCCTGAAGGTTCATGCCCGCAACGTTCCGCTGGCACCGAACGTCGATCTCAAGGTTCTGGCTCGCGGTACGCCCGGCTTCTCCGGCGCGGATCTGATGAACCTCGTTAACGAAGCTGCCTTGATGGCTGCGCGCCGCAACAAGCGCGTCGTGACCATGCAGGAATTCGAGGACGCCAAGGACAAGATCATGATGGGCGCCGAGCGCCGCTCTTCGGCGATGACCGAGGCTGAAAAGAAGCTCACGGCCTATCACGAAGCCGGTCATGCGATCACCGCACTCAATGTGGCGGTCGCCGATCCGCTGCACAAGGCAACCATCATCCCCCGCGGCCGTGCGCTTGGCATGGTCATGCAGCTCCCCGAGGGCGACCGCTACTCGATGAGCTACAAGTGGATGGTCTCGCGCCTCTGCATCATGATGGGCGGCCGCGTTGCTGAGGAACTGACTTTCGGCAAGGAGAACATCACATCGGGTGCATCCTCAGACATCGAGCAAGCCACCAAGCTTGCTCGTGCGATGGTCACCCAATGGGGCTTCTCCGACGAGCTCGGCCAGGTGGCCTACGGCGAGAACCAGCAGGAGGTCTTCCTCGGCCACTCTGTTTCGCAGTCGAAGAACGTCTCCGAGGCCACCGCCCAGAAGATCGACAACGAAGTTCGCCGCCTGATCGACGAGGCCTATACCCAGGCCCGCGATATCCTCACCGACAAGCATGACGAGTTCGTCGCGCTGGCCGAAGGATTGCTCGAATACGAGACGTTGACGGGCGAGGAAATCAAGGCGCTGATTCGCGGCGAAAAGCCTTCGCGCGATCTCGGCGACGACGCGCCGCCCAGCCGCGGCTCGGCCGTTCCGAAGACCGGTAGCCGACCGGTGGCTAAGGGTGACGAGCCTGAAGCCGGCCTAGAGCCGCAGCCGCATTGATTTATCTTGAGAATGCCTGAAAGGCCGGGGTCCAGTCTGGACTCCGGCCTTTCGCGTCGGTAACGCGATGTAATGGGTTTTCTCGCGAATTTACGTGATGGTGACAGCGATTTATGTCATGCCGGTGACATAGGGAGGCTTCACTCGAAGCTCTTGTAACGACATTCGCCCGTGGCGACGTGATTTTTGCAAGTAATAATGCGCAGCCAGAAGGCGCGCTAAGGCACAGGGGTGCATATGAAAAGACGCTATTTCGGTACAGACGGTATTCGCGGTCAATCCAATGTGTTCCCAATGACACCCGACCTTGCGATGCGGGTCGGGATTGCAGTCGGAACGATCTTTCGCCGAGGCAACCACCGTCATCGCGTTGTCATAGGCAAGGACACCCGCCTTTCTGGTTATATGCTCGAAAACGCGATGGTCGCAGGCTTCACTGCTGCGGGCGTCGATGCCTTTGTTCTCGGTCCTATCCCGACGCCAGCCGTGGCGATGCTGACGCGGTCCTTGCGCGCCGACATCGGCGTCATGATCTCGGCGTCCCACAATCCCTACCAGGACAACGGCATCAAGCTATTCGGGCCAGATGGCTATAAGCTGTCGGACGATCTGGAATCGCAGATCGAGGATCTGCTTGAAAAGGATCTCTCGACGCAGCTTGCCAAAGCCGACGACATCGGCCGCGCCAAGCGTGTTGACGGCGTGCACGACCGCTATATCGAGCATGCCAAGCGCACGCTGCCGCGTGACGTCACGCTACAAGGCTTAAGGATCGCGATCGACTGCGCAAACGGAGCCGCCTACAAGGTGGCGCCCGCTGTTCTCTGGGAACTCGGCGCCGACGTCGTGACCATCGGCAACGAGCCGAACGGCACGAACATCAATCTCAATTGCGGCTCGACCAGCCCGGTTGCTCTGCAGAAGAAGGTCGATGAAGTCCGTGCCGATATCGGCATTGCGCTCGACGGCGACGCCGATCGCGTGATCATCATCGATGAGAACGGCGCTGTTGTCGACGGCGACCAGCTGATGGCTGTCATTGCCGAGAGCTTTGCCGAAAGCCAGCAGCTTCGCGGCGGCGGTATCGTTGCGACGGTGATGTCGAATCTCGGGCTGGAGCGCTTCCTCGAGGATAAGGGCCTCGGCCTCGTACGCACGATGGTCGGTGACCGCTATGTCGTCGAGCACATGCGCCAGCACAGCTACAACGTCGGTGGCGAGCAGTCCGGTCACATCGTGCTGTCGGACTACGGTACGACGGGCGACGGTCTAGTGGCCGCATTGCAGATCCTTGCTGCGGTCAAGCGGACCGGCAAGACGGTGAGCGAAGTTTGCCGCCGCTTCGAGCCAGTGCCGCAGCTCCTTCGCAATGTGCGCATTTCCGGCGGCAAGCCGCTTGAAGACGCCCGTGTGCGGAAGGCAATCGCCGATGCAGAAGCCGAGCTCGGTCATAGCGGCCGCCTTGTTATCCGCCCGTCCGGCACCGAACCGCTGATCCGGGTCATGGCTGAAGGCGATGACCGCGGCCAGATCGAACGCATCGTCAATGATCTGGTTGGTATAATCGGTGGTGCGCGCGACGCCGCGTGACGTCCGTATTTGTGAACATGGCGGGCATTGTTTCGGCGTCCGGCCATGTGCGCAAGATCATGCTAAAGATTTTCTGAATTTAATCTGACATTAACTCTAATTTGTAAGACTCTGGGATGAATAAAAGCCGGGCGTGGTCGAATGACGCACGCCCGGGCATCGATTGTTTCTGGAGCATACTATGAAGAGATTTTTGATTGCCCTGGCTGCGGCGTTGACGGCAGGTGGCCCGGTTCTCGCTGCCGATCTTTATGTCGATCCGGCTCCTCCGCCCCCTCCCGCCTTCGGCGGATGGTACCTGCGCGGGGACTTGGGCATGACTAACCAGCGTCTTGGCAGTATGCAGCACGAATTGTTTGACGACGTGGAACTCCACGAATTTCCGGATGAGGGCTCATTTGACAGTGGCCTGCTCGGTGGGTTGGGCGTCGGTTATCAATTTAACCAGTGGCTCCGCGGCGATGCGATCGTTCAGTATCGCGGCAAGACCGATTTTTCCGCGCTCGATCGTTACGGTCATACCGATGCGACGGGACCCGTCTGGGATGGTACGAATGACTACGATGCTGCCAAATCGGAATGGCTGTTGATGGCGAATGCCTATGTCGACATCGGCACATGGGAAGGCATTACGCCTTATGTCGGCGCCGGCATCGGTGCCTCACGCAACACGATCTCTCGGTTCAGGGATGTCAACGTCCCGACCCAAGGCGTTGCTTATGGTGACAGTGAATCCACTTGGAACTTTGCTTGGGCGCTCCATGCCGGCATCGGCTATCAAGTGACAGATCGCCTCACCGTCGATTTTGGCTATAGCTACGTCGATCTTGGCGACGCAAAAACCGGCCCGCTCCGTTCCTACGACAACACGGTGAACACCGGCCCGATGCACTTCGACAACATTACCTCGCACGATTTCAAACTCGGCCTGCGCTATTCGCTGCAATAGCCGACACCCCATTGTTGCGAGCGCTTCGACTTCAAGGCCGCCGTCAGGGCCGCCTTTTTCGTTTCTCCCCGTCCCCGATCGAAGTTAACAAGCATAGTTAACCGCGCGTTAGCATCTGGTTGGAATAATGCCCGGATGGTCAGTCATGCGGGCATTTCTCTGCCCGGTCGGGAATTGCAATGAAATCGTCCACCATCATCCGCGCCACGGCGGCAAGCTTCGCTCTGTTCGGCGGTCCGGCGATGGCGGAGGAACCCCCGATTACGCAGGCACCCGAGGTCACCATTGCCGGCGATGCATCGGCAAGGGGCTGGTATCTTCGCGGTGATCTTGGCTATGCGCCGTGGACAGGAAACGAAGCGCCGGCCTACCGCTTTACTGACGCCGGGGGCGCCACTGCTGGCGGCGAATTCGATCCGGCACGTTTTTCCAGGCCGATCTCAGGCGGTGCCGGTATCGGCTATCAATTCACCGACATCTGGCGCGCCGACTTCACGGGCGACTTTTTCAAAAGCAAGTTCACCGGCACAGCCGGCACCGATTTGCCTTGTGCTGCATCCGCAGCCGTCGGAACCGGCTGCGCCTTCGGTGCGCGCGGCGATCTTCGGGCCTATGGCGTGATGGCGAACGGCTATGCCGACCTCGCGACGATTGCCGGTTTCACCCCTTATGTCGGTGCCGGGATCGGGGCGACCAACGTAAAATGGGGGAACGTGCATGCGCAACCCGCGTGCACGGATGGTGCTTCGACCTGCTCGGGAGCGGCGTTCTCCCAGCAAGAACTCAATGGCGAAAGCAGCTGGCGCTTCACTTATGCGCTGATGGCCGGCCTCAGCTATGAGGTCACGGATACCATCAAGATCGATGTCGGCTACCGCTTCTCCGACATTGCCGGCGGCAGCATGTTTACGGGTCCTTCGGGATCAAGCGGTCGCGACGACGGACTGACGCGATACGAAATCCGTGTCGGCTTGCGGATCGCTGGCTGGTAAGTCCGCGGCGCAATGACGCGCATACGCTAAAAATCTCTCTCCTAGCGACAGCGGCTGCTTGACTTCGATCCCACCGCCCTATAACGACGGCGGCGGGACACTCCTCCCCAACGAGGAGCTATCTATCTGGAAGGATAGCACATGGCGAAGACCGCAAAGCCGGACGTACGTCCGAACAATACTCATTTTTCCTCTGGCCCTTGCTCGAAGCGCCCCGGTTGGTCGCTCGAAGCCCTTTCCGATGCGGCTCTTGGCCGTTCGCACCGCGCGAAGATCGGAAAGACGAAGCTCAAGCAGGCCATTGATCTCACCCGTGACGTTCTGGAAGTGCCGGCGGATTATCGCATCGGTATCGTTCCTGCTTCCGACACTGGCGCCGTCGAAATGGCCCTCTGGTCGTTGCTCGGTGAGCGCGGCGTCGACATGGTCGCCTGGGAAAGCTTCGGCGCTGGTTGGGTTACCGACGTCGTCAAGCAGCTGAAGCTGAAAGACGTCCGCAAGATCGAAGCTGGCTACGGCGAGCTGCCGGATCTTTCCACCATCGATTTCGACCGCGACGTGGTCTTCACCTGGAACGGCACCACCTCCGGTGTTCGCGTTCCGAACGCCGATTTCATTCCGGCTGATCGCAAGGGTCTGACGATCTGCGACGCCACCTCGGCCGCTTTCGCACAGAATCTCGACTTCGCCAAGCTCGATGTAGTCACCTTCTCCTGGCAGAAGGTTCTGGGCGGTGAGGGCGCACATGGCGTCATCATCCTGTCTCCGCGCGCTGTCGAGCGTCTGCTCACCTACGCGCCGGCCTGGCCACTGCCGAAGATCTTCCGCATGACTTCGGGTGGCAAGCTGATCGAAGGCATCTTCAGCGGCGAGACCATCAACACGCCGTCCATGCTCTGCGTCGAGGACTATATCGATGCACTGCTCTGGTCGAAGGAAGTCGGCGGTCTCAAGGCCCTGATGGCCCGCGCCGATGCCAACGCCAAGGTAATCGCGGACTTCGTTGCTGCCAACGACTGGATCGCCAACCTGGCGGTGAAGCCGGAGACGGCATCCAACACGTCCGTCTGCCTGAAGATCGTCGACAAGGACGTTCTGGCGCTCGACGCCGATGGTCAGGCGAACTTCGCCAAGGGCGTCGTCAGCCTGCTCGACAAGGAAGGTGTCGCCTATGACATCGGCCACTATCGCGATGCACCGTCGGGCCTGCGCATCTGGGCAGGTGCCACGATCGAGACTGCCGACATGCAGAAGCTGATGCCGTGGCTCTCCTGGGCGTTCGCGACCCAGAAGGCGACGCTTTCCCAGGCTGCTGCCTGAGCTGATAGCATCCGGCTCCGCCGAACGGGCGGAGCCTCGTATCCCTGATTTCATCCATCGCTGAACTTTTTGAAGGAAGCCCCGCAATGGCACCTCGCGTTCTCGTATCCGACGAACTGTCGGAAACCGCTGTCCAGATCTTCCGTGATCGTGGCGTCGAAGTCGATTTCCAGCCGCAGCTCGGCAAGGACAAGGACAAGCTCGCCGAAATCATCGGCAACTACGATGGTCTCGCCATCCGCTCCGCCACCAAGGCGACGGAAAAGCTGATCGCCGCTGCGACCAATCTCAAGGTCATCGGTCGCGCCGGCATCGGCGTCGATAACGTCGATATCCCGGCCGCCTCCAAGCGAGGCATCATCGTCATGAACACGCCGTTCGGCAACTCGATCACCACGGCCGAGCATGCCATTGCGCTGATGTTCGCCGTTGCCCGCCAACTGCCCCAGGCCGATGCCTCGACGCAGGCCGGCAAGTGGGAAAAGTCGAAGTTCATGGGTGTCGAAATCACCGGCAAGATGCTCGGCGTCATCGGCGCCGGAAACATCGGCGGCATCGTCTGCAAGAAGGCTATCGGCCTCGGCATGCATGTTCTGGCCTACGATCCCTTCCTGTCGGCCGAGCGCGCGCAGGAAATGGGCGTCACCAAGGTTGAGCTCGACGAGCTGCTGGCCAAGGCCGACTTCATCACGCTGCACGTTCCGATGACCGACAAGACCCGCGGTATCCTCGGCAAGGAAAACCTCGCCAAGACGAAGCCCGGCGTTCGCATCATCAACTGCGCCCGTGGTGGCCTGGTTGACGAAGCAGCGCTCGCAGAAGCCATCAAGTCCGGCCACGTCGCCGGCGCCGGCTTCGACGTCTTCGAGGTCGAGCCCGCCAAGGAGAGCCCGCTGTTCGGCCTGCCGAACGTCGTCTGCACGCCGCACCTGGGTGCGTCGACCACGGAAGCACAGGAAAACGTCGCCCTTCAGGTCGCCGAGCAGATGTCGGATTACCTCGTCAAGGGTGCGGTCTCCAACGCCATCAACATGCCGTCGATCACTGCTGAAGAAGCACCGATCCTGAAGCCGTTTATCCGGCTTGCCGACGTTCTCGGTGCTTTTGTCGGCCAGGTGTCGGAAGATCCGATCAAGGAAATCGAGATCCTGTACGATGGCGCGACGGCCACGATGAACACCAAGGCGCTGACCTCGGCTTTGCTCGCCGGCCTCATTCGCAACCAGGTCGCCGACGTCAACATGGTTTCGGCGCCGATCATGATCAAGGAAAAGGGCATCGTGCTCTCCGAGGTCAAGCGTGACAAAACCGGCGTCTACGACGGCTACATCAAGCTTACCGTCAAGACCGACACGATGACACGTTCGATCGCCGGCACGGTCTTCTCTGACGGCAAGCCGCGCTTCATCCAGATCAAGGGCATCAACCTTGATGCCGATGTCGGTTCGCACATGGTCTACATCGCCAACACCGACGTACCCGGCATGATCGGCTTCATCGGTACGACGCTAGGCGCCGCTGGCGTCAACATTGCGAACTTCCAGCTCGGCCGCGACAAGCAGGGGGGCGATGCTATCGCGCTGCTTTACGTCGATGGTCCGATTGGCGATGAGGTTCTGGCCAAGCTGACAGCACACTCTGCGATCCGCCAGGCAAAGCCGCTGGTGTTCTCAGTCGATTGAGTTTTGCTCCCAAGGCAATGAGAAAACCCGGCGTGGGAACCTGCGCCGGGTTTTCTCGTTTTGTCTTTCGGTCGACCACGTTGATCACTGCCAGGGCGACCATCGGTCTCTTTCTACGGTTGTTGAACAACCAATTTGGGAGCTTTCATGACAAAGTCAGTCGTCGCTATCGGCCTTGCGCTCGCATCACTCATCAGCCTGTCAGCTTGCGCAAACACGGCGAACGGTCTTGCCAAGGACGGCAGGGAAGCGGGCAATGCGCTGGATGTCAGCACGCATCGCATCCTCAAGGCCGGCGCGAACTAAGTCGAGCGGCCGGCCTTGCAGGTTAAACCCGCCTGAGCAAGGGGTCTCGCGACTACTGCGGGTTCGCTGGAGCCGGAGCGGCTGGCGCCGGGGCGGCTGGCGCCGGGGCGGCCGGAGTCTCGGTAGCCGGGGCAGCAGGAGCTGGAGCGGCAGGAGTCTCAGCTGCTGGCGGTGTCGCGGGTGCAGTCGATGCAGGTGGCGGTGACGCCGGCTCGGAAGTGGTCGGAGCCGGTGCGTTCGGTGCCGTCGCGGTCGAACCGGTTTGTGTTCTCGGCCAATAAGTGGCTGCTAATGCTACGATAACGACAATGGCTGCCAAAACAATCCATAGCGTCCTGCTCTTGGACGCCGAGGTATTCGTTGGGTTTGGTCTGTTGAAGTCATTCGTCATGTTACTCCTCCTCTCAACGTTAACGCCCCAGCGAGCGAAATGTTCCCACTGCGTGCAAATTGCGCAGCGAGACTAACGCAGAGGTTTTGTACCTGACCCGGTGCCTTTGATAATCGTAGGCGTATGAAGGGCGGCGAAGCGCAAATTTTACCGTAACGTACTTCTAATTTGCGTTCTTTCGTGGCTCGCTTCGGACCGCTGCCCAGGCCGTTGCCCAGGACTAGGCAGCCTTGGCGCGCGGTTCTTTTCGGAGTTGGAGGCTGGTGAGAACGGGTATCGTGGCAGTCTCCGTTGCAGCGTTTGCGACTGGCATACGTGGGTGGGTGCGCACTGCGGGCCGCCATATCCGGGGCGCGCTTATCGCTTTTTCGGCCTTCAGTGGAACTGCAGTCGGCTGCGCCTATGTCTATGGGCAGGTTCCGCAGCAGACCGACAGGCAAGATTTCCCTCAGCGCGAACTTGTTATCGGCACCAAGCAGGCACCGCCATTTGCGATGAAGGATGCCGATGGCAATTGGAGCGGCATTTCCATTGAGCTCTGGCGCGAGGTCGCGCAGAAGCTAGGGCTGCAGTTTCGCCTCGCCGAAGAGCCCGATGTTCAAAAACTCATCGAAGCAACATCGCGGGGCGACTACGATGTTTCCGTCGCAGCGATCACCATCACGGCCGACCGCGAACGCCGCGTGGATTTCAGTCAGCCCTTCTACGATACCGGCCTGGGGATCGCTGTGTCGGTCAACAGCGTGTCGGTGTGGCGCGAAATCACCCGGACAATGATCTCAGCGGGATTCCTGCAGGCGGCGGGAGCGCTGATCGGTATCTCCCTGCTGGTCGGCGCACTGGTGTGGCTGTTCGAGCGGCGCCACAACGACGACTTCGGCGGACCGGTCGGACGCGGTTTGGGAGCGAGCATTTGGTGGTCCGCGGAGGCCATGACGCAGGCAAGCACCGGGCATCGCGGGCCGATCACCGTTGCGGGGAGGGCGCTTGCGATCATCTGGATGGTGGTATCGATCATCACGATCGCCGTGTTCACCGCCAGCGTCACTTCCGCACTGACGACGAGGCAGATGCGCGGGCTGGTCAATGGCGTGGAGGATCTGCCGGGCGTGCGCGTTGGCACGCTTGCCAATTCGGCGACCATCGGCTTCCTGGACGGCGAGCGCATCAAGCACCGCACATTTGCCCAGGTTGCCGACGGGCTGAAGGCGCTCGAAACAGGATCGATCGATGCCTTCGTCTACGACAAGCCGCTTTTAGCGTGGACTGTGGAGCAGCATTTCTCCAGCAGCGTGCAAGTCCTAGATGTCGATTTCGAGCCCCAAAGCTACGGGCTCGCCATGCCGCTCGGCAGACCGTATCGAAAGGCAATCGACGTAGCCGTCCTTCAGGCGATTCACGATCCGCGTTGGAAACGAACGATCTTTCAGTACCTCGGAGAAAAACGATGAGCGAAAGAGCGGTGCCTGCTTAACCCCTTACCTGGCCGGCTTCAGCAGTCTCAGCGCATTGATGGTGACCAGCACCGTTGCGCCGGTATCGGCCAGGATCGCCGGCCAGAGGCCAGTGATGCCTGCGATGGTGGTCACGAGAAATGCCGCCTTCAGGCCGAGCGCGATGGTGATGTTTTGGACGATGTTGCGCATGGTGCGCTTGGAGAGCGCGATCATCGCCGCAACGTCGCTGACGCGACCATGCAGGATCGCGGCATCGGCAGTTTCGAGCGCCACATCGGTGCCGCCGCCCATGGCGATACCGACATCGGCGGTCGCAAGGGCAGGGGCGTCGTTGATGCCGTCGCCAACCTTGGCAACGATCAGGCCGCCGCGCTTCAGCTCGGTCACGATGCGTTGCTTGTCCTCCGGCATCAGTTCGGCGCGTACCTCGATGCCGAGCTGTGTGCCAATTGCTTTTGCGGTACGGTGATTGTCACCCGTTAGCATGACAGTCTTGATGCCTGCCTCGGTTAATCTCTCAAGGCCGGGCTCGGCGTCATCGCGCGGTTCGTCACGCATGGCGATGGCTCCTGCCAGCGTGTCGCCGACGATTAGTACCGAAACTGTTTTTCCATCGTCGTTGAGCGCCGTGATGCGCGCGACCTGATCCGATGAAAGAGGGATTTGTTCGCTGGCGGCTTTGGGAGACCCGAAGAATACGGGTTGGCCCTCGACGGTCCCGGTGATGCCTTTTCCTCCCAGAGCCTTGGCGTTGCTTGCTGCGGGGAGGGTGATCTCGGCGGCGGTTGCTCGCGCCAGAATTGCAAGCGCCAGCGGATGGCTGGATCCTGTCTCAAGGGCAGCGGCATATTTCAGGACTTCGCCTTCGTCCTTTCCAAACGCGATCACATCGGTCACCTGCGGCTTGCCTTCCGTCAGCGTGCCTGTTTTGTCGAATGCTACGGCAGTGACTTTGCCGAGGGTCTCGAGAACCGCGCCGCCTTTCAGCAGCAGACCGCGGCGCGCTCCAGAAGAAAGCGAGGCGGCAATCGCGGCCGGGGTCGAGATCACGAGGGCACAGGGGCAGCCGATCAGCAATATGGCGAGGCCCTTGTAGATCCATTCGTTCCAGGCGCTGCCGCCAAGAAGCGGCGGCAGGATCGCGACAAGGGCGGCAACCACGACGACGCCGGGCGTATAGTAACGAGAGAAACGGTCGATGAAGCGCTCCGTCGGCGCCTTTGATTCCTGCGCCGCTTCGACCAGCCGGACGACACGCGCAATCGTGTTGTCCGCCGCCGCTGCCGTCACCTTGACCCGAAGAGCCGCGTCGCCGTTGACGGTACCTGCAAAAACGGTGTCGCCCACGCCTTTTTGCACGGGCGTACTTTCGCCGGTGACCGGCGCTTCGTCGATTGCACTTTCGCCGGACAGGATGGTGCCATCCGCTGCGATGCGGTCGCCCGGACGAACCAGAATCGTCGAACCGACGGCGAGGCTCTCGGCGGGCACTTCCCGGGTCTTGCCATCCTCTTCGAGGAAGGCGCGTTTCGGGACCAGGGTCGCCAGCGACTGGATGCTTGCGCGTGCCTTGCCGGCGGCGATGCCTTCCAGCAGTTCGCCAACCAGAAACAGGAAGACCACGGCGGCGGCTTCCTCGCTGGCCTGGATGATCACCGCGCCAACCGCCGCGATCGTCATCAGCATCTCGATCGAAAAGGGCGTGCCAGCGAAGGCAGCGACGATTGCGCGTCGGGCGATTGGAACAAGGCCGACGAGCACTGCCATGATGAACGCGTAGGGCGCAATTGCCGGCACGAGGTGGCCGATGACGTAAGCTATAACGAGGGCTGCGCCGGCAAAGATTGTCAGCCGGCCCTTCTTGCTGTGCCACCAAGGTCCGGCCATAGGGGCCTCGTGACCGTGGAGCCCTTCCAGCGCGTCAGGCACTCTTTCCGCTACATGCTCATGACCTGCGTGATTATGCCCCGCGTGGTCGTGATTACTGTGGTCATGGTCATGGTGGGAATGGTCTGCCGGCTGTGTATCCACTGGCATCCTTCCGGTCACCTGCGAGACGGAATAGCCAAGGCTCGTCACTTTCTTTTCGATGGCGACAAGATCGCTGCTGCCGTCGTGGCGTACAGTCATCGTCCCCGCAGTCACGGAGATAGAAACGTCTTCGACACCTGGGATGCGTCGGACGGCGGTGTCAATCTTGGCTGCGCAGCTGGCGCAATCCATGCCGCCAACCCTGTAACGTTTCTCGACCGTTTCACCCATGATCCGCTTCCTTGTCAGACAGAAGCATCCTCCCTACATCCTCTAGCGACTAGAGGTGCAAGAGGAAAATCATGAAAACGATCACGATCGGCGAAGCCTCCCGGAAAAGCGGCGTCAAAGTGCCGACGATCCGCTACTACGAGAGCATCGGCCTCCTGCCGGAGCCGAACCGGAGCGAAGGCAACCAACGTTCCTACGAGCCGGCGGATCTGCGCAGGCTCGCCTTCATCCGTCATGCCCGCGAGCTTGGCTTCGAAGTGGAGGCGATCCGCACCCTCCTGACCCTGCAGGACGACCCGCACCAGTCATGCGCCTCTGCAGACGCGATCGCCAAGGCCCGCCTAATCGAAGTCGAGCAGAGGATCCGAAGCCTGATGGCGCTGAAAGCGGAGCTGGAGCTGATGGTGGAAGGCTGCGGTCACGGCCGTGTCGATCAGTGCCGTGTCATCGAGGTGCTGGCGGATCACGGCCAGTGCAGCCATGCCCATCACTGATGGGGAGGGGAGGCAGAAATACCGCAATGCACAATCCAAAGGCGTTGCGCCTAAAGTTTGTGCGAATTATGATTCTGTTTTTGTTTAGCTTTTCGACCTATAACCCGTCGATCCGCTGCCATTACTTCTTGTGATCTAGTATGACCGGTTTCCAGAAAGCATTTGCTCCGATCGATGCGCCGAACGATGATTTTCAGTCGCTGTTTGCAACCCATCCGTCGCCGATGTGGGTCTACGAACCCGGCAGCCTTCGCTTCCTGATCGTCAACAATGCTGCCGTCGATCTCTACGGCTATTCGCGCCAGGACTACGCGCGCATGACGGTCCTCGACATCAGGCCGGAGCAAGAGCGCAAGCGAATGCGCGATGCCGTGCAGGCCCGTACGGATATGGAGCGTGCGGAGCGCTGGACGCATTTGAAGGCCAATGGCGAAACCCTGGAAGTGCTCACCTACGGACGGGCGGTTCGCTTCGACGGACGGGATGCGATCCTCGCGATCGTGCAGGACCGGACCGAGGTCAACGCAGCCCAAAGGCAGGTGAGCGATACACGCTCAATGCTGGACAGTATCGTCGACAACCTGCCCGTAGGCGTCTTCGTGAAGGACATGGAAGAAGACGGACGCTACATCCTTTTCAACGAAGCGTGTGGGGTCATCGTCGGCCACGATCCAGAAGGTATCATCGGTCAGAGCGACTCCATCATTTTCGAGGAGAAGCAAACGGCGATCTTTCGCGAGCAGGATTCCCGAGCTCTCGGGGCAGGTACAACCATCAGCTTCGAAGAGACGATGCAGCGCGCCGATGGGACGCCGCGGATTCTGCGGACGATCAAGCGGGCTCTGCCCGCACCGGACGGCGGCGTGCCGCGCTATGTCCTGGGCATTTCCCAGGACGTGACCGAGGAGCGATCGGTCGAGGCTCGTCTCGCTTACATGGCAATGCACGATGCGCTGACGGGCCTGCCGAACCGCGCCTCTTTCGCCGATCATATCCAGCGGGAGGCACCGGTCGCCACGACGGAAAACCCGCTGGCGCTGCTTTACCTCGATGTCGACCACTTCAAGCATATCAATGACAGCAAAGGGCATGCCGCGGGCGATGCGCTGCTATGCCAGGTCGCAGGGCGCCTGATGCAGCTTGTCGCCGATGGCGACCTCGTCGCGCGTCTCGGCGGCGACGAGTTTGCGCTGCTGCTCCGACTGGAGCGACGTGAGAACATTGAACGCTTTGCCGAACGGCTGCTCCGATCGTTATCGGCCCCATTTGATCTTGATGGCGTCGACGAGCACGTCACCTGCAGCATCGGCATTGCGCTTGCGCCGGAGCACGCCGAGGACGACGATGTCCTGATGCGAAACGCGGACCTTGCGCTCTACGCAGCGAAGGAAAGTGGTCGCTCGACCTATCGCTTTTATCTTCCTGAAATGCGCCTCGAAGCCGAGCGCAGGCACATGCTCACGGCCGAGCTTCACGAGGCGCTGCTAAAGGGCCAGTTTGAACTGCACTACCAGCCAATCGTGCAACTTGACGACGATGGTCTGGCGGGCTTCGAGGCCTTGATCCGCTGGCGCCATCCCGTACGAGGGCTGGTCCCGCCGATGGAATTCATACCCCTCGCCGAGGAGACGGGCCTTATCATTCAGGTCGGCGAGTGGGTGCTGCGCGAAGCCTGTCGGGCGGCGGCGGCCTGGCCCGATCACCTCAAGATCGCCGTCAATCTCTCCGTGTGCCAGTTTCGCCACAACAGCCTGCTTGCGACCGTTGTTGCGGTACTGGATGAGACCGGTCTCCGTCCTGAACGCCTTGAGATCGAGATCACCGAGTCAGTCTTCCTCGCCGACGTTGAGCAGAGCCTGCCGCTCTTGCGGGCGTTGAAGGAACTCGGCATCCGCATCGCCATTGACGATTTCGGCACCGGTTATTCCTCCTTCAGTTATCTGCGCGCCTTTGCCTTCGACAAGATCAAGCTCGACCGCAGCTTTGTCTCCGGCATCGAAACGGATCCGGGTAACTTGGCGATCGTGCGGGCGGTCGTCGGCATCGGCTCTGGTTTCAACGCGACAACGCTTGCGGAAGGGATCGAGACCGAAGAGCAGTTACGGAAATTGCGCGCCGAAGGCTTCAGCGAAGTACAAGGCTTCCTGCTTGGCACGCCTATGCAACAGGCCGAGGCGGAGGCCCTGATTTACGGCGGAGCCTCTCCCTTGCTTGCCGCGACCGGCTCCTGAAATCATTACCTCGAAGGTGTCAGCTTTGCTGCGTGGATCGCTGACGGGGCAAGCTCCTGATTTATAAAGCAGTTCTAAGCCGCCTTTTCAACGGAAGCAGCGAAAGGCCGGCGAGCGAGGCAAAGGCTGCGCCGGCGAGAAAGGTTATCTGGTGTCCGCCCCAATCCCAGAGGGCGCCGGCGAGCACGCTCGCGGCGAGAAGAGCGACACCCGCAATCAGGTTGAAGATGCCGAAGGCGGTTCCGCGCAGTTCGGCGGGTGCGGCATCCGCAACAAGGGTCGCCAGCAGGCCCTGTGTAAAGCCCATGTGGAACCCCCACAGCAGTACTCCAATCCCGAGGCCTGCCAGCCCGGGAAGAAACGCAAGGCTGAGGTCGGCGAGAACGAGAAGCGCCAGCCCGACCATCAGCAGGGTTATCCTGTCGACACGATCCGCCATGACGCCTACCGGATAAGCCGAGATTCCATAGGCAATGTTCATGACGATCAGGACGATCGGAACGAACATGACGGGAAGTCCCATCTGTTGAGCATCAAGGATGAGGAAGGCCTCGCTGAACCGTGCAAGGGTGAAGACAGCAGAGACGGCAACGACCAGCCAGTAGATCACAGGCAGTCGAACGAGTTCCGAGGCTCGGAGCGGCACCCGAGCGCGCCCTTGGTCGGCATGCGGCGGTTCCTTGACGACAAAGAGGATGATCGCGACCGAGCAGAACGCCGGTATGACGGCGATCCAGAAGACCGTCGCATAGTGGTCGGCGGTCCACCACATCAGACCCAAGGCCAGTGCCGGCCCAAGGAAGGCGCCGACCGTGTCCAGCGACTGACGCAGACCGAAACTTGCGCCGCGGATTTCCTTCGGGCTGATGTCGGCTATCAAGGCGTCGCGCGGTGCGCCCCTGATGCCCTTTCCAACGCGGTCCACGAAACGCGCGGTCACGAGCCAGCCCAGCGACGGTGCCAGGGGAAACACTGGCTTTGTCAGCGCGGCCATTCCGTAGCCCAGGGCCACGAGCAGCTTTCGCTTGCCAAGCCAATCGCTGAGCGCTCCGGAAAACACTTTGGTGATGGCGGCGGTCGCCTCGGCAATGCCTTCGATCACGCCGACTGCAAATGCCGAAGTGCCGAGGATGGCAACCATGTAGACCGGAAGCAGCGCGTGGATCATCTCGGAGGAGATGTCCATGAACAGCGAAACGAAGCCGAGAGCCCAGACGCCTTTCGGGATCGCCCGCAGGGCTGCGGGTCGCGAGCCGGCAACGTCGACCATATCGAACTACCTTTCACAAACGAACCCGCCAGGGTCTTCTGCTTTTGAAATCTGACGGCGACCTGAAAAAGCGTCCGAAGCCTAGCGTGATATCGTCCTCCTCGTGCGCTCGGACACTTCAGTCTAGCCGCCGCTGCGGGATCAATCGTTACATCTCAATTGTTTGCCGGCAGCGCAAGCAGGCGGAAAATGTTGACATAGCCGATTCACGCGTGGATCATATGGTCCATGGGGTCGCGATCACCCCACGAGGCGCCAGCCGAAGAGTCGCGTCCAACGAAGCCGCTAAAACGGAGGACGCGCGATGCCGTCATTCACCGAAATCTCAGCCGACAAACTGAACCGCCTCATCGGCACGCCGGGTGCGCCTGTCTTGATCGATGTGCGCAATGACGAGGACTTTTCCGCAGATTCTCGTCTCATTCCCGGATCGATCCGCAAGCCATTCAAGGATGTGGAGGAGTGGGGTGCCGAAATCCACGGTCCGGCCGTCATTGTCTGCCACCACGGCGCCAAGCTTAGCCACGGCGTTGCCGCGCATCTTCGCGTCATGGGTACGCAGGCCGAAACACTGGAAGGCGGGTTCGAGGCATGGCTCAAGGCAGGCGGTCTCGCCGTGCCGGACGATAAGCTGCCGCCGCGGGACGCGAAGGGGCGGACGGTTTGGGTCACGCGCGCGCGCCCGAAGATCGACCGTATCGCCTGCCCCTGGTTGATCCGCCGCTTCGTCGATCCATCGGCTGTCTTCCTGTTCGTTCCCACCGCTGAAGTGCTGATGGTCGCCGACCGGTTCGGCGCAACACCGTTCGACATCGAGGATGTCTTCTGGAGCCATCGTGGCGAGCGTTGCTCCTTCGATATCATGCTGGAGGAGTTCACCCTTCAATCCCAGCCGCTCCTCAGGCTTGCGACGATCGTCCGGGCTGCCGACACCGCAAGGCTCGATCTCGCACCCGAAGCAGCGGGATTGCTGGCGGCTTCGCTCGGGCTCTCGCGGATGTTTGCCGATGACCTCGAGCAATTGCAGGCCGGCATGACCCTTTACGATGCCTTCTACCGATGGTGCCGCGACGCGACCGACGAAACGCACAACTGGCCCTCGGCGAAGAAGGGAAGTTAGATGACCAATCTTGCCACGAACAGGCCCGCCGACGACACGACGGGCGGGACGGGTCACGGTGTCTCCTTCGGCGAGGCCCTTCGCGTCTGGTTGCGCGTGGCGGCGTTGAGTTTCGGCGGCCCGGCCGGGCAGATCGCCGTCATGCACAGGATCGTCGTCGACGAAAAGAAGTGGATCGGCGAACACCGTTTTCTGCACGCCCTCAACTACTGCATGCTGTTACCCGGGCCAGAGGCGCAACAGCTCGCCATCTATATCGGCTGGCTCATGCACAGGACGGCAGGAGGCCTTGTGGCCGGCATCCTTTTCGTCTTGCCCGGCTTCCTCTCCATCCTGGCCTTAAGCTACGTCTACGTGATATTTGGCAACGTCGAGGCCGTCGAAGGCATGTTCTTCGGCCTCAAGGCCGCCGTGCTTGCGGTCGTCGTGCAAGCGGTCATTCGGATCGGGGGCAGGGCGCTCAAAAATCCCGCGATGGTCGTTATCGCGCTAGTGGCATTCTTCGCGATATTTGTGCTCCACGTCCCATTCCCGCTCATCATTCTGGCGGCGGCGATAACAGGCTTCCTCGGTTCCAAATCCAGTTCAAGGCTCTTCCAGGTGGGTAATGGCCACAAAACTGCGGCGGGTCACATCCTTGCCGATGCCGACTCCGCGCTTGGTGAGGAAACGCCGGTTCATGCGCGGCCAAACCTGGTGTGGTCGCTTAAGATCTCGGCTGTGTTGCTGGCACTCTGGCTCGGGCCGCTTCTGCTGCTCTACGTCTTCCGTGGCGGAGATGATGTGTTCACGCAGATCGGCATCTTCTTTAGCAAAATGGCCGTGGTGACTTTTGGCGGCGCATACGCCGTCCTCGCCTATGTCGCGCAGGAGGCGGTGCAGCACTATGGCTGGCTGCGGCCGACGGAGATGCTAGATGGACTCGGCATGGCCGAGACGACGCCGGGGCCGCTGATCATGGTTCTACAGTTCGTCGGGTTCATGGGCGCCTATCGCGACCCGGCTGGCCTCGATCCGATGACCGCAGCCACGCTGGCGGCGATGCTGACGACCTGGGTCACGTTCGTGCCGTGCTTCCTCTGGATTTTTCTCGGTGCGCCTTTCATTGAAAAGCTCAGGGGAAATGCGGCGCTCGCAAGTGCAATGTCGGCGATCACCGCTGCCGTGGTGGGTGTGATACTGAACCTCGCCATCTGGTTCGGTCTGCACTTTCTATTTGTCGAGGCTCGCGTCCATCAGTTCGGTCCACTATGGGTCGAACTGCCGGTCTGGTCGTCGCTCGCCCTGCCGTCGCTGGCTCTCAGCCTTGCCGCAGCGGTTGCGATCTTCCGGTTCAGGATGTCGGTGATCCCCACACTGCTTGGATGTGCTGCTGCCGGAATGGCGTGGAGGCTGATCGCGTCGTCCTGATCGAGCCGCGCTGCGAACCAGGGCGGCGCGAGTGATGAAACTTGCTTCCTCTTGCGCCGGACCCCAATCCTTTCTATATCCTCGCCACGAAAGTCCGGCGGCCGATCCCGCTCGGACGCAGGAAATCCGCCGGCTCAGATGGGCGGACCGCAACAAGCTTAGAATTGGCAGCCACCCGTGAATACACTGGATTTTGACAAGAGGCCGGAAGATACCCGCGTTGTCGTCGCCATGTCCGGCGGCGTTGATAGCTCCGTGGTGGCAGGCATTCTCAAGCGCCAGGGCTATGACGTGCTCGGCATTACGCTGCAGCTTTACGACCACGGCGCGGCCGTTCACCGTGCCGGTTCCTGCTGCGCCGGCCAGGATATCGACGATGCGCGTCGCGTTTGCGAAACGCTCGGTATTCCTCACTATGTCCTGGATTACGAAAAGCGCTTCCGGGATACGGTGATCAACCCCTTCATGGAAAGCTATGTGGCCGGCGAGACGCCGATCCCCTGCGTCTCGTGCAACCAGACGGTCAAGTTCGCGGATCTCCTGGCAACGGCAAAGGAGCTTGGCGCCGACGCGCTGGCGACTGGCCACTACATTCGCTCCCGCGCCAATCCGGCCCCCGGCAATCCCGGTCGCCGCGCCCTTTATCGCCCTGCTGATGCCGATCGCGACCAAAGCTACTTCCTCTTCGCGACGACGCAGGAACAGATCGATTACCTGCGCTTTCCGCTCGGCGGTCTGCCCAAGGCAGAAACCCGCAAGCTTGCCGAAGAGATGGGGCTTGTCGTCGCCAAGAAGGCCGACAGCCAGGACATCTGTTTCGTGCCGCAGGGCAAATATTCCGACATCATCAACAAGCTGAAGCCGAATGCGGCACTCGCAGGCGAGATCGTCCATCTCGACGGCCGCGTGCTGGGCCAGCATGAAGGCATCCTGCACTACACGATCGGCCAGCGCCGCGGCATCGGCGTCGCCACCGGCGAGCCGCTCTATGTCGTCTATCTCGATGCCCGCTCGCGCCGGGTCATTGTCGGGCCGAAGGAGGCGCTGGAGACGCACCGCGTCTATTTGCGGGATGTCAACTGGCTGGGTGACGAGCCGCTTGTCGAGGCGGCTTCGGGCGAGGGCTTCGTGTGCTTTGCCAAGGTTCGCTCGACGCGCGCGCCGACGCCTGCCGTCTTGCATGCCGATGCGACCGGCATCTATGTCGACCTCGCGGTTGGCGAGGCTGGCGTTGCGCCGGGCCAGGCCTGTGCGCTCTATTCGGCACCCGGCGACGACGCCCGCGTGTATGGCGGTGGTTTCATCGAACGCTCCGAGCGCGAACCGGCGGCGGAAGCTTCGCTGAAGGCGCTGTTGGCCAGCCCGGTCGCGGCCTGAAAAAGCCTGTGGTATTTTCTCGATCATGCGCTTGACACAAAGCCGAAGCGCACCTTATAAGCCGCTCATCCCACGGGCCGAGCGCATCGCGAACGGCACCGTTGACCAGTGGCGGAGTAGCTCAGTAGGTCAGAGCAGAGGAATCATAATCCTTGTGTCGGGGGTTCAAATCCCTCCTCCGCTACCAGTCAAATGACGCATTTTCTTCTGTGGACTTTCCCATAAACCTTGGCTGCGGGCCTTTCTCCGTTGCTTACCCCTGTGCACCATGGGTCTGCGCTGTTGTCATCATTGTCGCTTAGACTGCTCGGCGAAAATCACGGATCGGATTTGAGAATGGCGAAGAAGCCGAAACTGGAACATTCCGAGCTTGCCGGTGAGTTTACCGATGATGGCGTGACCGTGCTCGTCGACATCTTCCGTCCGGCGGGTACGAATGGCGACTGGAAAATGGAAGTGGTGACCCAGCACGAGGATCTCATCGAATGGGAAGAGCCCTTCGCGACCGATCGCGAGGCCTTTGACGAGTTCCTGGCGACGATCGCACGCGAGGGGATCCGAACATTTCTGGAGGAAGAGGACCCGTCCGTCCACTAGCCCTTGCATCGTCGCGAAGGCTCGCGGCCGGCCGGCAAGCGGAGAATTGCTCGCAGCGCTCTACGTTCCGGAATATTGGTCCGCTCTCGGGCCGGCCAGCGTTACTTGCCAGGCGCTTCTGTCGTTGAAGTTCTGGCTTGCCAGAAAAGTATATCCCGTGCTTGCCTAGGGTTTTACTTTGCCTGCAAGATTGTCGAGAACATAATCGCCGGATCTCAGTCGGGCCAGCAGGACGACATGGTTGTTGCCGCGGCGATCGATGACAACCGAAAGCGCCAGTTTGTTCGACGCAAAGCCGGCGCCCAGCAAGGTTTTCAGCTTCAGTAGGGCATAGTCTTCGCAGTCGCCTTTGTTGTTGATGGGAAGCGACCAGTATTCGGATTTCCCCGATGTCTGTGCGTCCGTCGCCAGCGTTGACCTGCCCGTTCACCTTTTGAAGCAAAGGCATAGCCTTCTCGTCGGTCATCTCGTGGCCGCCGTTGCCATGGCAAAGCCAAGTATAGCGCGTGCAAGCCGAGGGGAAGCCTATCGGCGCTCCAATGGCGCCTGATGCGCGCAGGGCGGATCCTGCATAGCTCTCACCAGAAAACGCTGTGAAAACAAGCGTGAACGCTGCGAAAGCTGCCAAGGTCCGCGTCGAAAACATCCTATCGGCTGAGTGCTGCGCAACCAAGGTGGCGGTAACGAAGGCGGCGGTAACCAGGGTGGCGGTAACGAAGGTGGTGGCAACCAAGGCGGTGGCAACCAGGGTGGTGGCCACCAGGGTGGCGGCAACCAGGGTGGTGGAAACCAGGGTGGTGGAAACCACCACTAAGGCTTATCTTACACGGCGACCAGCCTCAGTTCAGAGAAGCAAAGCCCGGGCGTATGTCCGGGCTTGGTCATTTCATCGTTGAGCAGTCTCAAAATCTGAAGCCAACGCCGACGGTAACAACCTTCTGATTGAAAACGGTGTCTATGCCCAAAAGGACTTTGCTGCCGTAGTCGTTGTAACGACATTCCACGCGCCCGAAGATGTTGTACGTGAAGGCGTAGTCGAGACCGGCTCCGGCGGTCCACCCTGAGAACTGGCATCGAAGCCGTTCCAGGTGAAAACTGGGGCTGCTGGTACAACCGCGGCCGCCCCCTCATAAGATCGGGGGGCGACGCCACCCCTGCAAGACCAATGAAGGCCGCCGAGGCGGCAGCGATACGAAAATGCGCGATAAATCCCTCTCCTATGACAAGGGTCCACTCACTTTGCGCACCGATCGGGCTAGGTCCGATCGGTGATCGCGGTCCATGCTGCGTGAGCGAACGTGGCCCTGTCTGAACGGGTCCATTACGAAGTTCTGATGTAGAGGACTACTGGAGAGGAGTGCGGAGCGCTTATCCGTTGGCCAATGTCTCGTGACGGTCAAGGGCGAACGAGCGCGTTTCTTCGGCGGGCATCGCCTTGCCGAAGAGATAGCCCTGTCCGACATCGCAGCCGAGTTGAAGCAGGTGGCCGAGTTGGCGATGCTCTTCGATGCCCTCGGCGGTGGTCTGTATGTTGAGGCTGCGCCCGAGCCCAAGCATGGCGCGGATGATTTTTTCCTGACGCTCATCATCGCGGTACGTTGCGATGAAGCTCTTGTCGATCTTGATCTTGTCGAAGCGATAGCGGGCGAGCTGGGCGAGGCTGGAGTAGCCGGTGCCGAAATCGTCAAGCGCGATCTGAACGCCTGCATCGTGGAGTTCATCCAGGATGATTGCGGCAACCGCCGGATCCTGGATCAGGGCATTTTCGGTGATCTCGATCTCCAGACGACTTGGCGGAAGACCATTTGCCGACAACACCTTGAAGATGCGCGAGGCCAGCAGCTTGTCCTCCATTTGCACCGGAGAGACATTGAAGGAGAGGGTAACGTGGTCGTCCCAGGCCAGGGCGTCTCCGCAGGCCTGCGCCAGAAGGTCTTCGAAAAGCTCGGTGATCAGTCCGGTCTCTTCGGCAATGCCGATGAACTCCGGCGGCGGAATGGCGACGCCTTCTTCGTCCGTCCAGCGAGCGAGCGCTTCGAAGCCGCAGACCGTGCCTCTCTTGAGATCGATCAACGGTTGATAGAAGGGGCGGATGGCCTTTTGCTGAATTGCGACGCGCAGCTTGGATTCCAGCGTCGCGCGCTTTGCCACCTTGTCCTGCATCGAGGCTTCGAACACCATGTGGTGGTTGGGGCCGCGTGACTTCGCCTCGTACATGGCGAGGTCGGCTCGGTGGGCCGCGTCCTCGAGCGGCTCTTGACCCTGCTCCCAGCGATCGTGGCCGACGCTGGCGCCGACTTCGACCGCGAACCCGTTGATGTGAATGGGCCGTGTTACGGCTTGAATGAGCAAACGCGCGAAGCGTTCTTCATGGCGGGAGGAGAGGCCAAGCGCAACGACGACGAACTCGTCGCCGCCGAAGCGATAGACGCAGTCCGCGTTTCCGATTGCGCAGATCCGTTTTGCCACCTCGATCAGAAGGGCGTCGCCGCCATTGTGGCCGACAAGGTCATTGACCTTCTTGAAGCCATCGAGGTCTATCGAGAAGATTGTCACGTTCTGCTCCCACTCGTCACCTTCGACGTCGGTCTTCGTCCTTCGCGGCAGGACTTTCCGTTCGAACGCATAGCGGTTGGGAAGTTTGGTGAGGTGGTCGTGGGTTGCTGTCCAGTCGGCCTTGGCCTGAGCGGTGGCCCGCAGCTCCATCTCCTTGCGCAAATCGACAATGCGCAGGATCGAATAGACGAAGCTCATCGCCCCGCCGATGCCAAGGGCGAGGACGAGCTTGTCTGCACCATAGCTTTCGTAGGCGCCGACGAAGGCGACCACACAGTTATCCAGTTCCAGGATTGCACCGACGAGCCATAGCGTTACCCCCAACGCCATGACCAACAAGCATTGCCTCCCGGCCCTGCTCTGGAAGAATACCGGCATGCTTTACTCCATCTCCACCCGGGCGCTGATGTATCATGGAAGTCTGAAGCGTTTGTTGAAATCAAAGGGCGATTTCTTGTTATCGAATCGCTATCACGGCGTGTGAACTGGCTCGAAAGCCGCGGTGAAAAACGAGGCGAGCGCTTGTCGCTCGCCTGTTGTTCTCAAAGTCTGGTTAGAAGGGTGACGCTGACGACGAGCAGGAGAAGCATCCCGGCGCCAGTCATACGTAGCAGACGCGTGCGTCGCATCCGCGCGCCGCTCCAATCATAGGGCATGCAAAGTCCTCCTTGGGGCAAGGATTGACAGCCCGACGGTGTCGGGTCGAAAAACTATCGCATCGATTGCTTGCGTAAGGCTGGACTAAATTATCGCCCTGAAAATTAGGTGGTTTGTCCTTCGAAGCGCAGGGACCAGCGGCTTCCGTTGCTGGTCATGTGAGCGACGGCGAGCGGTTCGATATCGGTAATCCAGAATGATGACAGGGGGGCATTCAGCGTGCCGATGATGGCTGCTCGGATGACCGCCGCATGGGTAATGGCGATGATGTTACCGCCGGACTGCAAGTGCTCGCGCATCCAGCCGTTTACACGCATGCACACGGCAGCGATCGCCTCGCCACCATGCGGTGCTTCGTCCGGTTGCGCCATCCAGGCGGCAAGGTTCTCGGGTTCCGCTTGCTGGATCTCGGCGATCGAACGGCCCGCCCAGCGGCCAAAATCGCAATCGGCGAGCGCCTCGGAAACTTCCGGCTGCAAGCCAAGCGCGCCGGCCGTCTGCCGCGCGCGCAGCGTCGGGCTGGCGAAGACGCTGTCGGCGTGCCGCAGGCGTGGGGTGATTGCCCGTGTGGCAATGATTGCCTTTTCATTCAGCGGTTCGTCCTGCGGGAAGCGCGCCTCGCGGTTGGCGGCCGTCGGGCCGTGGCAGATCCAGGTAAGGCGCGTCATCACGTTCGTTGTCTCCGGATATCGGGGAGCGTGGCCCGCCGCTGCATGAAGTTTCGTTGACAGGTTCGAAACGGCAGATATAACGGTGATGTTGTGGGTTTGGAAACCGGTGAAATTCCGGTGCGGTCGCGCCACTGTGATCAGGATGAGGATACCTCGGACTGGAAGTCAGACCCTGCCACGCAACGATTCTCGACTGAACGCGTCATTCCAGGAGGAATACATGTCTGACACTACTTTTGCGCCCGTCGCCGCACCGGCTCCGATTCCGGTTGGCGAGCTTTTGCCTTGGGCCATCTTCGGCGGTCTACTGATGCTCATCGCCATCTATTTCGTCGGTACCGAAGAGGGCGCGATGGCGCTTTTCAACGGTATGTACGTGCACGAGTTCGTGCATGACGGCCGGCATCTCCTCGGCTTTCCCTGCCACTAAGGGAGTTCCGGACATGGTTGGAAATCTTTTGCTTCGCGGCATGCTCGCGGGGGTGGTCGCTGGCGTCCTCGTTTTCGCCTTTGCGCATACTTTCGGCGAGCCGCTTGTCGACCAGGCGATCGCGTTCGAGGAGGCGGCCGCCCAGGCGGCGGGTGAAACTGCTGAGCCTGAAATCGTCAGCCGCGCCACGCAGGCGGGCCTTGGCCTCTTAACCGGTGTAATGGCCTACAGCATTGCTGTCGGCGGCCTGTTTGCCCTCGTATTCGCCTTTATCCAGGGGCGGTTCAGCAATCTGAGCGCCCGCGGGACCTGTGCCGTCATCGCCGCTGCGGCGTTTGTCGCTATCGTGATCGTACCCAACATAAAATATCCGGCCAATCCGCCGGCAGTCGGCAATCCCGACACCATTGGCGTCAGGACCGAGCTGTTTTTCCTGATGATCGTCGTTTCGATCGCTGCGCTTGTAGCGGCAATTGCGCTTGCACGCCGCCTCACGCCGCGGTTCGGTATGTGGAATGCGGCAATCGCGGCAGGTCTGGCCTATGTCGGTTTCATCGGCCTCGTGCAGTATCTGCTGCCGCCGATCAACGAGGTTCCGGAGAACTATTCGGCTATGGTTCTCTGGCGTTTCCGTACGACCACGATCGGGATGCACGCCATCCTATGGGGCGTTCTTGGCCTGGCCTTTGGTGCTCTGGCCGAGCGCAAGCTCGGTGCCGCACCCAGGCTCAGCGCTCGCGCGTCGGTCTTCCATTGATCGGAGAAGGCTCCGGAGCAATCCGGAGCCTGTCCTCAGAGATGACCAGTCGGCGTCCCATTTTTCTTGTAGCCATGATTGCTGTCCTGCAGCTTTGGTCCGTCGCGGCCGACGCGCACCAGCGGAGCAGCAGCGGTTCCCAAAGCGGCATCGCGATCGCCGAGATCTCACATGGCGAAATGGTCATGATGGCGGAGTATCGCGATCGGATCATTGATCTCGCGGCGCGTGCCACGGACACGAACGAGCCGTTCCGACGCGTGCTGAACTATGCGCAGATCCAGCATGCCTATTGTCTCTGGGGCAAGATGCCGGGCGGGGTGACCGACGAGGCCAGTCCATTCAATGAATGCTCGCACGCCTACCTCGCGGCAACGAAGGCCGTGCTCCTGTCGATGCGCAACATGGGCGCGGAGGCGGACGAGGCGGAGGCCATCGTCTCTGCGATCGACGCCGGCATGGTGTTGCGCGGTCTGGCGCTGATCACCTGCGAGTTCAGCGGTGAGGCGTTCAACACTGCGGATGTCGTTCGCCCGGTGTGGAGGAATGTTCCCTTGCATCCCGGCAGCATGGTGACGGTTACCGGCTTCGCGGCGGTGTTGCTGGCTGCGGCATATTGTGGACGGCGGCTGCTTCGGTGGATCGCGCCCTGACGAAACCTGCTCCGGCAGACCGTCCTTAATTTAACCCTGAATGGCTCTAGCTCTTCTCGATATCGCGGTCGAGGTGCGTCGCAATCAGCATGGCCGCGAGATGGACAGTGTTCTTCGCTCCGTAGCGCTCCTTCATGCGCTCCAGGCGGTGCTCGACCGTGCGGTGTGAAATGCCGAGGTCAGCGGCGATCTCCTTGGCCGTCGCGCCTTCCGTCAGGAGCTGCATCACGGCTTCATCGGTCGCATCCATGCGTGCTCGCTGCTGCGGCGGGTTGAACATGAAGCGGCCGTTCGAGACCGCCAGAAGCCAGGCTGGATGTTGCGCCGTTGTCTTTTGCGGAAGGATCAGCCGTTCGTATCCGATGTTGACGCCAAGCACCCGTGTCTTGACCAGTTCCATCGACGGCTTCTGCGTGGCAATCACCTCGCGATAACGCGGGATGACGGCCGTCTCCATGTAGCCCCGATCCTTGAATTCGCCGATGCGCTGATCGGCAAAGAGCTTGTTGATGTTCAGGATACGCGAACTGACGGTAGAAGAGCGCACGACCTTCAGATGCCATTGCAACGGATCGTCGCCGTTGAGAACGACGAGCGTCATCCTCATCCGGATCGTCAGGAGCTCGAGGACGTCGCGATAGATGTCCTCTGGAGCGGCCGGCAGTTGCGGCGTGGTATGCAACCATGCGTCCAGCAGTTTCTGCGTGACAGTATGAAATGAAGTGTCCTTGTTCATCAATCCATGCGCGATATCTGGAATCGTTGCACTACGACAACCCAAAATGGGTACAGCTTTCAACAGCCGACCACGGCTGAATCGTCGTAAGGCATTAATATGAAAAATATATCGCTCGCTGCATCTATTTTGAAGCGAATTTCTCGGTGTGCGTTCTGCACGTTAAGCGGGTTCAGGCTGGAGGCGCCCGCGGCGTCCGGTTTCAATCATCCGAGTAGCGTTGTTCGCGCCAGGGGTCGCCGTACATGTGATAGCCGTTTTTTTCCCAGAAGCCTGATGCATCGGCCGGCAGCAGCTCGATACGGCGCAGCCACTTGGCGCTCTTCCAGAAATAGAGATGCGGAACGACGAGCCGCATGGGGCCGCCGTGATCGCGCGTCAGCGGCACACCTTCCCAGGAGGTTGCGAGGATGGCATCTTCTGCGGCGAAGTCGGAGAGCGGCAAGTTTGTCGTATAGCCATCATAGCTTGTCAGCATGACGTAGTGAGCTTCCGGATTCGGCATTGCCTGATCGAGCAGGTCGCGCGTCGAAACACCCTTCCACTTGTTGTCGTAGCGTGACCACGTCGTCACGCAATGAATGTCGGTGACCTTAGTGCTCTGCTCGAGCGCCTGGAAGGCGGTCCAGGTAAGATCAAGCGGGGTTTCGACCAGTCCACGGACTTCCAGGCTCCATGTGTCGGGCGCGATGATCGGGTGCTGGCCGAGATCAAGGATCGGCCAATCCTTGACGAGGTGCTGACCCGGCGGCAGGCGCTCGGTTTCCGGGCGACTGATGCGGCCGGTGAGGAATTTTCCTTCCTCGGCCCAGCGGCGCTTCGATCTCGTGAGCTTGCTGTCGGTCGGGGTTTGATCGTCGCTCATCGCTGGCCCTTTCGCGTTGCCGCAATAGGGCATCCAGGCTTCGAGACTGTCAAGCGTGCGTCACGACAGATTCTTGAGGTACAGCGAGAGGAGCTGTGTTTGCGACGATATGCCGAGCTTGCGGTAGACGTTGCGCCGATGAACCTTCACGGTCCCTGTCGAGATGTTGAGCTTCAGGCCGATCGACTCGGAGGAGTGCCCCTGAAGGACAAGATCGACGATCGCGGTCTCGCGGCTGGTGAGATTGAGATCACGCCACACCGCTTCGGCGGGCTGCAGGGCGCTTTCACTGGCGTTGCGTTTGCGGTTGCCGCGGGGTCTCGAATGCTGTTGCGCATCAAAGCGAGTTCCGAGCCCGGCCCAGTAGTGCCGAACCATGTTTGCGATCAATGGTTCGGCTTTCTTCAGCAAGGCAAATTCCGCAGGCGGGAAGGGCCCGGTCTTTTCCTTGCGCATAAGCGAAAGAACGATCGTGATATCGTCATCGGCCGTGACGAAGAAACCGATCTCCTCTGCAAGGCCTGTCTGGACGTAATAAGTCCGGTAGTACTCGCTGGAGAAGAACCGGTCTGGCGCCAGTTCCCGCATGCGAAACACGCCGGCGCGACGTTCATGGGCCGTGTGGTAGAACGGGTCGAGGAGGTAGGGGCCAGCCTGGTAGAGGGTCACGAAAATGATGTGCTCCTTCGGGTCGAAGGTGCTGTAGAGATCGATCGGCCGCTCCTTGCCGCGATAGGCGAAGACAACGACGTAGTCGAAGCTTACGAGCGCCGCCATCATCTCCCGGAAGGTCTCGCCGAATTCTGCATCGCCCATCGCCTGCCGGCCAATGGTGGCATTGAAGGCCCGAAATAGCGCCTCCAGGTCAGTGCTCATTTCCCGGAACCTCCTGATCGCCCCGCGCGGAAATCCGCTCCCCGTGTATATACCTTCCATGAAGGCTTTGCGGCTAGAATACCCCTCTCGGGGTATATACCGTGAGGGAAGGGCGCGCTTAGTCTTTCCACAACGACGGTGGCAAAAGGCAGCGCTAGACTGCCCAATCCAGACCAACCGCAGGGAACAGACGTGGCATCTGCTTCGACGAACGATATCGAATTCCGTTCGGTCACCAAGAATTATGGCCCGGTGATCGCCGTAACGGACATCAACCTCAATGTGCCGAAGGGTGCATTCCTCGCGTTGCTCGGCCCGTCGGGCTGCGGCAAGACCACTTGCCTGCGCATGATCGGCGGTTTCGAGCAGCCAAGCCAAGGTACTGTGCTGATCGACGGGCGCGAGATGAACGGTGTGCCGGCCTATCGGCGCCCGGTGAACATGGTCTTTCAGCATTATGCGTTGTTTCCGCATTTCGACGTCCGGCAGAACGTTGCTTATGGTCTGAAGCAGGTGCGGCCCAAGTTTGCGGCGGCCGAAATCGACCGGCGTGTCACTGAGGCGCTTGAAATGGTTCGGCTCGGCGGCTTCGCCAAGCGCCGCATCCACGAAATGTCTGGTGGACAGCAGCAGCGCGTGGCGCTCGCTCGCGCGATCGTCAACCGTCCGTCGGTGCTGCTCCTGGACGAACCGCTGGCTGCGCTCGACAAGAAGCTACGCTCCGCCATGCAGATCGAATTGCAGACATTGCAACGCGAACTTGGCATCACCTTTGTTCTGGTCACCCATGATCAGGAAGAAGCGCTCTCTATGGCGGATATCGTCTGCGTGATGAGCGCGGGGCGGATTCGCCAGCTGGGCTCGCCGCAGGAGGTCTATGACCGCCCGGCCGATTTGTTCGTAGCCGATTTCGTTGGCAAGACCAACCGGGTGAAGGCGACGATGGAGGCGGATGGCGCGACGCTGCGTCTTGCGGACGGTTCCGCAATCGCCGCGGGGATCCGGGCGGGTGTTTCAACGGGCGAGGCAATCGTCGCGATCCGGCCGGAATCGATCCGCCTGACACGCATGCAGGCGCCCGATATCGCAAGCTTCAAAGGCACGGTGACCCACCGCATCTTCCTGGGGTCATCGGCGGAATATGCCGTCACGGTGCCGGGGCTCGGTGACTTTCTGGTGACCGCCGACCGCCGCAGCATGAACGAAAGCGATCTGGTCGAGCCCGGCGAGGCCGTCTACCTCGGCTTTGATCCCGGCGCGGCCCATGTCTTCTCAGCATCAAGTGCAGCCTAAAATCAAAACAAGGGAACAGCATCATGAGCAAAGACTATAAGGATAACCTTCCCATTTCAGCCAACGGCTTCATGGACGAGTTCATGCGGCTCAAGCGTGGCTCTGTCAGCCGCCGCCACTTCCTCGGCATCACCGGCCTCGGTCTTGCGACCGCCGTGATGTCGCGCTTCCCAGGTGCCTTGTCGACGCCAGCCTATGCCGGCGAAGACCTCGGCACGCAAATGTCGATCGCGACCTGGCCGAACTACCATGATCCGGCGACATTCGAGAACTTCAAGGCGGCAACCGGCGTGGCCGTCGAAGTCAACGTGTTCGGTTCGAACGAGGAAATGCTGGCGAAGCTGCAGGCGGGCGCTTCCGGCTGGTCGCTTTTCGTGCCGACCAACTACACGATTTCCACCTACCACAAGCTCGGCCTGATTGACGAACTCGACCTCTCGAAGATTGTCAATTTCAGCCAGTCGACGGAGAGCCCGCGTTTTACCAAGGAAGGCCAGATCGACGGCAAGACCTACGCTCTACCGAAGAACTGGGGCACGACCGGATTCTCGGTCAACACCTCCAAGATCAAGGCGAAGCCCACGAGCTGGAAGGATTTCTTCGAGGTCGCGCAGACAGAAGCTGATGGCCGCGCCATGGTGCATGACTACCAGCTGACGACGATCGGCAGCGCGCTGGTGTCGCTGGGCTATGGTTTCAACTCGATCAAGCCGGAGGAGCTTGCGAAGGCCGAGGAGCTGCTGATCAAGGTGAAACCGCATCTCTTCGCCATCAACTCCGACTATCAGCCGGCCATGCGCGCCACGGACGCCTGGATGACGATGTGCTGGACGAACGACGGTGCGCAGCTTAATCGCGACATGCCTGAGCTTGCCTACATCCTCGGAACGGACGGTGGTGAAATCTGGACCGACTACTATGCGATCCCGAAGGACGCTCCGAACAAGGCGGCAGGCTATGCTCTTCTCAACTACCTGATGGATCCCGCGAACGCGGTGAAGGAGCATATCGCCAACGGCGCGCCGACCACCGATAGCCGCGTCATTTCGTTGCTGCCGAAGGAGATCACCTCAAACAAGATCGTCTATCCGGATGAAGCATCGCTGACGCCTCTGGAGTTCGGCGCCGCTATAACCCTGACGGATCCGGGTCGCGCCGAGTTGATGGCGCGGTTCAAGTCGGCGTGACCAGCCTGCCGTCATGCAATGCCTCTTCCCGGGTTCGGGAGGAGGCAAGCCTCCTCGTGGTCACCAACCAGCGAACCTCCAGAATGGCTCTGTCACCGGACACCAGAAAACGCCTGATCACCGCGGCCCTCGTTGCGCCGGCGAGCGCGTGGCTGTTCGTCTTTTTGGTCCTGCCGTTCATTGCCATCGTTGTGTTCTCCTTCGGCGAGCGGGCGCCGGAAGGCGGTTACCAAGCGGCATTTACGTTTGCCCAATTTGCCAATCTCGGATCCCGTGCGGCCGCCTTCAAGAACACGCTGGTGCTTGCGCCGATTGGGTCCTTCGTCTGCCTGTTGGTGGCCTATCCGGTCGCCTACTACCTGGCGGTGAAGGTAAGCCCGCAGTATCGGTTGTTGCTGGTGTCACTCGTCGTAGTGCCTTTCTGGACCAGTCTTCTCGTTCGCACCTATGCGTGGATGTATATCCTCGGCGCGCGGGGCATCCCGCATCTCCTGGAATTTGTCGGCATCGAGAATGTACGGCTTCTGAACACGCCGGGGGCTGTCCTTCTCGGCATCGTCTATGGCTACCTGCCGCTGATGATCATGCCGATCTACGTCAGCCTGGAAAAGCTGGACCGCCGGTTGCTGGAAGCTTCAGCGGACCTCGGAGCAAGACCGCTGTCGACTTTCTTCGGCATAACGCTGCCGCTGTCGTTGCCGGGCGTGATGACCGGCGTGGCGCTGGTCACCATCCTGTTGCTCGGTGAGTACCTGATCCCGCAGCTGCTGGGCGGCGGCAAGGTGTTCTTTATCGGGAACGCGCTGGTCGACCTCTTCCTGCAGTCGCGCAACTGGCCGTTCGGCTCCGCGATCGCCGTCACCCTCGTTGTCGTCGTCGTCATCGTGCTTCTCGTCGCCATGCGCATCGCCTGGCGCGTTGCGGGTACCCGCCAGGTGGATCTTGTCTGATGCGTGGGCTTGTTACGGCAGTCTATCTGTTTCTCTACACACCGATCGCGCTGGTGGTGTTGTTCTCGTTCAATGCGGGCCGCAACGCTTCCGATTTCACGGGCTTTTCCACGCAATGGTACGGTAAGGCGCTCTCGAACACCTTCCTCATGGAGGCTCTGCAAAACAGCCTCATCATAGCCCTGACCAGCGCTGCACTAGCGGCGATCTTCGGCACCATGGCCGCGCTCGGCATGGAGCGGCTTGGCGCCAAGACACGGGCCGTGTTCGATGGCCTGTTTGCCGCAGCTATCGTCGTTCCGGGGGTTGTGATCGGCATCGCGACGCTGGTTGCCCTGGTTGAAGTCTTCGGTTTCATCAATCCGGCATTGGCAGCGATTTGGCCCGGCAATCAACCGCCAAAGCTGACGCTCGGCTACGGTTCGATCATCGCCGCACACGGGCTTTTTACCATGGCCCTGGTGACGATGATCGTGAAGGCGCGCATCGCCAGCCTCGGGCGCGATATCGTCGAAGCGTCGAGTGATCTCTACGCGACGCCGCTGACGACCTTTCGCCAGATCGTGCTGCCGCAGATCCTGCCGTCGATCCTGGCCGGTTTCCTGCTCGCTTTCACCTTCTCCTTCGATGACTTCATCATCGCGTTCTTCGTCGCCGGGTCGAACACGACGCTGCCGATCTACGTCTTTGCCTCGATCCGTCGCGGCGTGACGCCCGAGATCAACGCAATCGCCACGATGGTGCTCATCGCATCGCTTGCCCTCATTCTCATCGCGCGTTTCCTTATGCGCGAAAGGACAACAACAACCTAATTGGGAAACACCATGATCCTCAAGAACCGTGTTGCAATCGTCACCGGTGCCGGGTCCGGCATCGGTCAGGCCGGCGCGCTCGTCATGGCGAAACAGGGCGCCCATGTCGTCGTCGCCGACATCGACTTCATGAATGCCGAGGAGACCGTCAGCCGGATCCGTAGGTGTGGCGGCAGCGCCGAAAGCATGGTGCTTGATGTCACCGACGACAAGGCGCTGGAAGCAGGCATTGCCGCGATTGCCGAACATCATGGCCGCATCGACATCCTTCACAACCATGCCGGTGCGCAGGTCGCCGGCGATCTGGAGCAGGTCGCGATCGACGGTTTTGACAAGTCCTGGAGCTTGAATGTCCGCGCACATTTCATGGCCGCGCGCTTCGTCATGCCTGTCATGAAGAAGACGGGCAAAGGCGTCATTCTCAACACCTCATCCTCATCGGGCGTGCTCTACGATCGCGAGATGATCGCCTATACGACGACAAAGCACGCCGTCATCGCCATGACGCGGCAGATGGCGGGCGACTATGCCAGGTTCGGCATCCGCGTGAATGCGCTTTGCCCCGGCTGGGTGGATACGCCCTTCAACGAACCCTTCATTGCCCAGATGGGCGGGCGTGAGGCGATCGAAGCCTATATCGCTGAGAAGGTGCCACTTGGACGCTGGGCCGACGTGTCGGAGATCGCAGAGCCGATCCTCTTCCTCGTGTCGGACCGCTCCTCTTACATGACTGGGCAGATCCTCGTGGTCGACGGCGGGGAGACCGTCGTTTGAGCCGGTTGAGAAGGTTGAATTCCTAGGGCAATTGTTAAATAACGGATGGACTGTGACGGGCGCTGTTCTGGCGCCCGCTTGTATTTACAGGACATCCAAGGCCCATGCCCATTCCCGCCCGGATCGAGACCGATCTGCCCTTCCTGACTGGACTGCGTCGCGACCTGCATGCCCATCCAGAGCTTGGCTTCGAGGAGGAGCGCACGAGCGACATCGTCGCGCAGTTACTCGAAGACGCAGGCATCAAGGTGCATCGCGGCCTCGGCGGCACCGGCGTTGTCGGTACACTGCCGGTCGGCAATGGCACGCGGACAATCGGGTTGCGGGCGGATATGGATGCGCTTGCGATGCCGGAGATGGCGGATCGTCCGTATAAGTCAAAATTTACTGGCAAGATGCATGCCTGCGGACATGACGGGCACACAACAATGCTGCTCGGCGCGGCACGATATCTGGCGGCAACGCGTGACTTCTCCGGAACCGTGCATTTCATCTTCCAGCCGGCCGAGGAGGGGAGGGGCGGCGCGCGCAGGATGGTCGAGGAGGGTCTGTTCGAACTGTTCCCCTGCGATGCCGTCTACGGGCTTCACAATATGCCGGGCCTTGCCGTCGATGAGATCGCTGTAGTCGAAGGCCCTCAATTGGCATCGTCAGACAGTTGGCGCGTGACCTTACGGGGCACCGGGACGCACGGCGCCAAGCCGCATCTCGGCAAGGATCCGATCACCGCTGCCGGCACCTTCCTGACCTCATTGCAGACGATTGTCGGGCGCGTCGTCGATCCGCTGCAGCCGGCCGTCATTAGCGCCTGCTCGCTGCAGGCCGGCGACCCCAAGGCGTTGAACGTCATACCTGATATCGTCGAGATCGGCGGCACCGCCCGGGCCTATTCGCCTGAAGTTCGCGATCAACTCGAGGAAGAGATCGGCCGGCTTGCGAATGGCACGGCGGCGATGTTCGGCATTGCGGTCGACTACCAGTTCGAACGACGTATTCCGCCCGTGGTCAACGACAGCGACGCGACCGCGCGTGCGCTCGGCGCCGCTAAGGCGGTCTTCGAGGGGAAGGTGCGCACGAGTTTCCCGCCCTCGACGGCAGGCGATGATTTCGCGTTCTTCGGCCAGAATGCGCCGGGATGTTACGTCTGGCTCGGGAACGGTCCTGCCGTCGATGGCGCCCTACATCACAACACCGCTTATGACTTCAATGATCATGCGATTGGCTACGGCGCGGCCTTTTGGACAACGCTGGTCGAGCGCGAGCTGAAGGCCGCACTTTAATCGGTGGTTCGCGGACCTCGATGACTTAGCCGACCGCAGCTGGGGCACAAGCCCAGCTGCTGCTACCCCTCGTGCTCGGGGGTCTCGATCACTGGGCTTTCGAGCACTTGGCCTGTAAGGACGTCGGCGATCCCCCGATCGGTCTGATGCGGGCCGACGTTGCAGGCAAGCGTTGCGCCGAAGCAGGCCTTGAAGACGAGATAGGGCGGCTTCCAGTCGACGATCTTTTCCATCGCCTTTCGGATCGCCCGGAAGGACGCGGCCGTTTCTTCCAATGGCGCGTTGGTGACCAAGCCGGACACCGGCAAGGGTAGAAGCGCTTCAATCTGGCCATCTCTGGCGACAGCCATGCCGCCGCCCGCTGATATCACCGCGTTGGCGGCGACCGCCATGTCGCGTGCATTGCCGCCGAAGACCGTGAGGTTGTGGCTGTCGTGGGACACCGTCGTGCAGAAGGCTCCGCGCCATTCTCCCCAACCTGTCAGGAAGCCGACGCGCGGCCGACCGTCGACCTTGCCGTGCCGATGCGCGACCGCGATCATGGTGCTCCCGACCGGCGGCACGATGAAGCCGCCGTCGACGCCGGTTTCCGCCTCGCCCCACTGTGTGAAACGGGGGCGGTCAATCGTGGCGACACGAACGCGCTTGCCGGTGGCGGGAACCCTGAAGTCATCTTCCGCCAGGGCGGTCAGCTTGATCGAATTTTGTAGCGCGACGGTATCGAACGAGCGCAACTGGGCGTTCATTTCGCCCGATGTCGAGACGATTGCGCCATTGGCGATGACGGCTTTCGTGGCGAAACCAACGAGGTCTTCGAAGAGCACGATATCGGCGCGTCTGCCGGCGGCAATCAAGCCAAGATCCGAACGCTTCAATCGCTGCGCTGCATTGAAGGTGGCGGCCCGCAGCGCCCATTCCGGTTTCATGCCATAGCGGACGAGCCGTCGGATGACATCGTCAAGACCTCCGCCGTCCTTCAGTTCGTCGGGGAAGACGTCGTCCGTGCAGAGCGTGACCGTCGATGGCAGATGGCCGATTCCGTTGAGCGCGGTTACGAACTCCTGCAGCAGATAGTCATGCGAGCCGCGAAGCTCGATGGTCAGTCCGGCGGCCAGCTTCTGCAGCAGGTCCGCGCTCGAGGTCAATTCGTGATCGGAGCTGACACCGGCAGCCATGAAGGCGTTCAGGTCAGCGCATTCAAGTCCGCGCGCATGGCCGCAAATGAGTTTTTCCGAAGCGAGGCCGGCATTCACAATATCAGTCATGCGGGGATCGCCGTCGATCACGCCGCGCATATTCATGACCTCGGCTACACCGCCGATGCCAGGCCACCGCAGCATTTCGGCGATGACCGATGCGTCGAAATCGGCGCCGGCGACTTCAAGCCCCGGAGCGGAAGGAACGCAGGAAGGCGCGAGAACAATGGTACGGAGCGGCAGGCACCGGGACGCTTCGATTGCCCAGCGCACGCCGTCCAGGCCATGCACGTTGCCAAATTCGTGCGGATCCCAGACGACAGTCGTCACGCCGCGCGGAACGACGGCTGCCGCATAGGCGGCGGGCGTCACCATCGAGCTTTCGATATGCATGTGCGTATCGATGAGGCCTGGCGAAACGATGCTGCCTGTTGCGTCGACGGTCTTGGCAGCGTCGGTGCGGCTGCCCGGTGCGTGGACGCTTGCGATGAGCGGTCCAACGACGCCGATGTCGGCGTCGCGGGTCAGGCCGGTGACGACATCGAGCAGGCGTCCGCCCGAGATCAGCAGGTCGAAAGGCGCACCACCGCGCGCGGCGGCGACGGCACGGGCGCGAAGTGCGGGATCGTTGAGATCCTTCGTTTCGGCGGCGCTCATCGGCCGGCCTCATCGATCAGTGCGCCGAGGATCAGGGCGCGGGCCTTTTCAGTGTCGATATCGACGGCGTATTTGGCGTTGAAAGTTGCATGCGTCGCCCGGGTCTCCACCACGGTGCGGCCACGCGAATGTTGACCCTGCAATTCGGCGTCGATGCGCGCCGGGCGGAAAGTAACGATGTCGGGTGCGACGAAGGCGACTGCGGCTGATGGGTCGTAGATCGCCATTCCCGGTCTGCCGCGGCTGGTTCCGATGCCGATGTAGCCGTCGAGCATATCGGCGATAAGGGGCGCGTTGGCGCCACCGGCGTCTCGCACCGGGCCGACGTCGTCAGGAGTCGCGATAACCTTGCGGCAAAGATCGAGATCGACCATGCGCAGCGGCAGATTATGGGCGAGAACGATGGCGAGGGCTTCCGGGTCGGCCAGCGCGTTGAACTCGGCCGATGCCGTGTGATTTCCTGCGGTGACGCCGCCACCCATCCAGGTGAGTTCGGTGATACGGGCTGCGAGGTCCGGGCATGCCAGTGCGAGGGCGGCGAGATTGGTCAACGGGCCGAGAGCCAGGATCCGGTGCGGGCCATTGGTCTCTAGCCAGCGGCAGAGCGCAGCGAATGCATCGCCTTCCGGCAAGGCCGGCGCGGCGGGCAGACCTTGGCCCGATGTCGGAATACCTGTTTCGCCGAGGATCGCCTGGGCGGTTTCGAGCGAGCCGAGAACTGGCATGGCACGGCCGGTGTGGATCGGGAAAGTCCAGCCGAAGGCCTTGGCAGCACCTGATGCGTTGACGCGCACCTGCGCCAGCGGCGTGTTGCCGAAGACAAGCGAGACGCCTGCGATGTCGAGCTTCGCGTGTGTCACCACGAGGATCGCGGCGATATCGTCAAAGCCCATGTCGGTGTCGATCCAGACGCCCATGATGTTACCTGTAGCGTGAGAGCGGCGCTGCTGCGGCAAGCGGCAGGTCGAATGGAAGTGTCGAGCCGATCGCATGCGTCGGCAGTTCGGCATCGACCTCGGCCTTGATGGGGCCAAGCGGCGTGTCGAGCAGATATTCGCGGGTGTTGCCGGCAAACGAGGTGCCGCGCACGGTGCCCTGGTAAGGACCTGAACCAAGGTTCACCATGCGCGGACGCCAGGCCAGGCCCTTTGCGGCCTGTGGCGCTGGACCGGAAAGCTCGACCGATGTGGTGGATGTCGCGAGCTTGCCGTTTTCCAGCGCAAAGACGTTTTCGAAGCCCACGAAATCGGCGACGAAGGCCGAGACGGGCTTATTGTAGATTTCCTCCGGTGTACCGACCTGCTCGATGCCGCCGTTCAGCATCACCACGATCCGGTCGGCGAGAGCGAGCGCCTCGATCTGATCGTGGGTGACGAAGATCATCGTGACGCCGGTTTCCTTCTGGACGCGCTGCAGCTCGGCGCGCATTTCGAGGCGCAGGCGGGCGTCGAGATTGGAAAGGGGCTCATCGAGCAAGAGAACTTTCGGCTCCATGACCATGGAACGGGCAAGGGCCACACGCTGCTGCTGGCCGCCGGAGAGTTCGGCGGGTTTGCGATCGGCAAACTTGGCAAGGCCGACTGATTTGATGCCGGCGCTGACCTTGCCATCGAGATCCTTGCCGCCGATGCCCTTCAGGCGCAAGCCGAAGGCGACGTTCTCGTAGACCGTCAGATGCGGGAAGAGGGCGTAGGACTGGAAGACGAGCCCGACATTGCGCTTGTTGGCGGAAACGCGGGTGATGTCCGACCCGTCGAGGGTGATGCGGCCGGAACTCGGGTTCAGCAGGCCGGCGATGGAGCGCATCGTCGTGGTCTTGCCGCAGCCGGAGGGGCCGAGGAGGGCGACGAGTTCACCTTTCCTGATCGTAAGATCCAGATCCTTCACCGCGACCGTATCGCCGTAGGCAAGCGTCAGCTTGTCGAGTTTGAGATAGGCGTCAGACATAACGAGAGAATCCCAGGAAGCGTTCGGCAAGGAAGACGATGCCGATGGAAAGGAAGGCAAGCAGCGAGGAGAGAGCCGCGATCGACGGATCGTACGTGGTCTCCATGTAGCCCAGCATGTCGATCGGCAGGGTGCGGACGCCCGGACCGGAGAGGAAGAGCGAGACCGGAACCTGATTGAAGCTCGTCACGAAGCCAAGGATGAAGGCCGCCAGGATGCCGCCGCGGATATTTGGCATGACGACGCGGAAGAAGGCGCCAACGCGTGAGGAACCGAGCAGGACGGCAGCTTCTTCCATATCCGAGCGCAGGTTGTTGAGGCTGGCTGACACGACGCGCACGGCGTAGGGCAGCACGAGCGCCGTGTGCGCCATGAACAGGGCCAGCGTGATGTTGAAGCCGAAGGGCACGACGAGATAGCGCAGCAGGGCCAGACCGACGATGATGCCGGGTACGATGATCGGCAGCGAGACGATGGTGCGCACCGTTTCGCCGAAGGGCAACTTGTAGCGCGACAGTGCGTAGGCGGCGGGAATGCCGAGCACGAGCGCTGTCAGCGTGCCGAAGACGGCAAGGAACATCGACATGGCGAAGCTCTCGCGGAAGCTGTCGATGGTGAAGACCTTGGCGACCCATTTCAGGGAAAGACCCTGCGGCGGGAAGGCGAGTGTGTCGCCAGCCGAGAGCGATGCGGCGATGATGATCAGGAACGGGCCGATCAGGAAGATCAGCAAAAGGCCGAGAACCAGCGGAGAGAGAATACGGGCGGTCATCGCTTGTTCCTCGCCGTGGCAAGGCGCTTGAGCAGGATGTTGGCGGCAAAGCTCATGACGATCAGCATGAAGGCGATGACGCTTGCCGAGACGAAGTTGTTGGCCACCGACACCTGCTGATAGAGCAGCGTTTCCAGCATCAGCACCTTCGAGCCGCCAAGCACGGCAGGCGTAATGTAGGCGGTAAGCGATCCAGTGAAGACGAGCGTGCCGCCGACGACGAGGCCTTCGCGGGTGACCGGCAGGATCACCTTCCAGAACACCTGGAACCAGTTGGCACCGAGCACGCGGGCGGCGGGAATGGCGTCCTTCGGCATGTTCTCGAGGGCGCTGATCAGCGACAGAATCATCAGCGGCAGGAAGAGCTGCAGCAGACCGATGAAGACCGCGGTTTCGGTGAAGAGCAGGCGCAGCGGGCCGTCGCTGAGGCCGAGGCCCTGGATGGCCTGATTGACGATGCCGGTGCGGCCGAGGATGACGATCCAGGCATAGGTGCGGGCAACCGGCGAGATCATCAGCGGCAAGGTGACGAGGCCGATCACCCGGCCCTTGCCCTTCGGCGGCAGGTTGACGATTGCGAAGGCGGCGGCATAGCCGATGACAGCCGAAACCGCTGTCACCTCAAGCCCTAAGCGGAAGGTCCGCAAAAAGACAGTACGGTTCAGCGACTCGGAAAAGAAGCCGGTATAGGCGCTGAGCGTCCAGCTGCCGTCGATGCGGAAGCCTTCGGAGAGGAGGACGACAACGGGCAGCAGGAAGACCAGCGCGGCAAAGACTGCTGCGGGCAGGGCAAGCGCCAGGGCTTCTGCGCGGTTCTGAAACATGAAGCGACTTTCGACGGATGGAAGGGCTGGCTCCCGCAAGCCTGGGAGCCAGCTTGGAAATTACTGACCGACCTTCTCGTTCCATTCCTTCAGCCAGGCGGCGCGGTTGTCGAGCGCGGCTGCTGACGGGATGAGCTTCAGGCTCTTGGCGGTTTCTTCGCCGTAGGTCAGGTTGTTGGCGGCTTCTTCGGAGAGCTTGACCTCCTTGTTCGCCGGGCTGTCGACGAGCTTTTCAGCAAGCTTCGTCTGGATTTCGGTGGAGAGCCAGAAGTCCATGAACTGCAGGGCGAGATCACGGTTCTGCGAGCCCTTGGTGACGACCATCACGTTCATGCCGCCAGTCTGGCCTTCCTTGGGCGTTGCCCATGCGACGGGAACGTCGAGCTTGGTGAAGCCTGCCCAGGAAAAACGGCCGATCGGGGCGGCCCAGATTTCCTCCTGCTGCATCAGCTGCACGAGCTGCGAGGACTTCTCATAGAAAGTGACGATCTCGTCCTTCTTCTCGCCGAGCGCCTCGATCGGCGCCTTCAGGTCCGGGTGGTCGCTGCCGAGCGCCTGGCCGAGCATGAAGAGCGCCGGAGGGCCCTGGTTGGTGGTGACGTTCGGGAAGGCGACATGGCCAACATATTCAGGCTTCAGCAAGTCTGCCCAGGACTCGATCTTCATCTTGTCGGAGCGGTAGGCGATCGACGTGGCATAGAAGGTATAGCCGACGCTCATGCCGTCGCCATTCGGATCCTTGGCGAGGTCATAGAGCTTCCCGAAATTGGAGAGCTTCGAAGTATCAATCTTGTCGATCAGGTCCTTGCGCGAGGCTGAAAGGGCATCGGCCATGGAGACGACAGCCATGTCGATGACGGGGCTCGCCTTGTTGGCCTCCATCTTGGCAAGTCGCTCGACGCTGTTGCCGGTCTCGACCACGAGCTTGCAGCCGCACTTCGCCTCGAAGGGGTCGTAGACGATGGTCTTGAAGTCATCCTGAGCGAAGGCATAGACGGAAATCGTCAGCGTCTTCTCCTCTGCCTTTGCGGCGAGGGGCGACAGCGCCAATAGCGCGGCCGAAGCGATGAGGGCATTCTTCATGTCAGCTGTTCTCCGTCTGTCAGGATATTCGTGTTGGGTCCGCCGGCCCGGAGGACTGGCGAACGATCAGTTGCATTGGAACTCGGTCGGCCTCGGACGTGACAAGTACGCCCTCGCGGCTGCCTCGCGTCTGTATGGTCTGCAGTAGCGATGAAATCGCGATCTCCGCGATCGTGTGCATGTCCATCGCCACCGTCGTCAGGGATGGCGTGATGACCGGCGACCAGATGAGATCGTCGAAACCGGTAACGCTCGCCATGCTGGGCACATCGATGCCGTCACGCTGCAACTCTGTGAGGGCTCGCAGCGCCTGCAGGTCTGACAGTGCGGCGAATGCCGTGTAGCCCTCACGCACTTTCTCAGCGAGGCCGAGGCTGCAGCCGCCGCCGTTTTGCCGTTCCAGCGTCTCGATCCAGAGGGTTGCCGAACTCATCCCGGGACGGAGACCTGAACGGATTCCTCCCACGCGATCGTTCTGGACGTTTGAGACGGGATTGTTGCCGATGATAAGGACACGCCGATGCCCAAGCTCGGCTAGATGATTGGCGATCGCCCAGCCGCCTTGCATGTGATCGGCGGCAACGGTGTTGCCCGGCGTGGACGCTGTATCAATGACCGCGACGGGACAGGCCGCGGCGGAAATTCGAGTGGCCCGGCGCGGTATTATCACCATGCCCTCGACGCCACGCTCGATCAGTCGGTTGATTGCCTCGGTCTGCGTTGCAACGTCGCCTCGGGAGTCGGCGATCAGCACGCCGTAGCCCGCCGCGCTGGCCGCGAATTCGATGGCCTGCGCAAGCTTGGGGAAAAGCGGGTTGGCGATATCAGGTAGAACCAGGCCAAGGACGCCGCTGCGGCCGGTACGCAATGCACGCCCTGCCTGGCTAGGGACATAGCCGAGTTCGGCCGCATGTTCCTTGATTTTCTCAGCCAGTTGTTCGGAAACACGACCCTTGCCCGAGAGCGCATTGGAGACTGTCGCGACGGAGACGCCAAGCGACGTTGCAATCCTGCTCAGATTCGGTCCAGGTCGCGTGGGAGGCATGGTTTTCTGTAGATTAATCGTTTAATCATTCGTACATCACGCCATTGGCCTTGTCGATTCCAAAATTGCCGCCGCGGTCAGTATTGATGCGGTGACAGTAATAAATAAGCAACGGTGTTAGGCGTCAATCACCGTTGCTCGATAGTCTCTCATTTTGGCATTGAGGATTATGATCATCCTTCGCATGACCGCGACGAGAGCGACCTTTCCGGGCTTTCCTTTCGCTTTCAGTCGTTCGAAGACGGCCTTCATGGCTGGATCGAAGCGGATGGCGGGCAAGGCGGCGATGTAAAGGGCGTCGCGCACTGGTTTGCGGCCGCCGG
>NZ_KB897852.1:0-56323 GCF_000377185.1 Rhizobium sp. 42MFCr.1
AGGCTGCAGCGAACCCTCGGGCACGTCCAGCTCTTGATCCTCGACGACTGGGGCCTGGAGCCGCTCAATGAGCAGGCGCGCCACGACCTTCTGGAGATCCTCGAGGATCGTTACGGCCGCCGCTCGACAATCATTACCAGTCAGCTTCCGGTATCAGCCTGGCACGAGATCATCGGCAATCCAACCTATGCTGATGCCATCCTTGATCGCCTCGTTCATAACGCCCACCGCATCGACCTATCCGGGGAAAGCTTGCGGCGAAATCAGCGCCGGAAATCTTGACTCGTTACACGAATGAACTGACAACAATCACTGCCAGCAGGACCCCAACCTCAAGGGGGCGAGATTATCCCGGAATCCGGGGGCGCAATCATCTCGGAACAAAGGGGCGGCTTCATCGGAATCGGCACACTGTGCTTTCGCCAGGTTGAGTCTGGTGGCGAGCCAGAGGTCTTGCTTATTTCCAGCCGTCGCACCGGAGACTGGGGTATTCCCAAAGGGCACATGGAATCTGGGGAGACTGCATCCGAGGGTGCCGTGCGCGAGGCTTTTGAGGAGGCAGGCGTTCGTGGCATCGTGACGAGGGATCCGGTTGGATGCTTCAGTTACCAAAAATCCGGAACCCCTTCGATCTTTCGTGTTCGCTTGTATCGCATTCGCGTTACCACGACCTTCGACGATTTTCCCGAGAAGGGTCAACGCATCCTACGTTGGCTACCCGCATCGATTGCCGCGAATGAGGTTGCCCATCCGGACTTGCGCGGTCTGATTTCGAGCGCCTTTTCTGTCACTGACTGCCACACCAAAGTTTAGGAGCCTTGGTTCGGCGGCTGGCCCGTCGGCTCGACCCATCGTTGCCTCGGCTGGCGTGTCTTGGCCGAGAAACTTGCGTGGCTGGTCGTTGAGTTTGCGGCCCGAGGTCGGTCAGGTCTTCACGAGGCAAGATCGGCCTTGCCGGGCATGCGCCCCGCAAAGCCGCCGGTTTGCTTGGTTTGTCTTGAAATGCGCGAGCCCAAGAGTACAAGTCTCCGCGGGGCAATGCAAAGCTGTTCAAAGCCCCAGATGACAGCCTCTTCATGGCGCTTGATGAGGTGGCGGAGATCCTGAAAGCCGGTTCGGATGAAGGAGGCGAATTGTTCGACGGCGGGTGTCGTTGTGGCGTCCGTCCTCTTCAGGATCGCCAGCGCCCGCTCCGGGTGGGGAATGTACACCGGCAGGGCAGTGATCCTCTTTTCCTTGCGTTGCGCGAAAACGACGCTGTGCGGCATCAGGGTCAGCGCATCTGCCAATTTCAGATAGTTGATCACTGCGACCCGCCTGAGGAGCGGATCTTGATCTCGGTCGCGCTGAAGGAGGGCCGCAGCGCGCGAATCTGATCCGGCTTTTGGAAGCCAAGCTTATCCCCGCCGACAGTCGACCACGCGCTTGTTTGGTTTCCTCGGATCGGCTGCGAAACACCAGGAAGATCACGGCAGGGCGATGGTCACGCCGACCGGAAAAACCCGTCGAAACGGTGGTGGCGCATGAGTGTTCTCCCCACGAGTCTCCCGTCCTCACATCAAGCCGGCGCCAGGATCGTGGCTGCAGTCCCTCGACGAGAGCTGGCGCCCGCCTCGCCCATCAAACGAAACTGATGCGCGCCGCGCCGATGCGGCGCACCCTGCTGCTTGCTTGCCTCGTTCTGTATTCGTGTCGAACGACGTCATCGTTAAATCTTCAATGAGCACCGGCTTTCCGTCCAGGAGCAGATTCCCCATACATCTGGCTAGTGTAGCCTTGACAATGAAGGGAGCGCAAGATTAGGAGATGCAATGTTATAACATTTCAATCATGTGAGCGCCATGTCCCAATCCGAAAGCGACAACCGTCTTCCCGTCACCGTCCTCTCTGGCTTCCTTGGCTCTGGAAAGACGACACTACTCAATCATGTGCTGAACAATCGCGCGGGCCGCCGCGTCGCCGTCATCGTCAACGACATGAGCGAGGTCAATATCGACGCCGACCTCGTGCGCGAGGAAACCTCGTTAAGCCGCTCCGAGGAAAAGCTGGTCGAGATGACCAATGGCTGCATTTGCTGCACGCTGCGCGACGACCTGCTTCAGGAGGTTCGGCGCCTGGCGCAGGAAGGCCGCTTCGACTACCTGCTGATCGAAAGCACCGGCGTTTCCGAACCCCTGCCGGTGGCCTCCACCTTCGAATTCCGCGACGAGGCCGGCGAAAGCCTCTCTGACATTGCCCGGCTGGACACGATGGTGACGGTGGTCGATAGCGTCCATCTGCTGAAAGACTATTCCTCGAGGGATTTTCTCGCCGACCGGGGTGAGACAGCGGGGGACGGCGACGAACGCACGCTGGTCGACCTGTTGGTCGAGCAGATCGAATTCGCCGACATCGTCATCATGAACAAAGTCTCCGACGCGACCCCGGAGCAACGGGATACGGCCCGCGCCATCATTCATGCACTGAACGCCGACGCGCGGATCATCGAGACCGACTACGGGCGGGTCGCACCGGCTGACATCTTCGATACCGGCCTGTTCGACTTCGAATCGGCGCATAGCCATCCCATGTGGTACAAGGAGCTTCACGGCTTCGCCGACCATGTGCCCGAGGATCTCGAATACGGCATCACCAGTTTTGTCTGGAAAGCGCGGCGACCCCTCAATCCCGAGCGCTTCAACGCATTCCTCCAGACGCCGTTGCCTGGCGTCATTCGCGCCAAGGGGCATTTCTGGCTGGCAACCCGGCCGAAATGGGTGGGTGAATTCTCTCTCGCGGGAGCCGCCGCCGTCACCCGCGGACTGGGCTACTGGTGGGTGGCGGTCCCCAAACATGTGCTCGAACAGCGCGGTATCACTGATCTCACCGGCAACCCCCACTGGCATGAGGCATGGGGCGACCGCCGCCAGGAAATCGTCTTCATTGGCATGCGGTCGGAAATGAAGCGCGACAGGATCGAGTCCATGCTGGAACGCTGCCTTGTCGAGCCGACGGATAAGTTCCACCCGAAAACCTATAAGGAGCTCTCCGATCCGTTCCCGGACTGGGGTAACTGATCGTAGGCGCGGTCCCTTCCCTCGGTAAATGCCGGCCGCTTCGCCATCACGGCGATGCGGCCTTCGCACATAGGTTCAGTTCGGGAGAAACTTTATTTTGTCATCAAGCGCGGCCGCCATTCCAATAACATTGCTGACGCGCTTTCTCGGGTCGGGCAAGACGACGCTTCTCAACAGGCTGCTGGAAGACCAAGCCCTTGAGGACACAGCCCTCATCATCAACGAATTCGGCTCGGTGCCCGTCGACCACGATCTCGTTCGGCGCGGCAGTGAGCAGTATATGTCACGGGCCTTCCGGCCGATGCACTGGGAGCGCGCGAAAGGACTGCACGCGATCCGCCTGACAGGGTAAGTGCTGGGCTGGTTCCATCCTGCAGGGTTCCCTCCAGGATATTCATCGCAGGCGAACCCAAGGAAGCCAGCGACGAATACGTTTCGTGGCCGATCATATAACTCGAGTGGGCTGCCGATCTGCCCGACGCGCCCTCCTTGTAGAACAACAGCCTGGTCATGGCTTCGATCTGATCGTGCGCGACGTAGACGATCGTCGTTTTCAGGCGCTGGTGAAGCGCCTTGATCTCCGCGCGCATGTTGACACGGAGCTTGGCGTCGAGGCTCGAGAGAGGTTCGTCGAACAAAAACACCTCGGGATCGCGGACGATGGCGCGGCCCATGGCAACGCACTGTCGCTGACCACCAGACAGTTGCGCGGGCTTCCGCTCGAGCAGAGGCTGCAGTCCAAGGATGGCTGCCGCCTCGCTGACCTTCTTGTCGATCTCCGGCCGCTTCACACCTGCAAGCTCGAGGGCGAAGCCCATGTTCCGGGCAACCGTCATCTGCGGATAGAGCGCATAGTTCCGGAATACCATCAGCTTCTTATAGATGGTGATCGACATGTCACCTTGGTGTGATGAGCTAACCGTCGTGGCGGGTTAGAAAGGCTGAAATTGCTTCGATCACGATGACCGCAGAGGCGGCTCCTGGATCGATATGCCCTAACGCCCTGTCGCCTAGTCGGGAGGAACGTCCTCTTGCGGCAACCATGTCACGGGTTGCTTCGCAGCCATCGCGTGCCGCGCGAACCGCCGCGTCAAGGCATGCCGAGATGTTCGCCCCCGTCCGCCTCGCTTCCATCGCGGCGTCCGCCGCCGGCCTCCAGGCGTCGATCATGGTCTTCTCACCGGTTTCGGCCTTACCCCTGTCCTGAATTCCCTGTGCCATCGCCCTGAAAGCATCCAGGAAGTCGTCGTCCGATAGCGTATGCTTGTCCTTGACGGCAGTTCCTGCACGCATGAATGCGGTCGCATACAATGGACCAGAGGATGCTCCGACTGCATTCAAGAATGCCTTCGCCGCGGTGTTGAAAAGAAAGGTCGGGGCGGCTTCGACCTCGTCGAGCTGGAGAACGGCCTTGGATGCCGCTTGCCAGCCGGCATCCATGGCGAGACCATGATCTCCATCGCCGATCACGCCGTCCAATTCGCACAGCCGGTCGCGATTCTTCGCGACTTCCTCCGCGGTCAGCGAAAACATTTGCTGCAGTTCTCTGGTCGCTATCGCCATCTGCTCACTTTCGAAACATTGCGCAGTCGCAGGGATGATCGATCAATTCCTGAAGCTCGTCGTCGAGGTGCATCACCGTGATCGATGCCCCGGCCATTTCGAGCGATGTGCAGTAGTTTCCAACAAGTGACGTGTGGATCAGCAGACCGGAGTCTTCGAGACGTGCCTTTACGCGTCGCATCATGATGTAGAGCTCCATCATCGGCGTCGAACCGAGCGAGTTGACCAGCACGGCTACACGATCACCGGCCTCCGCGGCGCCCATCTCCCCGAGAATGCCGTCCAGCAACTGGTCGGTGACCTCGTCGGCCGATCTCAGTGGACCGCGAGCCACACCGGGTTCTCCATGGATACCCATGCCGATCTCCATCTCGTCTTCGCCGATGAGGAAATTGGGCTTCAGCGTCTGCGGAAGCGAGCAAGGCGAGAGAGCAACGCCCATCGTATAGGTTCGGGAGTTCGCGTGACGAGCGACACGTTCGACATCCTCAAGGGAATACATGAGATCGCACGCCGCACCCGCCGCCTTGAATATGAAGACGTTACCCGCCACGCCACGCCGTTTGTTGCCCTGTTCGGGAGGAGCGGAAGCTACGTCATCCGTCGTCAACACAGTTCGCACCTCGATGTCATCGAGACCGAGCAGTTCGGCCGCCATGTCGAAATTCATGACGTCGCCAGCGTAGTTCCCGTACATGAAAAGCACGCCGGCGCCACCATCTGCGGCCTTGGCACATGCGACGATCGGGTCGGGCGGGGGCGATGCGAAGACGTTCCCAATCGCCGCAGCGTCGGCAAGTCCCTTGCCCACATATCCGAGAAAGGTCGGCTCGTGTCCGGAACCACCCCCGATGACAAGACCGACCTTTCCATTTCGCGGGCCGTTCTTGGCGACGATTGCGCGAGGCATGTCGTCAACCGCGTACAGGTGCTCGGGATGAGCCGCCAGGATGCCCTCCAGCATTTCGTCGACGGCATCCGCACCGGAATTTATTAGTTTCTTGGTCTTCACGCCAACCTCCCCCGATCGAGCTCCGATACGATAGATGCAGCCGCCGCGCTCGAGGTCAATCGGACAGCGAAAGGATAGCGGTGCCGAACGGCGGCAGCCCAAGCTTCAGGCCGCCGCATTCCACCGCCTGTTCGTTGCTTGTCACGTTGACGACGTGGAGCTGCGAGCCCGCCGGGTCAATGCTGGCGAACGCAAGAACCCTGGACGGGGAGCTCGAGATGCATTCTTGCCATTCTGTTCCCGCCAACGCTGCGAGCGTGCGAACGGCGCCGAACAATGGACGCGGATCGCCTTTTCTGCCTGGTTCGTCCGCACCGGCGATCAATCCGAACGGTCCCGTCAGCGCAGAGAGCGTGAGGCACTCGAGGTTCGCATCGAGGACGCTTGCCGCATAGGCTAGGGCAAAGGCAGCGGCAAACTGTCCATTGTGCCGAGGATCACGGTTGGCCATCGGGATACGCCCGCCCGACGGATTTTCCATTGTACGGCTGCCGTAGGGATTCTGCCGCATCGGGATTGTCGAAGGACCGATCCGGTAGGGCTTGTCGCCGTAGATCGCACGCACCGAGCGGGTAATGAAGGGCAGGGCCTCCAACGTCTGCATCACGCTGAGATCGTCGGCCGCATGCACGATCGGATTCGTGCAATGGCTGATAAACGCAAGCTGCCCCTCCGGCACACGCTTGCGATTGAGTTCGGTGAAGTAGCTGAGCATGCCGCCGCCGATCCGGATGCCCGGAAATGCGACATGGGCCGCAGCGTAGACCTCTTCCAGCGGCGGGCAGTCGGGCCATTTGCTTCCAGGCGGCGTCGACTGCCGATCGACAGAGGGCGAGATCATGATCGCGTCCGGCCTGAAACCGGTCGAGCGCATGTCTCGTGCAATAGTCGCCGTTTCATCCGCCGGGGCTTGCCTGCACGGAAGCGCTATCTCCAACGTCGAGCGACCGGGGTGCGCCGCGGCGATGTCAGCGAACCGCCTCAGCGCTTCCACGCCATGACCAGCACCTGGATCGAAATGGAAGAGCAGTTCCTGAGGGGCTATTTCCGCGAGGAAACGTTGCGCCGACAGACAAGCCTCGGCCTCCTCGGGCGTGATGATCAGGCCGATCGCCGGCATCGCGCCGGTCCGTCCGCCAAGGTGGAGTTTGACCACTTCTGCCGAGGCGCCGGCCGTGGGATGCCCTTCTGGACGTCCGTCCTTGATGATCAGCGATATCTTCTGCCGGACGGGCTGACCAGCGGGTATTTGATAGGGCCAGGGAAGGGCAAGCGGTCTGACGTAGGTCTTGTAGGACGCATCCGACCAGTTTCTCTGGTCCTCCATCTCGAAGGTGTCGCCTTCCATCCGGCATTCGGCGCTGACGCCGGGCATCGCCACGTAGGTAATGGCGCGCATGTCCTTGAACGGCTGCCAAGGTTCGATGAGGTCAGGAAACCGCGTCACCTCCGTCGCGCCGTCGACGTGTTCGACCGCGGCGGGCGCGCCGCCCAAGCCTACGATCGGATGAAGAATACAGAAGCCGCAGCGGTTGGTCTCAAATCCGGTTTCCGACGCAGCTTCGGCTTCGAAGTCGAGGCGGTCGCTCTGTCCAACGATGCGGACGTCAACGACGAGGACGGTATCCCCCGGCCCTTGGCATCGAGCGCGATAGGTTACTTCGAACGCACCTCCGTCGTGCTCGATCGCCAGATCTTCGATTTCCGGGCTGTACGTACCCCAGTCGCGGTCACGAACAAGGTAGGAGACTGCCCGCAGCACCTCTGTTCCATCGTAGCGGATCGTACGAAGGTTACCGCCGACGAGGTCGACTTCGAGCTTTTTGGCACTGAGCCGGACCGGTGTCGTCTCGGCGTCACGGGTGCCGTAAAGAAGGAAGGGGTCGCCGGTCATCGCAGCATTGCTCCGACATCTACGGTCTGACCGCTGGCTGCACTTTCATACGCTCCTTCGACGAGGGCAAAGGTCTTCAGATTGTCTGCCCCTGACGTCGAATGCTCCGCGCCCTGCTTCAGTTTGTCGACCCAGTGCTGCTGGATCGCGTAGACGCTTTCCTGGATGTTGTGCCAGGGGCGCGAGGCCCACGACAGTAGTATCGGAGATACGTCATCGGTCGCAGTCCCGTTGGCGTTTGTTACCTCGAGCTGGTAGCCTTGCGTCAGACGGATTGTTCCCTCGGAACCGTCGATTTCGATCAATGTTTCGGGGAAGGGCTCCTTGGAAAGTTTCGTAGCGTAGCTGACGTCGACAATCGATGTCGCGCCGCTTTCGTGATCGAGGAGGATCGTCGCTACATCCTCGCCCTTGATGTTCGGGTTGACGCGTTTGGTCCTTGCGCTGACGGTGGCGACGTCGCCGAGGATGTAGCGGGCGATATCGAGCGTGTGGATCCCGAGGTCCTCGATGATGAACCGCTCTCCCTCAGCCAAATAGGGCTGGCCCGAAAAGACATCGTAGCCTGAACGGAAGGAGAAGCGGCCCCAGAATGGCGTACCGATCGATCCCTCGTCCAGAACCTTGCGGACAGCCTGGATCGGCCTCTGCCAGCGAAAGTTCTCGTGGACCATCAGCGGAACACCTGCGGCGCGGCAAGCTGCAACCATTGCCTTGGCATCGGCGAGCGTCTTGGCGAACGGCTTCTGGCAGATCGCAGGCACCTCGTGCTGCGCCGCCATTTCAACAAGGATCCGATGGCTCTGAACCGTCGTGGCGATATCGACGAAATCAAAGCCGCCGTCCGAGAACAAGGCGTTCGCGTCACTGTAGCGCCGCTCGATGCCAAACTGATCGCCGACGATCTTCAGCCTTTCAGGATCGCGATCGCAGATTGCAACGATCCTGGCGCCGTCGACATCGTTCCAGGCGTGCATCTGGTTGATCGCGAAGAATCCGCAACCGATCAATGCGCCGTTCAATTCAGACATTTCAACCTGCCTTTGCCATTTGCATCAGAGTAACGCGCTGTTGCAGGCGGCGCTGCGCCTGGTCGACGACAACAGCGATGATGATAACCAGCCCCTTGATGACCATCTGCCAGAAGGACGAAACGCCCATCATCACCAGCCCGTCTGACAGGATTCCGATGACGAAGGCGCCGATAATGGTCCCGCCGATCGTTCCGCGACCACCCGACATCGAGGTGCCACCAAGGACGGCTGCCGCGATCGCGTTAAGCTCGAAGCTCTCGCCCGTCGCCGGATGGGAAGCCATCAGCTCTGAAGAGATGATGACGCCGACGATTGCCGCGCAGAGCCCGGAAAACATGTAGACGAAGATCTTCACGATATCGACGCGGATGCCCGACATGCGGGCTGCGCGTTCATTGCCCCCGACGGCGAAGATGTGGCGCCCGATCGGGGTGGAACACGCGACGTAGGCAGCCAGCAACGCCAACGCAATCAGGATCCAGATCGATACCGGCAGTCCGAGGATGCGCCCTGCACCGAAGAAGTCGAAGCCGGTCGTTGAATATTCAGGGCGACCAACGAGGTTTGGAAAGGTCTGCCCGTCCGAGGAGAGCAGAGCGAGGCCCCGGGCAATGTAGAGCGTGCCGAGCGTCGCGATAAAGGGAGCGACATTCAGCTTGGTAATCAGCAGACCGTTGATGAGGCCAATCAATAACCCGATCGATAGCGTGATCAGCACAATCTCGAAAAGGTTGAAGTAGATCGTGTAGCCGATAGGAAGCTCGATGCCGTAGAGGATCAATCCGCCGGCCACCATGCCGCATAGCCCGACGATCGATCCCACGGACAGGTCGATGCCGCCGGTGATGATCACGAAGGTCATCCCCATGGCGAGGAAGGCATTCAACGCCACATGCTTCGACATCAGGATCATGTTCGCCGTTGACGTGAAGTTCGGGGCGAAGATCGCAAAGAAGATGATAACCGCGAAAAGCGCGATGAAGGTTCTGAGCTTCATCAGAGTGAGAAGAACAGAGCCGTTCGCGCTGGCCTGTGCGGAAGTGGATGATGTGGCCGCCGTCATGACGCGCGTTTCCCTTGATGTCCGTGTCCCTTGGCCGAAGCCGCGATGATCGCGTCCTCCGTCGCCTCGGCCCTGTTAAAAACGTCGACCAGTTGGCCGTTGCTCAGAACTGCTATGCGATCAGAAAGCGCCATGACCTCTTCGAGGTCTGAGGTCGAGAACAGAATGGCTAGTCCTTCGGACGCTAGCCGGCGCATGGTGCGGAAGACGTCAGCCTTGGCGCCGACGTCGATCCCCCGGCTCGGCTCGTCCATGAGCAGGACCTTCGGATTGGTCATCAAGGCCTTTCCGATCACCACCTTCTGCTGGTTGCCACCTGACATCGACGTCACCTCGAAGTCCGGATTCGGCGCCTTGATCGATAGTTCCCGTATGGCGTCGCGAATGGCATCCTTCTCTTCCGTCGCATTGATGTGGAAAAACCGCGCGAAGCGGTTAAGGCTCGCAAGCGACAGGTTGCCGGCGATCGACAGGACCTGGACCAGGCCTTCCCGCTGCCGGTCTTCAGGGATCAGCGCCAGCCCCTTGCGGATGCGGCGGGTGACATCGCGCGCGTGGATCTCTTCGCCATCAATGAAGATCTTCCCTGTCGAGTGCATGTGGCGTCCGAGCACGCACTCGAAGAACTCGCTGCGTCCAGCCCCCATCAGGCCATAGATTCCAAGGATCTCTCCTGATTTGACTGAAAGCGAGACATGATCGACAGCAAGGCCTCCCGTCGGTCGGGGGAGGCTGATGTCCTCCGCACGGAACATCTCCTTGCCGACCGCATGATCCACGGATTTTGCGAAGTCCTTGGCATCGGAGCCGATCATGGAGCGCACGATCCAGCGCGTGTCGATGTCACGGACCACAGCCTGGCCGGTGATCTGGCCGTCACGCAATACCGTGATGTAGTCGCCGATCCGCATCAGTTCTTCCAACCGGTGCGAGATGTAGACGATGGCGACGCCTTGAGCCTTGAGTTCCGCGATCACCTTGAAGAGGATTTCGACTTCCGCGGCCGAAAGCGCCGACGTCGGTTCGTCCATGATGAGGATGCGCGCATTGAGCGACATCGCTTTGGCGATTTCAACGAGCTGCTGCTGCCCGATGGGAAGGTCCTCCACCATCGTTTCCGCGTTGATTCCGGCGTCCAATCGTTTCAGAAGTGCGCTCGCCTTCTCGACCTGCGCCTTGTGGTCGATGCCGCGAAGGCCGCGGGTGATCTCGCGGGTCGCGAAGATGTTTTCTGCGACAGACATGTTTGCGAAGAGATTGAGCTCCTGGAAGATCATCCCGATGCCGTGCGCCTGAGCGTCGGCCGGGCTGTCGAAGGAGACCTGTTCGCCATCAAGGATAATCTTGCCGAGCGTCGGACGCTCGACACCAGCGATGATCTTCATCAGCGTCGACTTGCCGGCGCCGTTTTCGCCGACCAGGACGTTCACCGCGCCACGACGAAGCTCGAGATTGGCGCGCTTGACTGCAACGATGCCCGAATAGACCTTCGACACGTCCTCGAGACGCAGGATGATATCGTCCTTGGATATCTCGCTCACGCTCATGATCCCACCGTCAGTTCCGAAGGTGTGACAAGCGGAGGCTGCCCTTCGCCAGGCAAGGGATATGCTCCAATGACGGTCACGGTCTTGCCGACCAGACCGTCGCGCGGCACAGCGGCAAGGAAGGCCGCGTTGGCCTTCTCGTTGAATGCCTTGCCGAACTGGGCCCACTCGATCTGGTTCTTGAATTCGTTGAAATTGACGAAGTCCAGCGTGTCGCGCAAGGCGGTGCCGCGAAGTGCCGGGCCGATCTGGACCTTCGCGTCAGCCTTGCCGTCGCCGTTGGTATCGACGTCAAGTGTTGCCGCGCGTGAGGCGGTATCAGCAGTGATCACCTTTCCGGTGAACTTGACCGCATAGGTCCAAGGTGAACTGCTTTGCTTGCGCGGGTTGCCAAATTTCTCGCCGGCCTGATCCGGGCTGGAGGTCGCAAGCTGCGCGACGTCCTTCAGCTCTCCCGCCTTCTTTTCGAAGTAGGGAACGACCTGCGGCTGCCAGATCGCGTCGACCCTTGCTTTCGGATCAAAGGCGTCCTTGGCAGCGGCCGCGGCCTTTTCCTCCGCAGTCGGTGTCTTGATGATCTTGCAGCCAGGCAGCGCCGCAACAATCACCGCGGCGAGCAAAGCGCCCTTCATTCTCCACATGCGACAGGCCCCGATAACAGCAACAACGCGCAGAGGGCGCCATCGACGCCCTCTGCATTGGATTAAGCAACGATCAGTTCGTGAGGGCAAAAGTCTCGAGCTTGCCAGAGTTGTCGGAATTGATGAGAACGCAGTCCATCAACTGCTTCTCTTCCTTTGGCATCGTCTTGTTCTTGATGTAGGCGTCGGCCTGCTCGACCGCGAGCTGTGCCTGAGCGTAGGCAGGCTGCAGCACGGTGGCCTTGATACCACCGGACTTGATAGAGTCGCGCACGTCGTTCGAGCCGTCGAAGCCGACGACGATGACGTCCTTGCGGCCGGCTGCCTGCAGGGCTGCGATGGCGCCCATGGCCATCGTATCATTGCCTGAGATCACGCCCTTGATGTCAGGATTGGCCTGAAGGATCGTTTCCATCTTTGCGTAGGCTTCGGTCTGGCTCCAGTTCGCCGACTGCTTGGCAACGCTCTTCAGGTCCGGATAGTCGTCAATGACGTCATGGTAGCCCTGCGAGCGGATACCGGCGTTCGTATCGGACTCCTTGCCGACCAGCTCGACATAATTGCCCTTCTCACCCATCAGCTTGACGAATTCCTGAGCGCCAAGCTGGGCACCCTGGTAGTTGTTGGAGACGATCTGGGCGACAGCCACGCCAGTGGCATTGATTTCGCGGTCGATCAGGAAGGAGGGGATGCCTGCATCCTTGGCCTTCTTGACGGCAGCGACCGATGCATCCGCACCCGCGTTGTCGAGGATGATTGCCTTGGCGCCACGACCGATCGCCGTGTCAATCATTTCGGACTGCTTGTTGGCATCATCGTCATGGGTCATGACGAGAGCTTCGTAGCCAAGCTCCTTGGCCTTGGCTTCAGCCCCCACGGCTTCCGCCTTGAAGAAGGGGTTGTCATGGGCGGGCGTGATGATGGCGATCAAGTCCGCGGAGAAGGCCGGAATGGCCGTTCCGAGCGCCAGCGCACCAGCAAAGGCGGCAAGTGTCAGTCTGCGTGTCAGTCTCATGGTTGTCCTCCCGAGTATGAATGGACCCCAACTCCCATGGGGCGGTTAGAGGGGAGGCTGCTGCCTCCCCAATTTGCGTCAGGTGATGCGCCGGATGCTTTCGGCGATCTCCTTTGGTTCGAAGACTTTTTTCCAATCGTCGCGCATCAGGGCAGGGATTCCGAATTCGATGGCCTTGTTGCAGGCATCCGAAAACACGCCCTGGACCTCACCGAAGATCACCGCGCCGAGAACGTTCATGTGTCCAAGCAGGAAGTCGCGGGCAGCTTCTTCAGGCACGCCGCGCGCAACGCATTCGTCCATGGCCTGCTTCATGACGACGAGGAGCGAGGCGCAGACGGTCTCGGAAAGGCCCGGCTCCAGCATCGCCAACTGGTCGACGGTGACCCGGTGCGACCGCATGACCGGAGCCCAGATGACCTTGGCGATTTCTTCTCCAAGGCCATAGGCACTTTCCGGTCCCTGCATCAGGGCCGATACAATGTGCTGCTTTGCAAAGAGGCCACCAAAGTGGTCCTTCTTGGCCTGCATCTCGGTCTCATCATTGAAGATCGGCGGATGGCAGGGATGGGTGACGAAGTAGGTAAGGTCGCCCCGCTTCGGCAGATGGCCCGCGAAGGGAGCTGCCGCGTCGAGGGCTACGACCATGGTCCCCGGCTTCAGCTTGTCGACGATGCCCGAAGCCACCTTGCCAATCGCCGTATCGGGGACAGCCAGGATGACGACCTCGGCTCCTTCGAGACCAGCATCGGGAGCGACGCAATCGACGCCGAGATCGTCTTTCAACCGCGCCTTGCCGGCGTCGCTAACCTCGATATGGCGGACGTCGAAGCGCGAACCTTTCAGGTTTTTTGCAAGACGGTAGCCCATTTTGCCACCGGCGCCGAAGAGGGCAATTGTGGTCATGTTTCCTCACCTTTTCTGTGATCTGGATAGGAGCACAATCTGGTATGATGAGTCAATCACCATATCAGCGTAACATTAGTTGTGGGGCGCTTTCTGTGCGTCGAGCCGATCGATGGCCTCGACATTCCCCGCCGAGGCGCCCTTGGGGTCGAACTCGGCGGCAAGCCAGACATCGACGATCGACTTGGCGAGTTCGGGTCCGATGACGCGCGCACCCATTGTGATGATCTGGGCGTTGTTTGACTTGGCCGCGCGTTCAGCCGAGTAGGTGTCATGAGTAAGGGCGGCGCGGATCCCCGGGACCTTGTTTGCGGAGATGCAAACCCCAATGCCGGTGCCGCAGATCAGGATACCGCGGTGATGCTCACCGTCGACGATCGTCTGTGCGAGCTTCTGTGAGAGGTCAGCGTAGAAGCCGGACTGGCTCATGTCGTGAACTTCCAGGTCCGCCTTGCCGGCAAGGTGAGCGGCGATAACGTCGAGCAGCGGCTTGCCGGCGCTATCGGCGCCAATTGCGATCTTCATGGCAGTTTCCTTTCACTAGCGTTTAGGCAAATGGATCAGCGTTCGATCGCCGCGGCGACGCGGCGCAGAATGTCGAGATAACCGTCAACGGACCAAGCCGACCGGCCTATGAACAGGCCATCGATATGCGCCTGTGCGATCAGTTCCTCGCAGTTTTGCGGATTGACGCTGCCGCCGTAGAGGACAGGCACCTGGCGGCCCAGAACCCCCATGGCAACATCGGCGATTTTGCCATGGCGCTCAGATGCGTAGTCTGCCGTGGCCGGAATGCCATTGACGCCGATCGCCCAGACGGGCTCGTAGGCAAGCAGGACTTGCGCGTCAGCCATGTCGGCTACAGGTGCCAGGGCCGCCTCAACCTGCTTTCGCAAGACCGCGTCGGCCAGCCCGGATTGGCGTTGGTGCAATGTCTCGCCGATGCAAATCAGGGGCGTCAGGCCATGGCGAACGGCGGCACCCACCTTGAAGCCGACGGTTTCGTCGGTTTCTCCGAAGTATTCCCGGCGTTCCGAGTGGCCAAGCTCCACCAGGTCTAGTTGGCAGTCCTTGAGCATCGGCGCGGAAACCTCGCCAGTCCAAGCACCGGCATCCTCCCAGTGCATGTTCTGCGCGCCAACTTTGACGGAGGTGCCCGAAAGAGCTCGCTTGACTTCGCGCACCGCTGTGAAGGCTGGGATGACGAACCGCTGTATCAGGGGATCGCTATCGCGATCAGCCTCCGCCAGGCGGCTGGCAAAAGCGAGTGCTTCCGCCAGGGTCTTGTTCATCTTGAAGCTTGTACCGACCCAAAAAGCCATTTCAGCTCGTCCTTCCGTCGCGGATCTGCGCGAAGTAGCCGTCCGTTCCGATCTGGCCGCCCTTGAGCGCGATCTGGAGCCCGTCCGCCGGCGGGTAGCTTCCGTGCGCCAGGCAAAGCGGTGAACCGGGTGTCTGAGGAAGCGGGAGGAGGGTGGTCAGCGCCTCCACCTTCAGCTGCCTTAGGGCGTGGCTTGACGTATCGCCGCCGGCGATGACCGCGCGAGAAAGTCCTTCGCGCTCGACCATCTGGCGCAGTATCGTACCTAGCGCTCGCCCAAGGGCGTGGCGGGCACCGGGTAGCCTGTCGATATCGCCGCCGACATCAGCCGCAGGGCCGAGGGCTGTATGGAGAATGACGCTCCGTCCCTCCTTGAGCCTCTCGACACCATTTCGGACGGCCGTGTCGATCGCGCGTTCGCCGTCCTCCGATACGAGTGCCAGAGGATCGAGCGCAATGTCTGCGAAGCCGTCTTCCTTCGCCTGTCTGATCTGACGTTCAGTCGTGGGCGACACGCTTCCGGAAACAACCGCGAGGCGGTCGACCGGGCCAACGTCGGGAAAATCCCAAGTTCCGGCAATGACGCCGCTTTGTCGCCAGGCATTGAGAAGCGCGTACTCTATTCCGGACGACCCAGCGAGGAAGCCCCCGAACTGCCCTGCCAGGCGAACGAGCTGGCGACCCGCGGCAGCTTGCGTCGCCTCCGAATCTACGTCGATGATAAGTATTCCGCCTGCCTCCGCGGCCAATCGGTCAATGCGCAGGTCGGCATCGGCCGACGCGATCGTTGCAAGGTCCGCCAGGGCAACAGGCAGTCGGGTCTGCTTGGACAAATGAACAGCCAGATCTGCCTCTCCCATAGGAGTGACCGGATGGCGGCTCATGACCGGGTGACGATCTATACGATAGACGCTGCCCTGGTAGGCGGCAAAAAGATTGCCGAACGCCGTGTACCGCTTCAGTTGCGGTGCGCCGACGACGACCGGCACGACGGTCTGCCCGAACGTTTCGCGTCCGATGTCGATGGCTTTTCCGATGCTCCCTGTCTCGGGACTGGAGTCGAACGTCGAGCAGACCTTGTAGTGACAGAAATTCGCCCGGAGCGACTTCAGCCATTCGAAGGCGGTGGTGAGGTGCGACTGCATCCATTCCGGCGTCTGGCTGCGGCTCGTCCCGGCAAGACCGATCGCCTTGCAGTCCTTGAAGCGCGCAATCATTTCGGGCGAGGGGATGTCGAGAAAGAGTGCGGTTGCAACACCGTGCGAGGCCAACGCCTCCATGACGTCGGTTGAACCGGTGAAGTCATCGCCATAATAGCTCACGAGGAGGTCTTCCATCGCGGTCAGGCGCCCTTTCCGTCGCTGAACTTGGCGATTGAGGCAGCCAATTCAGGATGGTCCTGTGCGTAGGTCTCGAGCGGGATGCCGGCCACCGCCGCCTGCCAGGCCTGCTGCACGGCGCGGACGCCGGAGGCCGGACCACCTGGATGGCTGACGATGCCACCGCCGCAAAGATAGAGGAGATCTGTGGTGCGGCCCGTTCGTTGATACGTCTCGGGCGCCTGGCCACCCCACTGGCCGGAACCGGCCACCGGCAGCGGGCAGTCCGAAGCATCAAAGAGCGGCGTACTGACAGCCTTGAACGACGAAACGAAACTCTCGTCCGGCTCCCAATATTTGACCCTGATGCCGTTGATCTGGAACTGGTCGACGCCGAGCAGGCGCCAAAATTGCTGGTAGACCCGGAAGTCCATGCCGGCGCCGGGATGCCGCGTGAGCACGTCCCAACCGTTGCGGTGGGCATGCAGCACGAGATCTGACCGCTTTCGCAGGAAGCTCATGCCGCCGAAACCGATCGAATTGATGTTGACGACGGCGCAGTTGCCGCCGGCCTTGGCGACGATGTCGTGATTGCGCATCATTTCGTCGGGGTCGGCGTGCGAGATGCCGAAGGCATACATCACCTTCCTGCCGGTTCTTTGCTCGTGATCGAGAATCCGCGGCATGATGGCAGCGACTCGTTCCTTGAGCGGCGAATAGGCCGGGCTCATGAGCTTCTCGTCGTCCTTGATGAAATCGACACCAGATTCGATGAGTTCGCCGACGAGTTCTGCGGTTTCGTGCGGACGAAGTCCGAGCGCCGGTTTGACGATCGTTCCAATGATCGGGCGCCCTTCGACACCGGTCAGGCGGCGGCTGCCGGGAATGCCGAATTGCGGTCCGGGATGTGCTGCTCTGAAGGCTTCAGGCAGCTTCATGTCCACGATACGGATGCCGGTCATGCCCTTGATCGAATAGACGCCGCCGATCGCGATGGTCATCAGGGCCGACAGATCGGTTCCGATCGCATCGAGGGGAAAGGCGATGTCGACGTCGGCGCGACCAAGGCGCGTGCCGGGGGCAGCCTCGGGCCAGGTCGGCTGGGTGCTGTCATCAAGAGGGCGGATCGCCAGCACGCGCGCGGCGACACGCGACTTCAGTTCCTCGGTCTCTCCCGGGACCGGAACGAAGGTTCCCGTCGACTGATCGCTTGCGATCTTGTCCGCCATGGCCTCCATACTGCCAGGGGTCTCGATGCGGTAAGTCAGCGTGATCATCATGAAGTGCCAGTTGCTCCTCTCGCCAGATCAATTTGTCATGGCGTCAACTCGTGATCTGGTATAATGAGCATTCCATATGATGGGAAGCGAAATTTTACAAACGGAAATTGGGGGCGCTTTGCGCAAAGCGCGGAAAGTAGTAGGAGGAGGTGATACTTGAGTCAGCGAGAGCTTATGAGCCAACCCATCGAACAGATCGTACGTCGGAAGCTGTCCGACGAGGTCTTTGATCGACTAGAGCGGATGATCACGTCGGGCGAGTTGCAGCCGGGCGACGAGATGCCTTCCGAGCGTGTTCTAATGGAGCGCTTTGGGGTTGGCCGACCGGCCATCCGTGAGGCCATGCAGTCGCTTGCCAACAAGGGGCTGGTCAACATTTCGCACGGAGAACGCGCGAGGGTTCTGAAGCTTACGGCCAGGTCCATATTTCAGCAGGTCGACCTGACGGCGAAGATCATGCTCTCGCAGTCGTCGGACTCGCTTGAGCATCTCAAGAGCGCGCGGATATTCTTCGAGCGAGGCATGGCACGCGAAGCCGCACAACGGGCCTCGGCGACAGACATCAGCGATCTTAGGGAGATCATAGAGCGCCAGCGCGACTGCCTTGGTCATGCCGAGGAGTTCATAAATGCTGACATGGGCTTCCACACCCGCATCGCGCAGATTTCCGGCAATCCGATCTATGTCGCTGTCAGCGAAGCGATGCTTGCTTGGCTGAAGGAATACCACACGGAAATGCTGATCTGGACGGGCAAGGAGAAGTTCACCTTGGCTGAACACGAGGAAATCGTGAATCGCCTGGAGGCCAATGATATCGACGGGTCGGAAACCGCGATCCTCAAGCACCTCGAACGCTCGAGCGCCCTCTACGCAAAGTGAGGTTTTGCAGAGCCGCTATACTCGCAGACCTCTCCCGCGACCTCACATTGCCGACCAATCGCCTTGTGCCGATAGTTGATCGCGGTCCTACCTTTGAGCGCAAAGACCTTCTCCGCCGCGATAAGGGGCATGAGCCTTACGAGTAGTGCGACTTGCGCGGTGTCCCAGAGGTAGGTAGTGACGGTAGCCGTGCTCGCCGATTATCCGCGCGCCACATGCAATCCTCAAGCTCTCGGCTGACACAGAACTTGACCGTAAATCAAAACGGTCATTTGCGTTTTGCGGCCATGATGATGCCTCGAGCAAGAGGCGCGATGACGAGCACTCGCTTGGCCCTGCTCGTTCCCGGCCAGAAACCTATTGACTATTCAGAACATATCATGAACATGCGCCTTCATGCCCAGGCGCAAAGGCGAGCTCACTCCTGCAGAAATCGACCGGACGTATCCACACCAGATAGCGCTGTTTGCCGAGCTGTTCCTCGGTAAACTCGAGCAGGCGGCGGTCTGCCACGCAAACCATCTGCCGGCGCGGACATCAGGTCGAAGGCGAGGATCGGAATTACAATGTCTTTTGCTTCACTGCAAAGCCGCGCGCGGAGCGTTTCATGCAGGAATTTGGCGGCGAGCCGTTCGATCGGCGCGACAGGGGAGGGCGCAAACTGGATGAGTGGTTTAACGCCAAGCTACGCTATGGAAGTGATCTACTACGCGACGAGCACACGTTGCTCCATTTCTTATTAGGCGCAGGCATTCTCTACGCGTCTTCTGAGTTCAGAGCCACCTGCATCGCAACACGGTTAATCGAAACCGGTGGACAAAGACCGCAGCTGGCTACCCGCTGAAAGTGGGGGCGTTAAAGTGAACCAATAAGCAACAGACCGAAGACGTGCCATGACATCGTTCAGATTCATTCATGCCGCCGACCTGCATTTGGGCAGTCCCTTCAAGGGGCTGTCGGTAAAGGATGAGCAGCTCGCCGCGCTCTTTTCGAGTGCGACCAGACAGGCGGTAACGCTGCTCGTCAGCCGTGCGGTCGAACTCGCTGTCGACTTCGTCGTCATTGCGGGAGACATCTATGACGGGGACTGGAAGGACAACAAGGTCGGTCTGTTCTTCAATCGTGAAATGGGTCGGCTGCAGCGGGCGGGCATTCCAGTCTACCTGATACGTGGAAACCACGATGCTGCGAGCGTGATCACCAAGACGATCACACTACCCGACAACGTGCACGAATTTGCAACGAGCAAGCCTTCCACCTTCCTCATCGACGAGAAGAAGGTCGCCCTCCATGGACAGGGTTTTACGGACCGGGCGGCATACGAAAATCTGGCAATCGGGTATCCTTCGGCAATTGCAGGCTGGTACAACATAGGAGTTCTGCACACCTCAATGACTGGGCGCGAGGGGCACGAGGCCTATGCGCCGTGCTCGGTCGACGATCTGCGATCGCGTGCTTACGACTATTGGGCGCTTGGCCATGTTCATGAATTTGAAATAGTCGCATCCGACCCTCTGGTTGTCTTCCCAGGCAATCTCCAGGGTCGAAGCATCCGTGAGCAAGGCGCAAAGGGTGCAGTACTCGTTACTGTCGATGATGGCATCGCGACCGTTGATCGCCTTATCGTGGACAGCGCCCGATTCATCTCAATCGGTATCGACGTTAGCGAAGGCGATCTCGATGTCGATGTATTGAAGCGGATCGAGGAAGAAGCGATTCGGTTGTCGGCGGAATTCGACGGCAGGCCAGTCGCGGCACGCATCCGGATTTCTGGGGCCTGTGCCTTCTACGACGACCTGGCGCGTGATCGAGCGCAGTGGCAGGATGAGGTACTCGCGGCCTGCCAGCGGGCGTACAGTGACATCTGGATCGAGAAACTTGAGCTACGGCTCTCCTCCTCGGTGCCCGTCGCGGCGACCCCCTTTGCAGGAATTGAGCTTTTCAGGGCGTTAGAGGATCATGGGGACGATGCTATCCATGTCGATGAGATCCTGATGGAGATCTTGCCGAAGATGCCCGGAGGTCTCGCTACCAACGACAGCCCGCTTGGCCTGACAAATGTCGAACTGGTGAAGGAGGCACGTGAGCTGCTTCTGGCACGAATGGCGACGGCAGGCTGAATCATGCGCTTCGATCGGCTTGATCTTCTCCGATACGGCTCACTTTCGGACCGATCCATCCCATTTCGGCCGGATGCAAAGTTGCACATCGTTTATGGACCGAATGAGGCGGGCAAGTCCACCTTGCTCCGTGCCCTGTCTGATCTCCTGTTCGGCTTTCAGAACGAAGTTGCCGGATTGCACAAGTTCGAGCCATCCATCCTCAGGGTCGGCGCGAGCCTAACGCGACGTGACGGCGCATCGATCGATTTCCGGCGCCGTAAGGGTCGCAAGGCAACATTGGTCTCCAATTCGGAACAAGAGGTGCCTCTCGCTGACGATATCCTTTCTCCCTTTATTGGCGGGGTGAACCGATCAGTCTTTGAAAAGGCTTTCGGAATGGATTCTGCCAGGCTCCGCCACGGGGGAGAAGAGATGGCGACGGGAGATGGCGAGATCGGCCGCCTCCTGTTCTCGGCCGCTTCCGGACTGACGGGGCTCACCCAGCTGCGCAAGAACTTGGACGGTGAGGCTGACGCGATCTTCTCTCAGCGAAAGTCGAAGGACCGGACCTTTTATCAGGCGCTCGATCGTCACGAGGCTGCGCGGCAGTCCGAGAAAGTTCATGAGCTCCGTTCGCCCGACTGGAAGCGCCTCTCTGATGAAATCCGTGAGGTCGAGCGCCAGTTGGAAGAGCTAGGGCACGCGCGCCTGCGAACGAAAACGCGTCTTGATCTTCTACAGAACCTACGCACGCTCGAACCGCTTCTTTCCGATGTCGATATACAGTTGGCCGGACTGGCGGAATTTGACGAGATCGCCGCAGTGCCGAATGAGATCGAGCCGCAGCTCGAAAACCAGCTGGCGCGTCTCCATGAACTCGCCGCGCGAGAAGCTGCTTCCCTTGCGACGAGCGAGCGCATTCGGGACGAGTTTGAGGCACTGCAGCTCGACCCTGCTGTTTTGAACCAGCGAGACCTGATCCACGAGCTTCTCACGGAGAAGGTGGCGTACTCTCAAGCGAAGGCCGATTTCTCGAGAGTCCGGGCAGAGGTAGCGGATTTCGATCTTGAGCTTGCTGGCCTTGGTCGAAGGGCAGGGCACCGGGGTTCGGTCGAGACGCTCATCCAGACACAGCCAGCTGATGCTCAAATCAATCGTCTCAATAGTCTTATCCGCGATGGAAACGAGCTGAAACGCGCCGAGACGAGCCTACGGCAGCGCCTGGAAGACCAGACCTCGGAATTCAGCCGTATGCAACGAACCGAAAGCGGTGGTACGCTTCAAGATGTCGGGCCCCTACAGGAACGTCTTGGTGCCCTCCAGCCAGATATCCGATCGCTCGAACGGATTGACGAAATTGATACCGCGCTAGCAAGGGCACGCCAGGATATCGGCGAAGCGAAGGCTCGCCTGGCTCCTCCAGTCCAGGATCTCGAAGCGCTTCTGAAGCTCCCACTTCCGGACGAAGTTGAATTGGAGAAACACCGCCCGAATCTTGTAGCAGCTTCCGACCGTGTGAAACGTGCCCAGGAAAAGCGGACAGAGCGCCGCTTGGAGCGTGAAGACATAGTGCAGCTGATTTCGGACCTCGAAGATGATCGGCAACTCATTACCCGTTCGATGATCGAAGAAGCGAGGGCTGTTCGCGATGCGGCCATTCAAGGACTTCAGTGTGGTAATCTCTGGGACGGCGCGTTGCCGGTGCTCGTTCGCGAGGCGGACAAACTGTCGGACGGTGCACTTTCGCAAGCTGAAAGAACCGCCCGCCACTCGGCGCTGACGCTGAGATTGGCTCGACTTGATGGTGACATTGGCACCTGTGATATCGAACTCGAGGCCGCACGGGATCACCAGGAAGGTGTATTGGCCGCATTCTCGGGACTTTTCGATCATGCAGGAATTCCGGTTCTCGATATAGACCAAATGGGCAAATGGCTCCGCGGCATAAATGCCATCGCCAAGAGGCGCGAGAACGTCCGGGACCTGGAAGATCAGCTGCGCATTGTTCAAAGCCGGAATGTCCAAGTTACATCTGAACTTGCGAGCATTGCAGCAGCCATCGGGCTCGAAGCAAAGCTTGCCGGTCCGCTTTCCTCGAACGTCAGGCTCGTGGAGACAAAGCTGGCCGAACTGGCAAAGGCCTGGGATGAGCGGCGTATCGTCCGCGCCCGGCAGGCGGCGCTGGAGAGCGACATCGCTGACGGTGAGCGCAAGATCGCTATCTTGGCTACGGAAGTTGATGAGTGGCGGTCGCAATTTGCTGAAACATGCGTTGCTTTCGGGCTTGATGGTGCTCCAACCTTGGAGATGGCTGAAGCTGCAATCCAGGTCTGGAAGGAAATCCCACGCTGTTACGCCGAAAGACAGAACAGACAGCGCCGTGTCGACGGCATGGCACGTAACATCGATCAATTCGAGGAGAAGCTGTCGGGCGTCTGCAAATCGATCGGTGATGATCTTTCCAAACTCGCTCCGTTACTCGCTGTCGATACCTTGCACAAACGAATGACCGAGGCACAATCCGCCGAGGATCGTAATCGACATCTCGCTACAACCCGAGAACGAGTGTCCGCTGATCTTCAGCAGATAGCCGAAGAAAGCCAGTCGATCAGTCAGGATGTGGCTGCTCAGTTGGCTCGTCTGAATGTCCGGATAGACGGCAGGACACTTCTCGAGCGTCTCGGAAGGCGTCGTGCCGTGGTCGAGAAGCTTGACGACAGTCGGCGGAGGCTGTCGCTGCATTCCAGGGGCATTAGCGAAGACGACATCCGGATAAAACTTTACGATTTCGATCGAGTCGCCGCCGATTTGGAGATCGAGACGCTTGCGGCCGAGGATACCCAACAGTTCGACATGTTCGGCAAGCTCAAGGGAAGACTCGCTGAGCTGGCATCGACAAAAGAGGCGCTCGAGACCGGACTGAGCGCGGAGCAGGCTGCTTTCGACAAAGCATCTGCGGAACAAGAGACACAGGATCTGGCACGGCAGTGGGCAGTTCTGAGGCTCGCCTCGAAACTGCTATCAACCTCTTTGGAACGCTACAGGGAGTCACAGGCAGATCCGCTGCTCGCACGGGCAAGCGATTACTTTTCGACCTTGACGAACGGCTCCTTTGTTCGCTTGGTGCAGGAATTCGACGATCACGATGCGATAAGGCTCAAAGCAGAACGATCCGACGGCGAGCGGCTTCCGACGAAAGCCCTCAGCGAAGGGTCCGCAGATCAGCTTTACCTAGCCTTCCGCCTAGCGTTCATCGAGGACTTCTGCAGTCGCAACGAGCCGCTTCCTTTCATAACAGACGATGTATTTCAGTCGTTCGATGACGAGCGCAAGGCATCCGGGTTGAAAACTCTGGCGTCCGGAGGACGGGCGTTCCAGCCGATCTTGTTCACGCACGAGGGCAAGATTGTCGAAATCGCGAATGACTTGCTGCGGGGTGATGTTGATGTCATCAGCTTCGATCGCGTCGCGTCGAGCCTGACAGACGCGTCGAGATGAAGCGCTGCAATCCAGAACCCCGGTCAGAACCCGAAATCGTTCAGATCTTCGAGGTTCGCGCTATTTCACTTCGCCTGACATTCAGCCCCTTTTGAAAAACTAGCTAGCCCCGGGGAGGCTTGGGAACCTGCATTTTATTGCAAAGCTTCCGACTACGACGTCGGAGATGCCATGCTTATTAGCGATCTCGCTGGTCGGGCGTTCCCATACCTATGCGAAGAGCTCCTCTCTCGACAGGTCGCGTCTTGCCATCGGAAGACCTCCAAGCAGCTGTCAGCCTGCGACGTTTGCCTTGCCACAGATGGCAGCACACCGTTCGAGCAACTCGTGGAACGTCTCGGCGTCATCGAGAAGGAGACCGTCCTCCACCATCCTGGAGTAGTCTTCTTCGAGGGCTTTCCGTCCCTCGCCGACCGGCGTCAGCACCAGGTTGCCGTTTACCGCCGCCTCGTAGTCAATTGGCGATCGATCGGCGGCTTTCTCCGCGAAGAACATCGATTTATGCGTGGCGACGGCGGTTGCTAGCCCGCGGTCGGAAATTGCTCTGTCGGCCAGACCAATGTCGTCAAGGCGCACGATGTCGTGCCAATGGCGCGAAAAGCGCTCGCCTCGGAGCCGCTGCTGTAGGCAAAAGACATGGATCGCGGTGGCCTTTTCCCAGAACGTCCGTTCGGCGTGCATTACCCTCGGGTTGGCCTTCGGAAAGTCGACTCCCTCAACGAGGCCGACCGCATCGCAAGTGACCTCTCGCAGGCTGGCCGGCTCGCCCGTCGACCGGGCTCCAAACTCCAGCATCACACTGGGTGCGACATAACCAGATCCCAAGCCGATGGCCTGGTAGTCGATATAGAGCCTGTCGGCCTCGACACGGACCTCCGCTGGAAGCGATTGGTTCTCTAGCTCAGCGGCGATGATTGGTGCAACTGTGTCGCTCACCCACATCGGTAGTCGCCGTCGCACCTCGCTCGACCATCGCTTCTCTTCGCTCCGGGTTTTCGGGAGCGCTTCTTCGCTGTCCCCGACAAGATCAGGGGCAAGCGCGCGGATGTCGTATGTGAGGTCGACGTCTTCCGAGAATCGTCGAATGGCGCCGTAGGCCTTCGAGAGCGAAGTCCCGCCTTTGAAGACAAGGCTCTTACCGAGCGCCGTGGCGTAGAGTGTTCGAAGCGACCAGACGACCCAGACGTCCTTTTCGAGCAAGTGGACTGGACGCTTCGATCGATCTGACGCAATTGCGAGAACCTCTCGCTTGTCCTCGGATGAGAGCTTGAGGAAGTGATCAGCCATGCGCTGCCTTTCCGACGCTTCGCGCGAGCCAGGTCGGAAACTGGGGTGCTGCAGCAACAAGCTCGTTGAACGCCTCGGGGGGCAGTTTCCGCTTGATGCTTGAAAGAGCATCCTCCGCTCGCTCCGGCCCCAGCCAGGCGAGTGCGCGTACAGCGACGCCGGCCGGCCGGCTAGCGAGCGACAACTGCCAGCGAGGGACGTGCTTGAGCTCGACCTTTTGGCTTCCGACATTCATCGTCCGGCTGCGGCCAGAGGTCAGGTAGATGGAGCGAACCGGAACCTGCGTCGTGAGCCCAAGGGCATTGGCCGCCGCCGCTCCATTCGAAACGATGACCTCGCCACGTTGATGTGCGATTGCCTCGACCGCTTGCTCGACGGTCGGCGGCCTGCTTCCGAACCGGCTTTTGATCGCCTTCATATAAATACCACGCCCAGCCCTGATCAGTTCGCCACGCTCATGCAGGCGCGACAAAGCCTGGTCCACTGCGGCCCGGTTTCCGAGATGCAGGAGGCTTTTTGCGGACAGGGCCGTACCCTCCGGCAATTGCTCGGCATAAGCAAGAATTTGAGATGTCAGTCGTTGCATGGTACTTCTCCTGTCAGAAATATATTCGACTTTCTGACACTCTTCAAGTTAGCCGATCAATGCATTTTACGCCTGGCATGTCGCGGCGGCACGCGCGCCTGTCGCCGCGCTGATCGGCGCACGGCAGGTAGGCACGACCACGTTAGCCCGAAAAATTTCGGATCGAGCGAAAGGCACACTGTATCTGGACCTGGACCTGGAACGCATAGCGGATCGCCGCAAACTGGAAGATGCCGCGGCATTCCTCCAAGCCCAGGTTGGCCATTTGACAGTTCTTGATTAGGTGTAGCGGTTGCCTGACCTCTTTACGGAATTGCGCCGGATCGTTGATGATCGGCGCGCCGGCGGCGAGCGGTCTAGGCAATTTCTGCTGCTAGGGTCGGCGTTGTTCGACCTGATCCAGCAGGTATCGGAAAAACGCTGGTAGGGCGAACTATCTATCTCGGGATGCCGAGAATCGGTGCGGAAGAGGCGGTGACGGCTGCTGATGGCTGGGCATTCGCCGCCACCTCCGAAGATCAGCGAAGCTGAGAGAGTAGAAGGACAGGGGGCATGACTCGGGAATTGACCGTCGAGCAGATCGCGAACCTGGTGCCAGATCCGATCATTTGATCTCGTTCGGGAGCTGCACGCGGCCGAGGAGGGGAGTGGGGATCACGATGTGACTTCTAATGTAAATGCAACAAGGGCTTAAAGGCTACTACAGGGCAGGGAGATCAGCCCCCGATCCGACCGGCTGGGCCGGGTTGAAAGGGCGGAGCGGGGGCGGGTGATAACATACCCCTTCGGCTTTAGCTTTCTCACTAGCAATTGTTCTTTTACCGCTCGATACTCGCTGGGACTTTCATGGCGCAGTTGGGGATCAAAGCCACACGATGCTTCCGGAAATCAACCTGCAGGGGGACGTCGACATCGCCGCGCTGTCACCACTTCTTCGCGGCATGCTTCTTTCGGTTGCCTATGCTGACGGTGAGGGTGGCATAGGATTGACGGCAACCGGCGCCATGAACCGCAAGTTCGTGCATTGGGCCGCCGTTAACTTCCTCTGGCCCGACTTTACAGCCGAAGACCTCTACAGCATGCACAAGGTGCTCAATGAACGCGACATGCCGCCGCTCTGGGTCGTGCGCGACATGACCCGTCATCTGAAGCTGCTTCGTCGGAAAAAGGATGTGCTGCTGCCAACCAGACGCGGCCGCGAGTTTCTGGTGAACCCTAACGCCTTCTTCGATCTGGTCGCCACGGATTATCTCTATTCCTACATCCACGCCACCGAACGGGAAGAGGAGGTGCAAGCGCGGTTGCGCTGGTGGCGCATGTTCCTCAATCTTCTCAATATCAAGGCCAGAGAAGGTTGCACGCCAATGGAGGTTGTGAAAATCCTCTATCCAGATCTGGCGCCTCTTTCGGAAACCGAAATGACCCTGGAAGCCTGGGAGCTGAAATCCGATCTAAAATACGGCGTCTTACGGCGCTTGTGCTGGCTCGGCTTGCTCTATGAAGCAAGAGAGGGCCTCACACTCTTCCAGGACGGATCCTTCCACAAGACACCGCTTTGGTCCGCATGCCTGCAGCTGGAATCGGATACGCAAAGCGACATCGGCGTCCATTGACGATCTCTATTCTGCTGCTGGTTGCCTAATAACGCTTTCTCTCGCCGCGCAATCACTGCAGGATCATTCATGAAATCCGTCCTCCGCCCCGGCTTGCCGTCATTTGTTTACTTCACGCCTGAACACTTCAGCTGGGGTGCGGAAACCAAGGCATTTTCTCGGCGTACTGTTCAACCGATCGATCAGTGATCGTATCGATTCATCAGGAACTGACAGGACAGCAGTATCCCTCGGCAGGTAACGCCGAATCCGCCGATTCATGTTCTCAACCGAGCCTTTTTGCCAGGGCGCAGACGGATCGCAGAACCATGCATCGGTTCCCATTCCTTGCTTCAGTCGCCGCCAGGAGACGAATTCAAATCCGCGATCAAACGTCAAACTTTGCCGGGCATGCTTGGGCAGGGGGCTGAGCACGTTGATGAGCCGCTCCATGATCGGCTTGGACTGCCGGTCGTTGTTCTTGAACAGCATGGTGAACCGGCTCGTCCGCTCAACAACCGTTGCCACATTGGCATTGCCCTGAACCCTTTCGAAGATCATGAGATCGGCTTCCCAGTGACCGAATTCCTCGCGATCGTTGATGGCTTCCGGCCGATGTTTGATCGAACGCTCATCTGGAAAGACTGGATTCTGCGGCTTGCGAGCATATCGCGGCCGGCGCTTTCTCCGCCGTTCCGGGAGAAGCCGCGCGAGTTGCTGCCGTTGTCCTTCTGGTGAATAGACATACCGGTAGATCGTCTCGTGACAGACGCTTGCCTTGGCCGCTGGTTCGATCTTCAGTCGTCCAGCAATCTGTTCCGGCGACCAGCCGGATTCCAACTTTCCGATCACTTCGTTCCGCAGATCCTCGCGACGAAAGAGCTTACCGATCCGCCGGCGCCTGTCGCGCGCCATGTCGTTGGCGGTCATCGCCCAGTAGCCCTCGGCATCGGGGAATTCCTGATCGTGCCAGCAGTTGCGTTTGATCTCCCGGGAGATGGTCGCACGGTCCCGGCCGAGGCGCCTGGCGATCTCAGACTGGCTAAACTTCTGATCCAACATCCTGGAAATCGATCGGCGTTCGTCAAAACTCAAATGGGAAAAGGTACGGATCAAACTATGGCTCCCGAAAAGCAGGCAGCTTACGCCTTTGTTGCAGTTCGAGATAGAATGTACCCCTCTTACAACACCATGTGGCGTAATCTATCTTATGGAACACCCGAGCGGTTTCATATCTGTTGCTTTTGTTGGCTGAAAATCGAATGCCGAGTTTTCCCAAACTTAACGCCTTGGCTTTCTGTCCATGATGCGCTTGTTGTATTTCGCCACCAACGCTGGTGCGGCAGCAAATACGCGTTTCTCAATATCGTCCTTCTGCTTATCCGACACTGCGCCAGGGCTATGTTCGCTTAGCGCTTGATTGACTTCTGCACGAGATTGACCGTGCTCTCCGATGCTTTCGGCGATCACGCGATCCTCGACAGCTTTCCAGTCCACCCTTGCTGGTTCAGTAGTTGCGAGTTCTTGAGCCGCAATATTGCCAAGTGTACTTCTCGCGCCAACCGACTTCTGTAATGCCACAATTCCGGTAACACGTTTTTGGAACTCCTCATCTTCATCGAAGCGCGGCGGAAAGTAGGACCGTTTGGCCACCTCCTGTGTACGCTTCTGAGCAAGGAACGACGTGACAGAGGGCTTTGGGGCGGCAATCTCCCCTTCCGTGAAAAGGTTGGGGAACAGCCGCTCGCGGTAGTCTAGCGGGAAGGCTAAGCGTACGGGTGTCTTCGGCGAAGCGGACTTCAGGAAACCATGATCGAGCAGCGCCTTCAATGTGTTCCGCGCAGTACGGTCGGGCGACTTCGTGATAAAGCCAATATCGCCGCGATTTATCGAGCCATGTTTGAGGACGGCTGAGATGACGTCCGGAGCACGCTTGTCGTCGATAACATCTTCTACCAATTTGCGGTAACGGCTTTCGAGCGTGTCAAAAGAGAATACAGCATTGGAAAACTGAATCTGGTCGAGGGCCACCGACAAGAACCATTCGCAATAGTCTTGCAGAGCCTTTGCGGACAGGTTTCCTCGACCGTCTCTATCGTTCATGCGTTGCTGGTCGGCATGATCCATCAGCCTTTTGTACTCGCCCTTGTCCTTCAGTCCACGGGCTAGACCACGCGAGATCGACCACAATCCTTTCCCGCCTACACCTGCTTCCTGAGCCATAGCGTGCGACATCAATCGGCTCACCCGACCGTTTCCGTCCATAAACGGATGGATGAAGTTAAGCCGGTGATGCGCGGCAGCGATGGCAACAATCTTGGTTGTCGCCCCCACCTGGGTGGACGCGTAGCGCTTGGAAAAGTAGTCCATGAACGCTTTGACATATTGAGAGGACGGCGGCTGGTGTCGACCGACGGAAACATCGTCGGCGCTCTTTGATCTGAACGCGCCTGGAACGATCTCGACCTTAGGTCCTTCACGGCCTTCGACGAAGCGGAATTCCTCCGGCATCTCCTCATAGAAGCGGCGATGTACCCAAACGATGAACTCGGACGATGTCGGTGGAGGCAATGTGCCATTTCTGTTCAAGCGATCAATTTCCCGCTGAACGATTACATGTGCCCTTGCTTCCAAGGCCAGCGAACGAGTGGCCTCTTCAATCTCAACGCCCGCTAGTGCTCGCTCGATGTCCTTGGGACGTGTATTGTGACCTTCGATCAAGTTTGAGTAGTAGCAGTTCATTACCCTTACGAGATCGGACAGCTCGAAGGCCGACTCGTTGTGAAGGCCCTGGCCGAGCTTTGCAGATGCTGCCTGAATCTCCACAACGAGATCAGAGATCGAGGAAGGAATGCTATCCTCGAAAAAAGCCGGTTCAATGCGGGTTGGAACTTCTTCTGCCAATTCTTGCCGATCTTTGAAACTCTAAAACACGATGATATTTAGTGGGTTAACCTGCTTATTTCAAGAAAATTGCCGATGTTGATTGCCGATTTTCGAAATTTGCCCCATGTTGGGATTTTTGCCGATCTTTAGCATCCATGTTGTGAAGATAAATCAGCTACTTATCCTAGGTCACAAGGTGAGACTTGCCGATGTTTATTGCCGATCTTTGGCCAACAGCACCTACCTGACCATCCAAATGAACGCACCTGGCAGGCCGGTCGCCCAGACAGTGATGCTCTGTCGGGCGTGGAAAATCCTGCAGAATTATTCTTCATGTCGTTCAGCGACGACTGTTGTGCCTTCCTTATTCCCCATGAGCCAGACGTGTCCGTCGGCTGCCTCAAGGTCGTAAAAGGCACGCTTCCCCAAAGCTTTCTTGTCCGTAAATTGCTAACCAGACAGCGCCTTGTCGAACTCGCGTGGGTCAATCGCAAACGAGCAGGTGACGATAACGTCAGTGGTGGCGTTGGCGTTGCAGTCAAGGTTGCGAACCGACGGCGGCACCCGAGAAATGTTTAGAATGAACGCCAAGCGGTCCGGATCCTTATTGCGGTCCCAGTGGTTCAAAACCTTCGTGTTGCCCCAACCGAACACAGCAGCGCCGGCCAGAAATATTAGACCGTATTTGAGCTTCAATTCTCTCCCCGTGGATGCGCCTTCGAATTCTACCAGGTCGTGCTTGATTATTCCTAGTTGCTTCTGGACGTCGCTGCAATTGAGCACTTCCTTCAGGATGACGCTATCATTAACTCCATTTGCTCGGCTCCAAAAAAGGCAACATGGTGTTCGTGAAGCTGATCATCTCAACGAGGTCATCGCCCTGACCCCAAAGGCGCTGGAACCAGATCATGGTCTCGCCTTTTAGATATTGAACCAGGTCACGGTCAGCTAGGCCGTCATGACCCGACTGACCTGTGCCCTTCCCTGCCTTCACTGGAGATGGTAGTTGTCCGAAGCCAATCTGGAGGCCGGTAGTGACTTCTGATCGTTCCGTCCGTTTGCTCACCGAACGCCTCGTGCTACGTCCCACGGTGCCCGCCGATATCGAACGCGCCGTCGAGATCAGGTCCAACCATGATGTCGCCCGCAATCTCGTATGGGCAACGATTCCGCCTGACGTCGAAAAAATGACCAACTGGTTCACCGGTCATGCCGAGGAGTGGCACCAAGGCTCCGCCTACCGACTAGCGGTCACCCTTGACAGCCGTTTGATTGGCATCTGCGACGTCTTCGACGTGGCCGAAGGTCAGGGCGAAATCGGCTACTGGCTTGGCCAAGCCAGTTGGGGCTGCGGGTTCGGCCTAGAGGCTGCAGAACGGCTGGTTCGATTCGCTGTAGAAGACGTCGGTCTGATCTCATTGAGGGCCGGCTGCGCGGACGACAACACAGCTTCAGCGGCGATCCTTACGCGGCTGGGCTTCACTCGGCTGGAAGACGTTCAGATTTTCTCCAGGTCCCGGAGAGAAGAGATCGTTCGGCGTCGCTTTCTACTGACTGTCTAACCGCCGACGCTTTCCTCAAGGGATCGGATATCGGCACGTTCAGGGTAACGGCTTGTCGTAGTTGGCACCTTGAAGGATATGGTCTTCGTGGCGAAGGAGAAGCAACAGAGGCAGTTGCATTGGTAAGCAACATCCTCATCTTTGTTGCAAATGCAGGCAATGTGAAAAGCAACAAACCGCCCAATTTGTCCACCACAACACCCAACTCAGCCTAACGGCGGCACAAACCGTTGCAGAGCAGAGGTAGCGCGTCACTCACTCACCCAGCTTCAGTGCCGAAACCGCACTCTTTGGAACAGCAGAGCGGTTTTGAAGTTGTTGCTTTTTCGGTTCTAATGACCTTTTAGGACAATCGTCTGAAACCGGCGTGAACGGTCATTTAGCTGTTGCGTTCTCGCGCTACATCGAAGTGTAGCGCGTCCTTTCACCTGCACCGCAACATGCCACTCAATCTCAGTTCGACATCGTTGCCGCCAGCGACGGCTGGTTTGATCAGCGCTGGTTCGTCCGGGAACCTCGGCGATGAAACCGTCCTTGCGACTGTCGACACGCCGCACTCCTCTTGACGCTTTGCCTGAAAACCGAACCGTCGCGGCGGCAGGTCCTACTCACTCAAGAGATCGTCGAATGCGCTGCCCATCCATTGAGAGCGTTGTTATTGACAACAACGCCAGAGTGTTGTTATCAATAACAACAGATGGCCAGACTGATCGAGAAATCGCGAACGGTGATCAATGACAAGACGTATTTTGAGGTCGTGTTATGGCACCTACCCAACCCGGTTCCGGGCAGCACGCACCCGTTCAAGTATCGGCTGGCCTTCGTTGTGAACGGTGAGTGCGTTCTCCGCTACGACAATGAGCGTGGGAAAGGCGATCACCGGCACTTAGGTAACCGCGAAGGAGCCATCGAATTTACGTCCCTTGAAGCACTTTACGATGCCTTCCAAGCTGACATGGAAAGGATGCTCAGATGACAACTTTGACTGTGCGCTTGAGTACCATAGGGGATGCCAAGGCTCGCTTTGTCGAGGCCGGAAGGCGGGCGCTTGCAGGGGAAACAGCAGAGGCCGTACCTTCGGTCAACTTCACCTCCTACGATGACATGCACCGAGTGCTCGCGCCTTCCCGCCTCGCTATCGTCAAGGCGCTCGCGGGACACGGGGCGTTGTCGATCCGCGAGGTCGCGCGTCGGGTCAACCGCGATGTGCAGGCCGTTCATCGTGACGTGACGACGCTCGTCAATGCTGGTGTCATCGACCGGACAGAGAATGGAATCGAGTTTCCCTATGATCGCATTCATTTCGAATACGATGTGAGCGCCGCAGCGTGATGAGGAAGTGTTGGCACTGATCGGCTACGCGCGTTTCCACCCGCGAACAAACCGTCGCGGCACAGCTCGACGCGCTTCGCAAGGTCGAGTGTATCCGCATCTTCGAGGAAACCGCCTCGGGCGCGAACCACGATCGGCCGCCGCCCGGTCATCATGCCCCTGGTCCGATCCAGGCTCTTGGACAGGACCAGCTTTACACCGCCGTCACTCGGGCCGTCGAGACCGTGGTTTTGGTCGGGGATCCGGACCTTCTCAACGAGGTCGTCTCCATGGCTCCGAGGAGCCTGGAACGGAACAGTGCCCCGAACTTCGAAACGCCGTAAAAAAAGGAACAATGGCCTTGGCACGGCCGCGCTACAGTGCCGTTCATTGTTGCGAATCGTCTCCGCATCAAGAGCAACAAACGCCTCAAAATCGGTACAGCAACACCGAGATAGAGGGCGTGACGTCTTCAGCCCTGCCCTGGCGAGCATTCATCCACTCACTCACTCAGCTACAGGAGCCGAAATTGCACTCTTTGGAACATCTAGGCGGTTTGATGGCTGTTGCTTTTGAGGCTGAAACCGCGTGATCGGCGACTGGATGCGCCTTCGAATTCTAACAGGTCGTGGGCTAGATTATTCCTTGTTGCGTTCGGACGGCGCTGCAATCGAGGACTTCCTTGAGGATGAGGCTATCAATACCCTCCATGTGCGCGGTTCCAAAGAGCAACATAACGTTCGTTCGCGGATGTCCATGTCTTCGGGATCAGGCATCTGGCATCCCTTCTGAGGTTACGGCCACTCCTCCTCCTGCCAGTCGCGGGCCGCATGGATGACGCGGACGATCACTACTGCCTCGTCCGTGAGCGCGTAAGCGATGACGTAAGGCAAGCCCGTCACTACCTTCTCGTAAGTGCCAGTCACGCGCCCCGGCCTGCCGGTGGCGAACTCACTGAGCCTGTTGCCCGCGTCCTCGACGGCGTCAACGACCCGCTCGGCTGCATCCGGATTGTCGTCGGCGATGTAGGCGAGGATGTCGAGATAGTCGCGGTGTGCGTCAGCCGACCAGACAACTCTCCTCATCCTTGCGCTTTCTTGCGCCGTGCTTCCGCAATTATCTGGCGGGCTTCAGCTATCGCTTGCTCGTGCGGGACGACGCGGCCAGCCTTCACGTCGGCCAGCCCGCGCTGGATGCCTTCAATAATGGCAAGCTCGCGCTCGACATAGGCCGAGACCGCCTCCCCCGCGAGGAAGGATTTGCTGCGCTTCGTCCCTTCGGCGATCTTTGTCAGCTTGGCCAAGGTTTCTTCCGAAACACGGATCGTCATCGTCGCACTCATGCTACACTCTCCGTTGTGTTTACATGTACACACTATAGTACGGCATGCCGGTTGGGGGTCAAGGCTTGGCTGGCGTTCCCCTGATGACAGCCATCGCATCGGCGTCCTGTCAGCACCTCGGCGACGACCTGTGCGTGACCGGCCTCGCATGCGCGAGCCTATAGAGAGGCAGGCTGCCCCCCAGTTCAGCGACGTATGAAAAGCAACACTCGGCTGTCTCGCCGCTGCAACACTGGCAAAGATGTTGCAGCTTCTTCTCGGACAAGAAGCAACAAACGCCTGAAAAAGAGGTGCAACAGCAGGTTCGAACTCCGGTGGCGGAAGTCTATGCCGAATAAGGCATCGCCTTCGCTCGCTCACCCAGCTTCATTGGCGAAACTGCACTCTTTGGAACTGGATTAAGACGTGCGGAACGTGACCAGGCGATTGTTCAAGACCCAAGCTAGCGCGAGATGGTTACGCAATCTGATTCTAGTTCCGACTATAGCCGCCGCCCACTGGTCTGGGCGGGCAAGTCGCTGGCGGCCAATCAACACTACGGTCCAGTTTTTGGATGCTAATCGCGGCCAATGCACGGCTCGGTCGCATTGACGAGGCCCGAAGACATCTCGCCAGTTTGCTCGCTATTTCACCCACAATCTCTGTCGCCAGCATACGCGAAGGTCAAGCCGCCAAAATTCCGGGTCGGATCGAGCCAATCCTGGAAGGACTACTGCTCGCTGGCATGTGCGGAGGCGAATGAGGCCACGACGTTGGCGTTGCAAAGCGCTCGTTACTATTCCTCGGAAAGGATCAGGTTTATAATTTTCCCGCCAAAGATTTAGCTTGGGGAGGGACCGATGCGCGGGCTGATAGGAAGCGTGGCGATCTACTTTAGCACTCTTGCAATGTCCTACGGCGGTCCGCTTCACGATGCCGCCAAGACCGGTGATTTGGTCGCACTAGCGGCATTGCTGGATGCTGGAACAGACATTGAGGAACAGGACAAAGGAGCCACGCCTCTCGTTGTCGCGGTGCGTAGCGGCCATGCCGATGCAGCAGAAATTCTGATCAAGCGCGGGGCCGACGTGAACAAGGAGTCCGCACTTGGATTGCCTCTTACTGTTGCCGTCCTGACGGCGTCTCCGGGCCTCGTCCGATTGCTGGTTGCGAATGGCGCCGACCCCAATGCCGCCGCGCGTGGCGAGCGTATGTTGCATTTCGCGGTCGCCAGTAACTGCCTCGACTGCGTCAAGGCGCTCGTTGAAGCGGGCGCAGACGTCAACGCCATCTGGGTGCGGGGTGATCCCAAGCGCAACCCCTCTATCATAACGCCTTACCACCTCGCGAAACATGACGATCATGCGGATATTGCCGACTACCTCCTGAACAACGGCGTCATTGTTCAGAAACCCCAGCCGATTTCAGCGAAACTGGCGAACGGCGATCCGACCAAAGGGGCAGCTTTCTTCGCCTCCAATTGCGCCAATTGCCATGTCATTGGCGTGAAGGACCCGCCAAGAAGGGGCCCGAACCTGTGGAATGTCGTAGGACGCAAGAAGGCCTCGACGCCGTTCGGCGGCTACTCCAAGACGCTGAGAGGCTGGTCAGGTTCTTGGACTTACGAAGACCTCAACATCTTCATCGCCGGTCCTACACTCACAACACCGGGGGTAGATATGGACGTTCGCGGCGCGCCCGACGAAGCGGATCGACTGAACGTGATCGCCTATTTGAGAACGCTCAGCGACTCGCCCGTTCCGCTGCCCTGACCGGCTTCTAGAGGAGAGGAGAGATAAGGCGGTCTACAGCGTGGAGCTTGAGGTCTTGGAATTTCTCCAAGCCGTCTGAAAGTCGAACATATCGTACGCAGTAGAACCCCCGTTTTCATACGCTTCCATCGTCATCATTTGGTCGACGAAGTTCACGGCGGCTCCGGGTGCTGCTCTCAATTGGGACAAGCTCAACCCAGCAGCCTATTGGCGCGCGGATTTGGAATCGGTGTCACAGGCAGTGCTTGGCGGATCCGTTCGGAATGTGTCAGACCATCAACGCCGTAGAGCGCGAAATTGCCCTGCATCAGATGGTAAACCTTCCCTCGCTATCTCGAAAGATCGATGGCACACTCGCCCCGAGGGACTACTGCTCGCGGGCATGCGCTTAGGCGACCGGTTACCGCATCAAAACGAGATCCGCTTTCCAACAGATAATGGGACGATCTTGCTGTCGCCAAAAGCGTTCGCCAGCGCGTTCATGGCTCGCCACCCGGTGCAATGGCCCGCAGCGATGGTGGCAAGGTCGAACGACGCCAACGCTTCGACGGTCGCCGGGATGATCCGCTCGTTCTGTCCGACAAGATGCAGCCCGCCCACGACGGCATGGAGCGGCACACCGGGAAGGCTCGACTTTGCGTGCGTCAGTACATTGATCACGCCCGCATGTGAGCAGGCGCTGAAAATGACCAGGCCTTTCCCGGTAACGTTCACGGCCAGGAAGCGCTCATCCATCATCAGCTCGTCCTGCACCCATTCGCTGCCGTCCGTTGACTGCCGATATTGGCCGGGAAATCCCCGTTCGAAAGCGGTCACGCGGTGTATCTCGCCGCTCACGTAAGCCGATCCTTCCAATAACAGCTGCGGCTCCCTCGTATTGACCGTGGCTGCGCCGAAGGAGGCAAGTTCTTCCAAGCTGGCCACGTCTTCCATGAGGCGCAACGACCCATCTTGCCGCTTGAGGGCACGTTTCCCGAACATGTCCGGATGGACGTAGCAGGCGACCGGATTGCCCCCATTGCGGTCCCGGATGAGTTGCAAGGCACAAAGCATCGCTCCGCAATGATCCCAGTGGCCGTGCGATAGAACAATTGCCTCAACACGCCCAAGCTCGACGCCAAGCCGCGCGACGTTCTGCTCGAGGACGCGGTCTTCGGGACCGGTGTCGAATAGTATTGTTCTCGTGACGCCTCCTTGATGAATGGTAACGAGACAAGCCAGACCGTGGGCCGCGCAACATAGGCATTTGCCGCCCATGATCCACATCCCACGACGCCGCCGCTCTATGGCCGCGATCTCCGTCTCCACAAATGAAGGCACCGTGGAAAGATTGTCTGTGAGATTGTCGACAAGAACCCGAACCTCGACGCTGTCAACCGCCATTAGCCCGTTCATCAGACCCTCCGTGCCTCGAAATGTCTGTGGGACTGGTTACCAACCTGACTGCGATTCTATCACCGAATGCGCGGTCCCCCAAACAAGGCGTCACGCCCGCGATGACGCCGGCGCGGGTCTTCTCGCGCTCAACACCAGGGACCGAAACAGGGGCCACTTGCCTCAACGATGCTTAGAGAAGAACCACAATCGAACCTCGTCGCCTGGCACCATAAGGGCTGTTTGCATCGTCAAGGCTGTGATGCACCGGCGGCCTTTCGCGTTATCTGAACCGATCCCGATTATGGTCACTCGGTCTTTGATGCCTGCTCGTGATAGCTGTCCGCTGCAAGGTTGTCCCCGGCAACCTTTGCAAGGGTAGCCAGATTGTAAAGCGTGTTCCTGTCGCCCGGCCGATGTCGCAGAGCGGCGAGATAGTAAGTTTCGGCACCGGCGAAATCGCCGTTTTCTTGGAGAAGGATCGCCAGGTTATTGAGTGCCTCGACATAGTTCGCGCGTGCCCGAATCGCCGCCCGGTAATGCGCTTCTGCTTGCACACGATCTCGGCTTTCGAGAAACATGGCATAGTTGAAATGAGCTTCCGGAGATTCGGGTGACGCTTTGAGCGCCGCTTGATAGTGATGGTCAGCCCTTGCCGTATTGCCTCCTGCTTCGAGGAAAATAGCGTAGTTGTTGTGGGCTTCCGCAAAGCCGGGGCGAAGCTGAAGTACCGCTTCGTAATGGCGTTCAGCTTCGATCCGGTCGTTGCTGCGCTCGAAAAGGCCAGCAAGGCGCAACCACGCGTCGACATATTCCGGTCGAAATTTTATCGCGTCTCTGTAGTGTATCTCTGCCTGATCGAGATCGCCCCCCTCTTCGAGCAGAATCGCGAAGTTGTAGTGTGCTTCGGGATAGCGAGGCCACAACCGGAGTGCGGCGTTGTACTGATCAGCGGCACCAAGTTGATCACCAGATGATTTCAGCAGTACCCCGAGGTTGTTGTGAGCTTCGGGATAGTTCGCGCGAAGCTCCAGCGCCCGCTCATAGCATCGGCGTTCAACTTCCGTGGAATTGCCCTCGCCGACCCGTTGCTGCCCGACCCCCGTGAGGAACCAATCTTCGGCCGTCATCCGATCCTCAGGCCTCGCAGCAAGCGCCGTGTGGTCGATCGAGATAAGACGATAGAGCTGTCGCCTCGGCAGGAAGTCGCCCTTCAACTCGCAAGTCTCCGCCTCCTCAAACTCGTACGCAGGCAGGTCAATCAGATCTAGAATGGTCTGGGTGACGAACAGCGAGTCGGGGGAGGCACAGGATTCAACACGTTTGGCTATATTGAGGACGCGGCCGATCCACGCATCGCTGTCTTCGATGCGCGAACATTCGCCGAAATGGCAGCCGACCCGGATCGGAAGGTCGTCGGCGCTGTCTTTCGTCAAATATCTCCGACGCTGTTTCCAGAACGCAATGAGTTTCAATCCAAAGTGGACTGCGACGTCGGCGGATTCGAATAGAAAAAGATGGCCGTCCCCTGTAAAGTTCTCATGCCGCCTCCCATACTGGCTGGCGAGAGTCTGGGACAGATACCGATACTCGGTGATGACGTTTGTTACCGCGTCACGCGAGACTCTGTTCCAGACAACCGAATGCCTGACTAGATCGGTGAAAACGGCGGCGAAGTAGATGTCCATGATTCACTTGCCAGAACCACCTGTGAGGTTTCCATCATGCCACAGTATATGGTTGAAAGACATCTGCCTGGCATCACTCCGGAACAGCTTGGCGCAGCAGCTTCCCGAGCAAAAAAGGTCACGGCCGAAATGACCGACCAAGGAACGCCAGTGCGCTATCTACGTTCGACGTTCGTTCCATCGGAGGAAAGATCCTTCTGTCTCTTCGACGCGCCGACAAAGCGTGACGTCGAGGAAGCGAACAGGCTCGCTGAAATACCCTTGGTCCGAATTACTGAGGTGAGGCACATAGCGGCGGAGGACGTCTCGTAGCTGACGCGCTGGACTTCACCAGTGCGCATAGGCGGATGCTTTAGGATCGAAACAGATTTTTGTACTGTGAGGGCTGAGATCTGAGATATTGCGGAGGCGCCGACACCTGCCCTCCAAGAACGGCTGCTGCGTGCCAAGGCCAACGACGGTCGTAGAGCGCGGCTCTTGCTATTGCGATGAGATCCGAGTCTCCGGTAGACACAATCTCCTCAGCCTGAGCAGGCTCCGTTATCAACCCTACGGCGACAACCGGGATCTTAATCTCATTCTTGATGGCCCGTGCAAGCGGAACCTGATCTTCCCAGGCTTCCGAACTCAGCGGCCAGCCGTGGCTGAACCCGATGGGATCGCCAGCGCCCCGATCGTTGAAGAAAATTTCTGCACAGACTTTCGTTTGTAGGCGGTGTTTAGACCGCATCTTTCGGATCAGTGCGTGATTGCTTAAAGTTACGCCGCGATGATTGGGCGAGCGTTTCGATGACGAGAGCGGCGAAGTTTCCGGCATGGGAGGATACGATTTGAACGAGACACAACACCTGTGGGAATGGCGCGAGAAGATCGCAAATCTCTACTACGAGGTACGTTCTAGCCCGGACGTGGTTGCTGCCTGGAGGCTTTGGTGCGACACCCGTTCGACCCTGTTTCGCGACCATCCTCAGTCGCCAATCGAATTGGCGGACCGCAAGACGTTCGAAGGGCCGACGACATTTTCTTATGATCCCTCGTTGCGCTTGACGGTACAGCTTGTCGCAGTCACGCCGGAACGGATAACCGTCGCAACAGGAGTGGATGGTGACCTGTCGATGCATGCGTTCTCTCGTACATCGGGGCTGGAGGCCAGATTGGGCGGCGAATTAACCCTTTACTGGATTGAGGGTTACGGCGGTGGCGTGTTCCTGCCGTTTGTCGACGCGACCTCAGGGACCGAGACATATGGCGGTGGCCGATATCTCTTCGACACCATCAAGGGAGCTGATCTCGGAGTTGTCCGTCCAGACGGCGCATTGATACTCGATTTCAATTTCTCCTATTTTCCTTCGTGCGCCTATTCTTCCCGTTATGTCTGTCCATTAGCGCCATCGGACAATCGACTGAAAGGCGCGGTGAGAGCCGGTGAACGGCTACCTGTCTCGAAACGATAAGCGCCGAGTTCAGAGGCCTTGAATCTCCGTAGCCGGGCATTCAGAAGTCGTCGCCGTGCGCGTATTTCCGTTCCGAATAATACCGTTGTGACAGAGATCTTTCACGCGCAACGCCAATGAACGGTATGATCCGGTTTGAGGCGAGCCTGCAGGAGAACGTCGTCGCTAACTGATGAGTTTGTATCCCGAGGGGCAGCGCGCTTTACGAGATCACGACCATGGTGGAACTATGGCTCCAGATTGGAAAAACGTACCTATCGAGGTTACCGATTTCACAATCCGTGGTGAGCCCGAGGTAGTTGACGTAGAACCCGACGACAAGGACTGCTGATTGGGAGCCCCTCGCCTCAGTTATCCCACGAATTGACCGCCGGAACGGTATTTTTTGTTTCCCCAGGGGTAGAGGCAAGCTGGAGCTCCAGCCTGCCCCTACCTCACCCACACTGGCAAACGAGATCGGCGAGACCTTTCTCGGAAGCGATCGACCCCGGCTCTTGGGGGCTACGCTGCCACTTCCTTGGCAAGTGTAGTTTTCACCCTTGGAACCACTTCTTCCCCGAATAGCCTGATGCTCTGGACCAATTTCTCATGCGGCATCGTTCCGATGCTGTATTTCAGCTGGAACCTCTGAATGCCAAGGTTCTCGATAACCGGCGCAAGCTTTGCGGCCACGCTTTCCGGTGAGCCGACATACAGCGAGCCCTGATCGATTTCGGCTTCGTAGTCTCTCTCGCTGACAGGACCCCAGCCCCGTTCACGGCCAATACGATCTCGCATGGCGCGGAAATGCGGCCAGAACTCCGCTTTTGCAGCGGCATCGGTCTCGGCGATATAGCCCGGGGAATGAACACCAACGGGAATTGCCGGATGCTTTAGCTGCTCATTGGCGTTACGATATAAATCGACGAATGGCTTGAAACGATAAGGGCTCCCGCCGATGATGGCTAGCATCATCGGAAGTCCATACTGCGCAGCACGAATGACGGAATCTGGGCTTCCGCCAACGCCTAGCCACGTCTTCAGCGGGCCTTTCTCGACAAGGGGAAACACGCGCTGACCATTCAAAGGCGGCCGCGTCATCCCCGTCCAGCTAACTGGCTTCTGCTCAAGGAGCTGGGCGAAAAGCTCGACCTTCTCCTCAAACAGCTTGTCGTAGTCGGACAACGAATACCCAAAGAGCGGGAAAGACTCAGTGAAAGACCCCCTGCCCAGGATGACCTCTGCGCGGCCGTTGGACGCTGCGTCGACAGTTGCGAACCGCTGATAAACGCGCACGGGGTCGTCCGAACTCAGCACCGTTACGGCCGAACCCAGCTTGATCCTTTCGGTCACCGTCGCAACGGCCGCAAGAACAGTTTCCGGGCTGGATACCGCGAAATCCTCGCGATGGTGCTCGCCGATCCCGAAGAAATCGATCCCAACCTGGTCGGCGACCACGGCCTCCTTGATGACATTCCGGATGACCTGAGCATACGTTTCAGGCTGGCCGTTGGCGTCGTGTGTTACGTCCCCAAAGGTATCGAGGCCGAATTCTACATTTGACTTTGTCATGCTTGTTGTCCCACGGGCCAAGCCGACGGCAACCGTCGACGCCCAATCGTTTGGATTTTGGGATCTTAGTTGGGGTGCCGCCTAGTAAAACGGAATGGCGAAAAACTAGATCGAAATCATCGAAGAGTTAGAAGATATGCGGGGTCCCCAAGATGGGACGAGCACCTTGGGGCACACGATCAACGGGAGTAGCCTCGTCAAGCAGAACCGGCGGCCAGGGCTTCCCCGCTGGCTTTGACCACGGCATCCACTGTGATGCCGAACTTGTTGTAGACGTCGTCGATCTTTCCGGATGCGCCGAAACTATGCATACCCACGAACCGACCATTGAACCCGAGATACCGGTCCCAGCTATCCTGGACGGCAGCCTCAACAGCGACCCGCGCAGATCCCACGCCGAGTACCTTCCTCTTGTACTCGGGCGTCTGAGCCTCGAACAATAGTCGGCACGGCATCGAGACGACGGCGGTCCGAATACCTCCGGCCTGCAGCCGATTCCGAGCTTGGACTGCCAGATGGAGTTCTGAGCCGGTCGCCATTATAGTCAGCTGACGCTCGCCGCCTTCCGCTTCCAGCAGCACGTACCCGCCTTTGGCTGACAGGTTTTCGCTTCCAGGGTCGCTGCGCAGCAATGGCATTGGCTGTCGGGACAGTGCGATGAGAGCAGCTCTGCGGGGAGCGTCGAGAATTGCTTCCCAGCATTCTGCCGTTTCAATCGGATCACCCGGGCGGTAAACAGCGAGCCCTGGGATTGCCCGAAGTGCGGACAGATGCTCGACTGGCTGATGGGTCGGCCCATCTTCGCCCAAGCCGATAGAATCGTGCGTCATCACAAAGATCGAGCGGATTTCCATCATGGCGGCAAGGCGAATGGCAGGTCGCGCGTAATCAGAGAACGTCAGGAACGTGCCGCCGTACGGAATCAATCCCCCGTGAAGGGCGATGCCATTGATCGTGGCGGCCATACCATGCTCGCGGACGCCATAATGGATGTAGGAGCCCGCATACTGACCGGGGGCAATCTCGACCTGCGACTTGGCTTTCGTGTTATTGGACGGCGTCAGATCCGCTGAACCTCCGATCAGCTCCGGTACGGCCTCGGCCAAGTGATTAAGGACGGTACCACTGGCTTGGCGAGTGGCCATATCCTTCTCGCTTGCCAGCAACTCGCTTTTGGCCGCCTCGATCGCCTTGCGCCAGTCGTGCGGCAACGCACCTTTCATCCGGCGCTCGAATTCCGCGCGGATCTCGCCGTTCGCGGTTTGAACGCGTACTGCCCACGCCATCCGCGCGTTTTGCCCCTTTGAGCCAATGGAGCGCCACGCCTCAAGCAGGTCATTTGGAATCTCGAACGGAGGCGAAGACCAGTCCAAGAGCTTTCGTGCCCCCGCAATCTCTTCCTCCCCCGGCGCATCGCTGTGTGCCTTCTGGGTTCCTGCCTTTGTCGGGAAGCCAAAGCCAATGATCGTCTTGCAGGCGATCATCGAGGGTCTGTCGGTGACCTTCCGCGCCTCGATGATCGCTGCCCTGATAGCATCGGTATCGTGTCCGTCGATCTGCAGGACATGCCAGTTGGCCGAACGGAAACGCGCCTGATGGTCATCGGACTCGGCGAGGCTGGTCGCACCGTCGATGGAAATCGAGTTGTCATCCCAGAAATAGATGAGCTTCCCGAGTTTCATGTGACCTGCGAGCGCGATGGCTTCCTGGCTGATACCTTCCATCAGGCAACCGTCGCCATGGAAGACGTAGGTGTAATGGTTCGAAAGATCGTCGCCGAACTTTGCGTTCATGATCCGCTCGGCCAGGGCCATTCCGACCCCGTTGGCGAGCCCCTGCCCCAGTGGACCGGTCGTCGTTTCGATACCTGTCGCGTGATGGTATTCTGGGTGCCCTGCTGTTCGCGAACCGATTTGGCGAAAATTCTTGATCTCATCGATGGTCATATCCTCGTAGCCGGTCAGATACAGAAGGCTGTAGAGCAGCATCGAGCCATGACCGTTCGAGATCAGGAACCGGTCACGGTCGTACCAGTAAGGGTCCTTGCTATCGAACTTCATGAATTCAGAGAAAAGCACCGCCGCGATGTCTGCCATGCCCATTGGCATGCCGGGGTGACCGCTTTTGGCCCTCTGGACCGCGTCCATGGAAAGGAACCGAATGCAGTTGGCGAGCTTGCGGAGGTGGGGGTCTTTTGGCGCGGGAACAGATGCGGTCGTATCGGGCATGGCAGTATCTCCTAGTTCAGACCGAGTATCTCGCTTGGAGATAGGGCGAGGACGAAGGAGCGACAGAATGGTGACGCGTCAGCGACTATGGGTCACACACCAGAAGGTGTACTGGCTGTCCCCGGGTGAAAGCTGGAAGCTACGGGAACAGCCGCTTGGAAAGGCGTTCTCAATCTACTTACGCATCTTCGCGGGTTTGCTGTTCACAACCGACGCGACGCCTCTCAGTTTGACCAAGCACCCGCCACAGAAGGCAAATTTCACCTCGTCGGCTTGCGAACGCTAAACATCACCCACATGCCGTTCCGGTAAAAATTAAATGCTTGGTAGGATAGCGTGGCAAGGGCGGGCGCTATCGCAATGCCATGCTTTCGGAGGACCTACTCACCCTGCTGCGTCTCCGGCAACCGACTTGCGGCTTTTGGGGAGCGAGTACGCCATGGCTGCCCTTCGCTGGCGTACGGGTCTCGAGTTGGTATGACAGATACTGGGCAACCGCGCACAACGTCCCAAGCCGCATTGGAGCCGGGCGGGTTTGGAGCAGACATTAGGCCCCAAGTAACATCGCCGGACCGGCAAGCTGATCCAAAAGAACCTCCCGATCGTAATGAACATATAGAGCGCAGCGCGATTAAGGACGTATTATGCGTTTAATAACCACCATGATCGCTGACGTGCTCGGGGTGACGTCTTCGCAGGCTGCTGCAGAGCGCTGCACGGCCCAGGACATAAGAGACGGAATCGTAGGTCGGCGGATCTTCCTCGCCGTGCCGTTTGGTGGCGAGTTTCCGCTCAAATACTGGGAGGACGGCCGCGGCGAGGCGCTCGGCCTTGGCCGCTTCGCCAAACCGAACGACACCGGCAACTGGTGGATTCAAGCCGACCGCCTCTGCCAGAGGTTCCGCAGTTGGTATGGCGGCACACCCATGTGCTTCGATCTCTACCGCATCGAAACAAGCGGCTGAAAGGGATCCGCAATGATGGCAAGGCCGGTACGGCGCGCATCGGGCCACGGCTGTGAGCGCCTCGAGACTGGTAATGGCCACGGCTCAGACCAGGGGGGCGGTTGTCCGGGGCTACACATTGCGACTACAGGATCCCCAGGAGAATGAAGCATGCGCCTGTTTGCAGCATTCCTCGTCGTCGCGGCCATGAACATGACCTTGGCGATTGTGCCGGCACAGGCACGCGGCTTCTCGTTCGAGGATTTCTTTACCGGCAGGACCGTAGCCGAGGGCAGCTTTCGCGCCATCACCGGCCTGCAACGGAGGTTCACCGTCGCGCTCCACGGAAAATGGGACGGGCGCACGCTGACGCTCAGGGAAGACTTCACATTTGACGACGGCACCCGGGACCACAAGACCTGGCGCTTCGTGAAGACCGGAGCCGACAGGTACCGCGGCACGCGCGAGGACGTGGTCGGCGAGACGCTGGTCAAGATCGACGGCAACGTGGCGCGTTTCACCTACCTCGTCTACCTCGATGCGGCCAACCGGAGGAACAAGGTCCGTTTCCACGACACGATGACGCTGAAAAACGACGGAACGGTGCTCAATTCCGCCTACGTCACGAAATTCGGCTTGCCGGTCGCATGGACGCGCGTGGAATTCAGGAGGCGCTGAGCGATGTGGGGAGCACGGGGCCTCAGTGAAGACAGGCGTGGAACGGCGCCCCGCGCACGAGCCCTCGTCTATATCGCCATGCCCATCCCGCCCTGCCGCTGGTGGCACTGGCCCTGCCGCTCTACGTCATCGTACCGACGTTCTATTCGGAATCGATCGGACTGTCGGTAGCGGCCGTCGGCACGGTTCTCCTCACCATCCGTCTCTTCGACGCAGCCACCGATCCCGTGTTCGCCTGGCTTGCGGACCGATGGCGCGGGCGCGGTGGTCGCCGACGCGGCTTCTTCCTCGCCTCGCTGCCGCTTACGGCAGGGTCTGCGTTCATGCTCTTCTGGTCCCCCGTCGAGGCGGGCCTTGGCTGTCTCGCCTTTTGGGCCGCGCTTGTCTCGATTGGCTTCACGTGGACGCCCCTGCCCTACACCGCCTGGGGCGCTGAACTGTCCGGCGACTACTCGGAGCGCACGCGCAACTCCGCCTTCCGCGAGGGCGCCACGCTGATCGGGATCCTGCTTGCCACGAGCCTGCCCTTCTCGATAGGGCTGACAGAAAGAGAAGGGATGCGCGGGCTTCAGGCAATGGCGATCCTTGTCGCTATCCTGCTGCCGATATCGGGTCTCGCAACCGTAGCGCTTGTACCAGAACCAAAGAACCGCTCGTCGAGAGAGCTCGGCCTCTTCGAGGGAGCGGCCTTCATGGCCGCAAACCGGCCGTTTCTCCGGCTGATCGCCGCTTTCCTGCTCAACGGATTTGCCAAGGCATCCGGCCACCCTGTTCCTCTATTTCGTATCCGACCGGCTGGGTGCGCCGGACTGGCGCGGGCCGCTGCTTCTCGTCTATTTCGCCTGCGCGGTGCTCGGCGTCCCGCTGGGGGCGAGGGCCGCCAGCCGCTTCGGCAAGCACCGCGCATGGTGCGGCGCGATGTTGGCGACCTGTCCGATCTTCGCCTTGTCGGGTTTTCTCGGCCGCGGCGACGTGAGCGCGTTCGGCGTCATCTGCTTGCTGACAGGCCTTTTGCTCGGTTTCGACCTGGCCCTTCCGCCATCTATCCAGGCCGACGTGATCGATCACGACACCGCTCGCTCCGGCGCGCAGCGCTCCGGCCTCTATTTTGCGGCATGGAGCCTTGCAACGAAGCTGTCGCTCGCAGCCGCGGTAGGGCTGGTCTTTCCTGCTCGCTCTGCAGGCGGAGGCTCAGGGAGTTCGTCGGACGCGATTGCAGTGCTGTATTCCTGGCTGCCGATCGTCCCGAAGCTCGCGGCGATCTGGCTGATGCGCGCTTTCCGCTCGACAGGGTGGCGCAGGCGGAACTGCTGCGCCGGATCGGGAAGGACAGATGAACACGAAGCCGCCCCGGCGGATCCGAAAGCGCTCCCGCCCCCTAGTCGAGGAGGATCGACATGAACGCGAGGCTCAAATTGGTCAGCAACAACCAACCGAACCGCAAGGACAGCCCGCGCAAGGTGGCCTGGATTACCGGAGCAAGCTCGGGCATCGGCCGGTCGCTTGCCATCAGGATGGCGCAGAGCGGGTGGAGGGTCGCTGCCAGCGCGCGCAACGCGGCCGCGCTCGAAAAACTCGCCGCCGTGCTGCCCGGCATCATCCATCCCTATCCGCTCGACGTCACCGACCGCAAGGCGACTGGGGAGGCTCTCGCCGCGATCGAGGCAAATCTGGCACCTGTCTCCCTCGCCGTCTTCGGCGCAGGAACTTACCGGCGCGAGACGCTTACAAGTTTCGACGCCGGAGAAATCGGCGAAATGGTCGCGCTCAACATCATGGGCACCGTCAACTGCCTGCAGGCGGCGATGCCACGGATGAGTGCGCGCCGGTCCGGCCAGATCGCCGTCATGGCATCGGTCGCAGGCTATACCGGCCTACCCGGTGCTGCCGGCTACGGCGCGACGAAGGCGGCGCTGATCAACATGTGCGAAGCACTCTATCCTGAACTCGAGCGTCACGGCGTGCGGATGACAGTCATCAACCCCGGCTTTGTCGACACGCCGCTGACGCAAAGGAACGACTTTCCCATGCCTTTCCTGATCTCGTCGGAGGAAGCGGCGGGCCATATCCTGAGGGGGCTCGACAGGGGAAGCTTCGAAATTGCCTTTCCATGGAAGATGAAGGTGGCGATGAAGCTCTTGCAGGCGCTGCCTCCGCGCCTGCGATTCGCGCTCACCCGGCGCATGCTCCGCAACGACGCGTGACGTCACGGCCTCTCCAGGCGGAACTGGTAGACGCCGGTCCTGCCGGTACGAAACCCTGCAGCGCAGTAGTGCAGGTAGTACCGCCACATCCGAAAGAAGCGTTCGTCGAAGCCGAGCGGGCGTATCGCCGTCCAGTTCTCGACGAATGCGCGCTCCCAGTGCAAGAGTGTCTTCTCGTAGTCGCGACCGAAGGAGAATGAATCGATAACCGCCAGGCCGGACGCAACCGCCCTTTCCCTGAAGATCGTCGGCGACGGCAGCATGCCGCCGGGGAAGATGTGAGTCTGGATGAAGTCGGCATTGCGCCGGTAGTGTTCGAAGCGCGTGTCGTCGATGGTGATGACCTGGATCATCGCCTGACCGCCCCGCGCCAGCAATTCGCGCAGGCGATCGAAGTAGAGCCGCCAGTTCTCCTCGCCGACCGCCTCGAACATCTCGATCGAGACGACCTTGGTGAAACGTCCCCCGCAATCGCGATAGTCCTGTAGCCGCACCTCCGCCCGGTTGGACAGACCCGCGGCCGCGATTCGCTCCCGCGCATGCTGCGCCTGCTCCGCTGACAGCGTCAGTCCGGTGACACGGCAACCGGTGCGCGACACGGCGTGTTCCATGAACCCGCCCCATCCGCAGCCGATCTCGAGCACATGGTCCTCCGGACCGATCCGAAGGGCTTTCAGGATCCGGTCATACTTCGCCAGTTGGGCCTCGGGCAGTGGCTGCGCCTCATGTTCGAAGACAGCCGCGGAATAGGTCATCGTCTCGTCGAGCCAGGCGCCGTAGAACGCGTTGCCGAGATCGTAGTGGAAGGCGATGTTGCGACGGCTGCCGGCGCGCGAGTTGCGCCGCAGCCGATGGCGCAGATAGGCAAGCTTCCCGATCAGCGGCGAGGACGCAAGGACCGGCCGCAACGCCGGCTCATTGGCGATCGCCAGCTCCATGACCGCCCCCAGATCCGGCGAATCCCAGTCGCCGTCGAGATAGGCGCGCGAAAAGCCAAGGCTGCCGCCTGTCAGAAGACGCCAGAACGGTCGCGCATTGTTGAACCGGATGGCAGCCGAGGGGCCGGCCCCCCCACCGACCGCCACGTGCTCCCCGCCGCAGGGAAACTGAACCAGGACACGCCCGCGCTCGATGCCATCGGCCCAACGACACACAATCTGCTGCCAGAGCGACCGGCGCGGCGCAAGGAAAGTCGGGGCCTCTTGTTCAGCCTGGCTCATGCTGTTGTTCTTCCGATGGATTGCGGGAAACGATGGTGGTGGCGACGAGAATATCGGCAGGTTGATGGCGATGGACGGGCACGCCCTTCATCCAGAGCCGCAGCGCCTCCCAGTGAATGCCCCCCATGACCTTCAGCGTCATCAGCGGATACTTGAAGAGCATGAAAAGCAGCCGGCGATCGGATAGCTCGACCCGCTTCCCGGAGAAGGTGGCGACCAGCAGCGGCCCCTGACCGTCACGTTCATTGATTGCGACCGTCACGCGCTCGCCCGGTGGCTCAATGCAAAAATCGTAGCAGCAATCCATCGGCACGAACGGCGAGACATAGAGTTCCTTGGCGCAGGACTGCCGGATGGTGCCATCTCCCGGGTTCGCGACAGGGATCACATAGGTATGCCGCTCGCGGAAAGTGTTGCAGACCTCGTAGAGGACGGCCCGCACCGCGCCATCCGACCCGCTGCAGAAGTAGACCGTCAACGGATTGAACACGAAGCCGAAGATACGCGGATAGCAGAGCAGACGGATGCGGATGCCGTCGACATCGATAGCGGCGTCGATGAGCTGGCGTTCGACCCAGGCACGCAGCCCGCCGGGCGTCCCGTCGCCGTGGTCGGCATCCTGGAAGGAATACAGCGCCCGGCGATTATGACCGAACAGCCGCAGCCTGCGGTCCAGCGTCGGCAGCTCGTCGAGATCCAGCAGCACGGAAAACACGCGATAGCGCAGTCGATGTCGGCGTGGCCGATGCCGCGCGTGCGTCACTGCACCGACATAGAGGGTCGAGCCGACTGTCATTGCGCCATCGCAAGACTGGTGGTGGAAGGGATGCGGCCGGACTCATTTTCGACAGACCAGGGTCGACGCTGGCCGCAGATCGCCTCGGCGACCGAAAGCCCTGATTGCAGGCCGTCCTCATGAAAGCCGCTGCCGAAATGAGCGCCGCAGAACCACACGCCATCGCGCCCCTGCAGGCGCCAGAGTTCCTTCTGCGCCGCAAGCGCCGCCGGGTCGAACAGGGGATGCTCGTAGTCGACCTCGGCGATGATCCGCTCCTCGGGGATGTCGCGGCGAGGATTGAGCGTAACAAACAGCGGCGTGGCCGGATCAATACCCTGAAGCCGATTCATCCAGTAGGTGACGCAGAGCGGCCGTTCGCCGTCCCGTTCCGGCTCGCCGATGTAGTTCCAGCTCGACCAGACCTCTCTGCGCCTCGGCATCAGCCGCTCGTCGGTGTGCAGCACGGCGGTATTGGCCGTATAGCCAATCGCACCCAGCAACTCCCGCTCCTGCCCGAGGGGATCGGCGAGCATGGCGAGCGCGCAATCGGCATGGGTCGCGATCACGACGTCGGTATATACATCGCGGTTGCCGCGCCAGTCGGTCACCGACACAGAGCCCATCTCGCGGCGGATCTCGCGGACGGCGCTACGCAGGCGGATTTCCCCGGAAAAGTCCGCAAGCAGCCGGGTGACATACTCGCGGCTGCCGCCGGTCACCGTGCGCCAGCGCGGCCGGTCCGAAATGGCAAGCAGGCCGTGGCTTTCGAAGAAGCGGATGAACGCATGGAGGGGATAGTCGCGCATCCGCCTTGCCGTGGCTGACCAGATCGCCGCCCCCATCGGCAGGAGGTGATCGGCGACGAAGGCGGGACTGTAGTGGTTTTCGTCAAGGTACTGGCCGAGCGTCATCGACGCCAGTTCCTCGCGACCGAGCGCAGCCGGCGCCTCGCGATAGAAGCGCAGCGTATCGGACAGCATGCGCCAGAAGCGCAGTCGAAATACGTTACCAGGCTGGCCAAGCAAGCCGCCGATCCCCGCGCCGGAATATTCGAACGCACCGCCATCGAGCGATGCCGCAAACGACATGTCCGAGGTCTGGGTCGGCACCGCTAGATGCTCGAACAGGGCCACGAGGTTCGGATAGTTGCGGTCGTTGTAGACGATGAACCCGGTATCGACCGGGATCGGGCCGGAGCGTGAGGGCGCTGATACCGTGTTGGCATGGCCGCCCGGCCTGTCGGCCGCCTCATAGAGCACGACGTCCATGCTGCGGCCGATGAGCCAGGCAGCGGCCATTCCGGATATGCCCGCGCCAATCACGGCCACCCGCCGGCGGGGCGGACCGTCGCCATGATCTCGGTCGACGCGCATTATAACCCTTTCCATTAGCAATAGTTTTGCCCTTGGATACGAGGGAAACGCACAACCGGATTGATACCGGCGCAGATTTTTGAACAATGGTGATCCGGCACACAATCGCCGCCGTATCGACCTGCATGACGATTGCAGTCCCCATACCGGCGCCCGCGTGCCCCGACATCCCGATCCAGAAGCCCCGGGGCGATTCCGCGGCAGGACTTCGGGTCAATATGAAGCGTGCATGGATGAGCGAGACCGCCAGGGAACTGACAAAGGACGAAGCCCGCGCGCTGCTCGAAGCGGTCGGCCGCGATCGGGACATGGCGGCCTTCGAGGCTCTCTTTCGCCACTACGGCCCACGTATCAAGGCCTATATGGTCCGTTTGGCCCGCGACGGCAGTGTTGCCGAGGAACTGATGCAGGAAACCATGATTGCGGTCTGGAACAAGGCCGCGCAGTTCGAGCCGGGCCGCGGAAACGTCTCGACTTGGATCTTCACCATCGCCCGCAACCTTCGGATCGATGCGTACAGAAAAACCCGGCGGCCGGATTTCGATCCGAATGACCCCGCTTTCGTGCAGGACGACAGCCCGCCGGCGGACGCCGCCGTGGAGGAAAGGCAGGAGGCGGAGCGGCTGCGCAACGCCATGGCGGTGCTGCCGCAGGAGCAGCTCGAACTGCTTCGCCTTTCCTTTTTCAACGATTGTTCGCACAGCTCGATCGCCGAGAGGCTCAACCTGCCGCTCGGCACGGTTAAGTCCCGCATCCGGCTCGCCTTCGCCAAGCTGCGCACCGCACTGGAGGACGGACAATGACGATCCGTCACCATGTCAGCGACGAACTTCTGCTCGCCTACGCTGCCGGCACGCTGGAGGAAGGCTGGCGGCTCGCGGTCGCAACGCATCTGGCGCTCTGCCCCGATTGCCGCAAGCGGCTTTCGCTGATGGAGGAGGCAGGCGGCCAGTTGCTCGAGGAGATTGCGCCCGAGCCGGCGATGGCAACGTCGTTCGAGCAGTTGCGGCAACGCATTCTGCACGAGGCTGCGCCGGCCCGCCCCGCGCCTGCAGCCGCACGCCCGGCCGCGCCGGCTCGTGTCGCGTCGCCGGTCCTGCCTGAACCACTTCGCTCCTATGTCGGGGGTGATGTCGAAACGCTGAAATGGAAATCGCTCGGGCGCGGTGCCTACCATATTCCGATCAGGACCGATGACGGAACGAGGATGGTACGGCTCCTGCGGATACCGGCCGGCAAGCCGGTGCCCGAGCACGGCCACGGCGGCCGGGAACTCACGCTCGTCCTCAGCGGCAGCTTCCATGATGGCGAAAAACTGTTTGCGCGCGGCGACCTGGACGAGGCCGATGCCAGCGTACAGCATCAGCCTGTGGCAACCCCCGATGAAGATTGCATCTGCCTTGCCGTTACTGACGCGCCGCTGAAGTTCAGAAGCTGGCTGGTGCGCTTGGTCCAGCCGGTGCTCGGCATATGATCGACACTCGGGAGCGTGAACCCGTATGACCTACCTGATTCCGTATCTGGCAACAGCGCTCGTCTTTCTCGGCCTCGACTTCCTCTGGCTGACGCGCATCTCGCCCACTTACTATCGCAGCCGCATCGGCGAGCTTCTGCTGGCGCAGCCGAATTTCGCCGCCGCCGCGGCCTTCTACCTGCTCTACGTGGCTGGGATCGTCTATTTCGCCGTCGTTCCGGCCCTGAACGCCGGAAACTGGACCACCGCACTCCTCTCCGGCGCCATCCTCGGCCTCGTCGCCTTCGGCACCTACGACATGACGAACCTCGCGACGCTGAAGGGATGGTCGCTGCAGGTCAGCCTCGTCGATATGCTCTGGGGGATGGTGATCACAGCCACCTCCGCCACCACCGGCTATCTGGTGACCATGCACTGGTTCCTGCCAGGGCGATCCTGACTGAAACCTCCGGGCCTGCGAGGGCGGACAGCGCGAAAAGGAATAACTGCTGCGCGGCACTCAGGTACACGCCCACGAGAATTTAAGCATGATTTTCCGGGTTAAGATGAGTGTCTGCGGGGGTGGCGGAGATGCCCGCGTCCTCCCTCGGGGTTAGGCGTAGCAGGAGCAACATAACGCTTGAGTAGCCGCCACTTCGGCAGACTCATCAACACCGGCCAGGTGTCCGCATTGATGCAACAACGTTCGGTGGCGTTACGAATAAAGAGTGAGAGAGAAAGACGAATGCTGCAAAGAACTTCAAACCAAAACAAGACGTGGATCCGAACACTCTTGCTTGCTATCCTGCCCGTCGCTGCGACGTCCGTTCTGGGCCAGTTGGCGACCTATCCGAACATCGAAAGTTGGTATTCGACGCTAGAGAAGCCGACGTTCAATCCTCCAAACTGGGTGTTTGCTCCAGTTTGGACAGCGCTTTACATTCTCATGGCTTATTCTGCCTGGAAGCTCCTAAGCATGCCTGCGAAAACGCCGGGCAGGTCTTCGGCCTTGACCGTTTTTTTCATTCAGCTCACCCTGAACGCATTGTGGTCTTGGATGTTCTTTGCCCTACAAAGCCCAATCACTGGCTTGGTTAATATCATTGTGCAGTGCGGATTTATTCTCGCGACGATCGGGTGTGCTTGGCGCGTTGACAAGATGGCGGCCCTTTGCCTCGTACCGCTCGCGGCCTGGGTCTCCTTCGCTGCGGTTCTGAATTTTGCGATCTGGCACCTCAATTGACCGTCTGACCAGGAGCCGAACGCAGCTCACAAAAGTTTATGAGGCTTATGGAACAGATCGGGTTTCATCGCGCGCTCCTTTCCAATCCGGTTTGTCCATGGGCGCCCTCGAAACGGCGCCCATTTCGATGGATTTTAATCACACGGCGGCGCTCTGCGCGTCGATCTGTGGCGCCCCGTCCGGTCGTCCGAGAGCCGAGGCGCTTTGAATGTTGATCTTCCGCGGTTTCAATGCTTCGGGGATTTCGCGAACGAGATCGATCGTCAGCAGACCATTGTTCAATTCGGATGCGGCCACCCTGACATGGTCGGCAAGCTCGAAACGATGTTCGAACGGCCGGCTGGCAATGCCTCGGTGAAGATAAGCTTCCGACGAAGATTCCTGCTTTTTGCCTATAACGGTGAGTAGATTGGTCTGGAATGTGATGTCCAGGTCGCCCTCGGCGAAGCCCGCAACCGCAATGGAGATCCGGTAGCTGTCGGCGCCCGTCTTGGCAATGTCATAGGGCGGCCAGTCGCTAACCGAGCGCCCACGCTGTGCGTTTTCCAAGAGATTGAAGACCCGGTCGAAGCCGATGCTCGAACGAAAGAGCGGTGTATAGTCGTAAGATGTTGCCATAGCCATATCCTCCTTGAAGCAACATGGTATGGAGCGCTGAAAAGATAGCGCTCCCAGCGAGGCCAGCCCTGTTCCAGCGGCTGGTCGCAATCGATCTGGTTTTTGACGAATTCAGTTTCAAGAACCCTGCCAAAAAAATTATGGCATTCCTCAATGCAGCTTGAAGTCGCCTTCAACCCCCCGCCATTCGTTTGGCCCTATCAGCCGCCTATGGGGGTAGCGAACCGAATGCAAGTGGCCCTCCAGGAGGTTCTGCCAGAAGGCCAGAAACTCAGGAAGTCTGGCGCCAGATCATAGTCCTGCCAGACATAGGTTCGCAGGACGAATTCAAAATGGGGGATTCGATAAAGGATATGCGAGGTGGCAAGATGAATGCGATACCTTGCCCGCCTGCCTGAACTGAAAGGGCAAAGCGTCGAAGCCATTGCGGACAGGGTGGCCCGATTTCGGACCGATACTTTTATGGCGACCGCATCTTTGTCAGGATGGCCGCTGTGGCGGCGCAATGAAGTCGTCCGCCCCTGTCGCTGGCGACGTCTGCTTTCGGGCCACGGCCAAGCTGGTCCCTACGGCCGACGTGGTTTAGGGTTTCGGGTGCCGTCAGGCGTACGAAAGCCTCTCATGCAGGAACCCGCGGTCGGCATTCTCTGAGCTATGGGGTTTTGTATATCGGATCTGCCTGCGGGCCGCTGATCGCAGCGGCGCAAGCAGCCGATAAAAAGCCAGTTTTAGTTTTATCTCGACTTATGGGAGACCATCATGCGTAGCTTGATTATGTGTCTGATGCTGGCAGCCGCCAGCATGATTGCCGCAACAGTTGTGTCAGCGTGTCCCGCGCAGGCCACGACAGATGTTCGCGAGGCTCCGGTTCCCATCCACTACCGAACTGCAAAGATCGATGGCCTCGATATCTTCTACCGGGAAGCCGGTCCGGCCGACGCTCCGGTCGTGCTGCTGCTTCATGGCTTTCCCACATCGTCTCATATGTTCCGGAATCTGATTCCGCTTCTTGCAGACCGGTACCATGTCGTCGCGCCGGATTATCCGGGCTACGGGCAAAGCGCCACTCC